>JAYVTU010000182.1:0-74796 GCA_043788485.1 Planctomycetota bacterium
TCGAATCTACGAGGGTAAGGGTTCTCCGGCGTGGCTTTCATCGTCACTACACTACGAATGGGGCAACTTGAGTCAAGCAGCTACCCAGATAATTTTAAGTACAAGATAAATCTATTTTTTGGGGGTTAATCCCCCAGGGGGTAGGTTGCCGAGAAAGGTGGCGCGGTGCCTTTTTATTCGGCAATAACCGGGCAATTTACCTCTGTAACTCCCTGTGCGCCCCCACACTTCTGCGGCTATTCACTTGTCTAATCTTGATTTAACGTGCCGCACGGGCCCGTTGCAGTGCCGCGCGGGCGGCGGGGAGGCGGTGCTGGGCCGCGGCGTCGAGCAGGGCGGTTTCGCCGGCGCGGGTGATTTTGCGCACCAGGTCGCGGAGATGCGCATCGCGGTTATGGCAGAAGTGGCCATACGAATCGTGAATCTGCTCCCGGCTGAACTGCTGGAGCGGATCGGTCAGGCCGGTCTGCGCGATCGCCCAGTCGGTGATCGATCGCGCATTGGGCTCGAAGCGAAAAAGGTCGAGCGTCGCGGTCAGGCGGCTTTTGAGCGATGCGATCGGATCGGTGCAGGGCAGCGGCAGCTCGACAAGGCCCTGCGTCGGCGGCGTCGCTTCGAGATCGCGGAGCCAGGATTCGGTCGAGCCCTCCGCGGCGGCAGGCCGCGGCGGAGCGGCGGGCGCGAAATGATCCGCGGGGACGATGCGCGCGTAACCGGTGTGCACGGTCGTTCGGCCATGGTGCTCGAAACGGATGATGAGCTTCTGAGCCGCCGCGCCTTCGTGCTGCACGGGCGTGACAGCCTCGACGACGCCGGGTCCCCATTCGGGCCGCGCTGCGTGACGGACTTTGTCGCTGGGTTTGAATAATGGGGTGGGCATTGTCGTTGGGATGAAACAAAAAACCGCGCCGGGTGGGCGCGGTTTTTCGCAAAGTGCGGGCGATAGGAATCGAACCTACACGGGGTGTTTAGCCCCACTAGGACCTGAACCTAGCGCGTCTGCCAGTTTCGCCACGCCCGCATTGGGGACGCAACAGCCTAGTCATCGGCGGGGAAAAATCAAGCGAAGGGGCTCTGTTTGGCGGGATTTGCGCGGTCCGGACGCCGCCGATAACTCAGGGATCAGTGCGGAATATTCACGAGGAAACTCGGCTGATTGGTGACGTTTCCGTCGGGGGCCTTCTGGCGGATGGTCAGGCCGTTGCCGAGGTTGAAGGCAAACTTCTGCTGCAGCGCGCGGACGCGGGCGCTGTAGCCGGATTCGGTGGCGCTCTGCAGATCGTTTTCGCCGAAGACGCCGATGGTGATCATCGAGCGGTTGGGGCCGTGGTAGAAGTAGGCCTCTGCTCCATCCTTGCGGAGGACATCGACAGCCTGTTCCGCGGCCTTGCGGAAATCCTTGCCGAACTGATCATCGTAATAGCCGATCTGCAGCGTGTACTTGCCACGCGCCGCGGCGCGGCGGAGGTCCCACTCGGCGATCGGACCGCCCGAGATGCCCGAGGCGACGGGGACGATCATCACGGCATCGAGCGCGAGGCCGCTCGCCTTGAGATCGCGCCAGTGTTTGAAATCGGCGCGGACCGCATCGTCCTGCGTCGAGGCGTAGTGGCCGAAGTAGATGGTGCTCGCGTCATTCTCTTCGCCGATCCAGAGGCCCTTGGCGCCGGAGGCGGTGGCGAGCTGGGCGCGCCGCTGCTCGGCGATGGCCTGGTGGTTGGGGCCGCTCACGACCGCCAGCGCGATGGCCCAGGGGAGATCGGGCTCGTTACTGCCGCCGCCACCGCCGAAGCCACCGTAACGGGCGCCGGTGCGGGGTTCGCTTTCGTACGACTCGCCGAAGTTGCCGTAGCGTGTGCCGAGGACGCGCTGCTCGGGCTCGCAGGCGCTGAGCAGCGCGGTGAGGAGCGCGAGCGAAGTGAGGATGAAGTGGTGGCGGCGCGGCATGGAGGTAACAGTCTAGCGTGAGGCGCGGGCGCGATGCGAGGATTAAACGTCGGCGGGGTTGTGGTGTTGGCTTGGGTGCCACGGCCAGCGAGTCTTCGAGTCGGCCGTGCTCCTCGTGCGTTTCGCCAAGGCACACGGCCGACTCCGCAAAGCCTGCGCTGGCCGTGGCACCCAACGCGGATTGCCCTACACATCGGCGGGGTTGTAACGCTGCGCGATGGGCATTCGCCGGCCGAAGCCGAAGGCGCGGCCGGTGATCTTGAGGCCCGGGGCGGCCTGTTTCCGCTTGTATTCGTTGACGTCGATCATGCGGACGACGCGCTTGACGGTCGCGGTGTCAAAGCCGGTCTCGGCGATGATCTCGCGGGCGCTCTGGAGCCGCTCGACGTAGCGCTCGATGATCTGATCGAGCTCGGGGTAAGGGGGCAGCGAATCCTGGTCCGTCTGATTGGGCCGAAGCTCGGCGCTTGGCGGCTTGGTGATCGAGTCGCGCGGGATGGCGGCGAGACCGAGCTGCTGATGCAGCGGACACGCCGGCGAATTGATGTATTCCGCGAGCTCGTAGACCATCATTTTCGGCACATCGCTGATGATCGCCAGGCCGCCGGCCATGTCGCCGTAGAGCGTGCAGTAGCCGACGGCGATCTCGCTCTTGTTGCCGGTGGTCACGAGCATCGAGCCAAACTTGTTGCTCAACGCCATGAGGATGTTGCCGCGGAGTCGGGCCTGCACATTCTCCTCGGCGGTGCCTGGCGCGGTGCCGGCGAAGAGCGGGGCGAGCGTGTGCTCCATCGCCTCATGCGCGGCTTCGAGCGGCACGGTGTGAAACTTGATGCCCAGATTCGCGGCGAGCTCCTTCGCATCGTCGATCGAGCCCTGCGATGAGAAGCGGCTGGGCATCGCGACGCCCGTCACGTTTGCCGCGCCCAGAGCCGAGACGCAGATCGCCGCGCACACCGCGGAATCGATGCCACCCGACAGGCCGAGCACGACCGAGGCGAAGCCGCATTTGCGGCAGTAATCGCGCAGGCCGAGCTCGAGCGCCGCGTACACCGAGCCGACGCCGCCGCGGACGTGCACCTTCTCCGCCGCTTGCGGCTTAGCGCTCCCCGCGTTCTCGTTGCTCCACGAAACCCCGCCGCACGTCCCCGGCCGCCCGCTCGTGTCGGCGTAGCCCACCGGCAGATCGACGATCAGCAGATCCTCCGCGAAATCCTTCGCCTGCGCGATGACCGCGCCGCTCGCATCGACGACGCAGCTGTTGCCATCAAACACCAGCTCGTCGTTTCCACCGACCTGATTGACGTAGACGATCGCGATCTTGTGCTTGCTCGCGGTGTGGGCGAGCAGCTTCAGGCGGAAGTCGTGCTTGCCGACGACGAACGGCGACGCCGAGCAGTTGACGAAGAGCTGCGCCCCAAGCTTCGCGAGCTCATCAACGGGATTCTCGTGATAAAGCGGCCGGCTGAAGATCTGTTCATCGTTCCACAGATCCTCGCACACGCTGATGCCCAGCTTCGCCCCGCCGATCTGCGTCAGATCGACCGCCGGGCCCGGCTCGAAGTAACGCGTCTCGTCGAACACATCGTACGTCGGCAGCAGATGCTTGATGTGCTGATGCGCGACCTTGCCATCCTTGCAGACCGCGGCGCAGTTATAGAGTGGCCTGCCGCGCTTCTGATGCGACAGCGCGGGGAACCCGACAATCGCCGCGATCCCCTTGCAGCGCTCGGCGATGCGCTGCACCGCCGCGCCGCACCGTTCGACGACATCGGGCTTGAGCAGTAAGTCCTTCGGCGGATACCCGATGATCGACATCTCGGGAAACACGACAAGCTCCGCGCCCGCCGCTTCCGCGCGCTCGATGGCGCGCAGATGCTTGTCGGCGTTGCCGTCGATGTCGCCGACCGTCGGGTTGATCTGTGCCAGTGCGATGCGCATGGCCGCAATTGTAGCCACCACCGGGAGAGTTACGATCCGCCGATCTTTGTGGACCACTCCGGCAGCGTCGTCTTCATCGCCCCGGTGTCCGTCGCGACGGCCCGTTTGGAAGCGAGGATCACCATCGCCTCGCCGCACAGGCTCTTGAAGCTCGTCAGCAGCCGGCCGAGCCCCGTCGCGGCCGCCGTGCCCTTGAGGAACTTTTCACTGACCGACAAATTGATCCACGTCATCGGCCAGATCAGCGGGAAAAACAGAAGCCACATCACGATCGACTTGGGTTTGTACTCGATCGCGTCGAGCTCGGTGTCCAAGCCGTGCGAGTGGAGCTGGTACGCGAGCGTCGGCAGATGCGGCGGGTAGTTGTGGAACGCGAAGGACTGGCCCTGCGGCACGTCGAAGCCGATGAAGGAGCGCTTGATCTTGAAGAAGCCGGTGAAGAGGAAGTGCAGGCGGGAATTGATGCGCATGATATTGGGCGTCACGATGATCAGCAGGCCCCCGGGCCGCAGCACGCGCGACATGTGCCGGATCGCCGCATCGTGGTCCGACAGGTGCTCGATGATGTCGCACAGCAGAACGCAATCGAAGCTCGCGTCGTCGTACGGAAGCCCCTTCATCACGTCCACGCCGAGGTCAATCTCAACGCCCGCCACCGGCTTCTCATACTCCGAAAAATTCGTGCCGCGCACCTCGTAGCCCGCGTCGCGCAGGATCGCCAGGTTCCTGCCCAGGGCGCAGCTTACCTCCAGCACTTTCGATCCGGCCGGCACGCGCTGCTTGACCAGTGCGCAGACCTTCTCGCGGATCATCACCGACATGCGTGCCATCGCGGGCCTGCCTTTCAGGCCCCGACTGTACCACCGGCGGCGGCTGTGCGACACTAAATGCATGAGCACCACACCCGCCCCATGGCTCTTGCCCGGCGCCAAGCCGATCATCGGCATGGTCCATCTGCGCCCGTTGCCCGGCTCGCCGCGGTGGGGCGGCAGCCTCCAGGCTGTGCGCGACGCCATGCACGCCGATGCCCAGGCCCTCGTCGCCGGCGGCGTCACGGCGCTCATGATCGAAAACTTCGGCGACACGCCCTTCCACCGCGGCTCCGTCCCCGTCGAAACCGTCGCACACATGGCAAACCTCGCTTCCGATCTGCGGCAGCGACTGCCCGAGGTGCCGCTGGGCATCAACGTCCTGCGCAACGACGGCTGCGCCGCGCTGGCCATCGCACACGCCGCCGGCGCACGCTTCATCCGCGTCAATATCCTCTGCGGCGCCCGCGTCACCGATCAGGGCCTCATCCAGGGCATCGCCGCGGAACTTCTCCGCCTGCGCGCCCAGCTCGGTGCCGAGCACATCGCGATCCTCGCCGATGTGAACGTGAAACACTCCGCGCCGCTCGCAGCCGGTGTGCCGCTCGAGCAGGAAGTTGCGGACCTGATCCACCGCGGCGGAGCCGATGCGCTGATCGTCACCGGCAGCGGCACCGGAACCGCGACCCCGCTCGGCGAACTCAAAAAAGTGAAAGCCGCCGCGGGCTCCGCGCCGGTCCTCGTCGGCAGCGGGATCACAGCCGCGACCGTGAGCGATTACCTGCCGCTGGCCGACGGCTTCATCGTCGGCACCGCGCTCAAGCTCGATCCGTCCCGCATCGACAGCGGCGTCGACGTTCAAAAAGTGCGCGACCTCGTGATGAGCACAAAGTAGAGAACCGTTCACATGCACACCGCCGCCGCCAGACAGCTCGCGCCGCTCGCCGTCACGCCGCTCGAGCCCATCGCGCTCCACGCCGGCGAGGCGGTCATCTGGTGCAAGCTCGAATACCTCAACCCCTCGGGCTCGACCAAGGACCGCATCGCGGCGCACATCCTCACACAAGCGATCGTGTCCGGCCGGCTCCGCGCCGGCGACCGCGTCGTCGAGGCGTCCAGCGGATCGACGAGCATCGCGCTGGCGATGGCGTGCGCTCAGGTCGGGCTGCGGTTCACTGCGGTGATGCCCGAGGGCGTGAGCCGGGAGCGCATCCTGATGATCCGCGCATATGGCGGCGACATCGTGCTGAGCCCCGCCTCCGGCGGCGTTCGCGGGACGATCGAGCGCGCCCGGCAGATCGCCGCCGAGTGCGGCGCATTCGAGCCGCGGCAATTCGAGAATCCGCTCAACGCCGAGGCGCACCGCCTGGGCACGGCACGCGAGATCGTGTCACAGATCCCCGGCGGGCGCGTCGATGCGGTCGTCTCGGGCGTCGGCACCGGCGGCACGCTGGTCGGTCTCCACGCCGGCCTGTGCGATGCGGGGTTGAAGATCACGCCGTTTGCCGCGCGGCCGGTCAGCACGCGGCCACGCTCGCCTGGAAACGCCACGCAGGCCGCCTGCTTCGCCGAAGCCGAGTGCTGCTCCTACAGCAGCCGCATCCCCGGTGTCGTCGAAAACCTTTCAACGATCTACCGTCCCAGCGAAATGCCCGGCCTCATCGAGCTCGAGGTCTCCGATGAACTGGCGATCCAATTGACGAGGGAGCTCATCGCACGCGGCTACCCCGTCGGCCCCAGCAGCGGCCTGAACTTCGCCGCCGCCCTCGAAGCGGCGCGCCGCCTCCCGCCCGGTTCGGTCATCGTCACCGTCCTGCCCGACCGCATGGAGCGCTATTTCTCGACGGAGCTTTTTGCCAACGTGCAGGCGGGTGCGTGAAGTTCGGTTTGGGTGCCACGGCCAGCGCAGGCTTTGCGGAGTCGGCCGTGTGCCTTGACGCACCGCATGGGGACACGGCCGACTCCGCGGACTGCGCTGGCCGTGGCACCCAAGGCAAATGGCACCCGACGCGCATCAAAAAGGCCCGGCGAAGTTCACCGGGCCTGTCGCGAAATCAAAATATCCCCGACGGGATTTGAACCCGTGTTACCGCCGTGAAAGGGCGGTGTCCTAGACCAGGCTAGACGACGGGGACGCAGTCGCAAGCCTTATATCGTAGCAGAGGTCTAATTGTTGGCAAGGCGAGTTTGTCGTGGCGAAACGGGCGGTAGACCGACCGGCGTCACGCCGCCGACATCTTGAAGTGCGGGTCGCGCCCCATCGTCTTGCTCGTCAATTGCAGCAGCTGGATCACCGGCGCCCACACCGCCTCCGGAGTCGCGTGCTGGCGGACCGCGTCCTGCGCCCGGCAGACCATGCTGTACGCCTGCGTCCGGTCGCGCAGAAGCCGCTCGATCGTCGCGGCCCATTGGTTCGCGCCGTCCGCGACGACCACGTGCTGTCTCAACGCCGTCGGCAGACCCGCCGCCACCGCCGGGCTCACCAGCGGCACGACGCCGATCGCCATCGCCTGCGGCACGACCATCGACAAACCGCGCGGCGCGCTCCACGGCGAGATGAACATCAACCCGCGACGCAGCTCCTCGGGAAATGCGTCGAGCCCGTTGACGACGCGCACGCGCTCCGCCTCGTGCGCCTTGAGCCAGGCCGGAGGCCGCTGCGCGACGATCACCAGTTCCGCGTCACGCCGCAGGTTCCGCACCGAGGGCCAGACTTGTTCGAGGAATTGCCGCACGGCGACGGCGTAGGCCTCGTGCGTGAAGTCGGCTCGCATCACGATCCGCGACGGCCCGCCGATCACCGATTCGCGGCTCGGCTTCGCGGCGACGTTCACGCCGTCGTGAACCGTCATGACATTCTTTTTCTTGTACATCGCCGAGAGCCGGGCAGCGTCCGTCGGACTGCTGACGAGTGTCAGGTCCGAACGCTCCAGTTCCTTGTGTTCAAGCCTTTGAAGCAGCGGCGCCTCGGCCTCCATCGCCCAGCGACGCAGTCCGCTCGCCGCGCGGGCGCGGGCGGTCATGATCGACGAGGCGGGCGTCGCGAGATCGAGGATCGTCATCGCCATCGGCCGGGGAACGTACGCTGACATCACGGCGCCGAAGCTGATCGCGGCGTCGAAGCGTTTTGCGCCGCCCATTTTTTCGAGGTGTGCCGCCAGCGCGGTGCTCTGGTGCTCCATCACGCTCATGCTCTTGCCTTTGAGCAGCGACATCATGCGGCGCAACGGCAGCGCGGCGGGCGCCGCAAACGAGGCGACCGTCGCCGCAAGCCCGGCGCAGAGCGCTTCGTCCGCGGCGGTCTGGTCCGGACCGCGCATCGCCACGACATGGGCGCGGATGCCCGCCTGCCGCAGCGCGGCCAGAAACTGGCGCGGCCGAACATCCGCGGGTTTGTCACCTGCACTCGGCAGTTCCGGCAGCAGAACGAGCACTTCCATATCCGCTGAATCGGCTAAGGGATTACCCGAGTTGAGTGCAACCCGCCGCAACACCCGATAACCGCGTCAAAACTCAACCGATTCGTCCCCGCCATGCATGCCCGGCAGCTTCGCCAGTGCTTCGGAGATCGTCTGCGATTCAAACCCTCGGCGTGCCAGCAGGCCCCAGATCCGCCGCTTGCGGCCCGCATCGTCGAGCTTGCGGAATGAGGCCCCGCGCAGCTTCTGCTCCGCCAACCGCCGCGCATCGGCCACCGCGTCGCGCCCCGCGTCCGCCTGGTTCACCAGTTTCTTGATCATCGCCGACGGCAATTTTTTCTGCTGCAGTTTCTGCTGAAGCAGCCGCCGGCCCGCGGGCTTGCGCATCTGATTTTCCAGAAGCGTCCGGCCATACGCCTCATCGTCGAGGAACTTCTTGTCGAGCAGCTCCTGCGCAACCGCCTTGGCGACTTCGAGCGTGTGGCCCTTGCGCGTGAGCTTCTCGATCATCTGCGGCGAGCCGAGCGCCCGGCGATTGACGAGCTTGAGCGCATCGCGCCGCGCCTTGGCCAGCAACGCCGCCTCGGCGATCCGCTGCTGACGATCCGGGTCCCACGGCGCACCGACGTAGAGGCCCAGGTACTCGATCT
Source organism: Planctomycetota bacterium (assembly GCA_043788485.1). Lineage (GTDB taxonomy): Bacteria > Planctomycetota > Phycisphaerae > Phycisphaerales > Zrk34 > JAYVTU01. The sequence goes on from JAYVTU010000182.1 coordinate 8,767, forward strand.
GATCGAGCATGAGGATCGCCACGCGCCGCCGGCCCACGTAGATCCCGCAGCGCACGGCGTCGTCCTTCAACGGCTTGATCGCTGAAATTTCATCCATAGGAAACGAGTCCAATATCCAAACGAGACGCGAGGCCTAGGCACTTAAGTGCCTAGGCCTCGCGTTCCTTCGGAATTACGCCGATTTTCGGGCACTCGTCACGGACCGGGCATCCCGCGCAGTTGGGTTTGCGCGCCGCGCAGATCGCCCGACCATGCGAGATGAGCAGGTGGGCGAGCATCGTCCAATCTTCGCGTGGGAAAAGCTTGATGAGGTCGAGCTCGACTTTTTTGGGGTCGGCGTGTTTGGTGAAGCCCATGCGGACGGCCAGCCGGCCGACGTGCGTATCGACGACCACGCCCTCGTTTTTGTTAAACGCGTTGCCGAGGACGACGTTGGCCGTCTTGCGCGCCACGCCGTGAAGCGTGAGCAGATCATCCATCGTGTCGGGCACATTTCCGCCGTAGCGCTCGACGATGTCGCGCGAGCTGGCGATGAGCGATTTGGCCTTGTTGCGGTAGAAGCCGGTGGAATGGATGACTTTTTCGAGCTCGGCGAGCTTCGCGGCGGCCATCGCCTTGGGCGTCGGATATTTTTTGAAGAGCGCGGGCGTGGTCATGTTCACGCGCACATCGGTGCACTGCGCCGAGAGGATCGTCGCGGTCAGGAGCTGCCATGCGTTTTCGTGGTGCAGGGCACACACGGCATCGGGATACGCCGCGAGCAGCTTCGCATAGACGCGCAGGGCGCGGGCGGCGGTCTGTTGTTTCGTCTCACGCGGCATGGCGGCATTGTAGCGATTGCGGAATTCGGATTGCGGAGGGCGGAGCGAACGACAACAATGCCGACCGATGATGAACTTCGACCTGACACCGCCGCTGAGCGTGACGATCGCCCCGCTGGTGCCGCGCGCCGGCGGGGTACATGAGGCCGTGCGCCGCGCCGCCGCCGCGGGGTTCCGGGCGGTGCAGCTCTCGGCGGCTCAAAAAGGCCTGCGGCCGCGCGAGCTGGATCACGGGGCGCGGCGCGATGTCCTGGCCATGCTCGGCCGCTCGGGCGTGATGCTCAGCGGCCTGGACCTGATGATCCCGCACCGCGACTGGCTCGACCCCCGGAAAGTGGATCAGGCGGCGAGCGCGGCGCTCGCGGCCGTCGAGCTCGCCGCGGACCTCGGCCGCGTACCGCTGAGCCTGACGCTCCCCGCCGAGTCGATGCCCGCCGATGTGATGCGCGAATTGATGGTCGCCGCGGATGGCCACAGCGTCCCGCTCGCGGTGCACGCCGAACACGATCTCGAAGCCCTGAAGAAATTGCTCGCGGCCCACGACACGCCGATGCTCGGCTCGGCGATCGACCCGGCGGCGCTGCTGGCCGAGAAATTGGACCCGGTGACGATCGTGGCGCAGCTCGCCGACCGTCTGCGCGTCGCCCGGCTCGACGATTTCGCGCGCGTCTCCGTGGCGACGATGGGCGGTCGCTGCATCGTCGGCGCCGGGGAACTGGACGTCGAGGCGTATCGCGCGACGCTGAGCCTGGCCCGCGGGCTCCGTGCGGTGGTCGTCGAGCTGCGCGATCTGCCCGACCCGTTTGCGGCGATGGCGGAGGCGGAGCAGGCGTGGAAGTAGAAGACAGGCATCATTCTGAATCCCGGCCGTTTTCCCGCTAATATGTCGGACTATGCCCAGAGACTACTACGACATTCTCGGCGTGACGCGCACCGCCGAGGCTGATGAGATCAAGAAGGCGTACCGCAAGCTCGCCAAGCGTTACCACCCCGATCGCAACAAGGCGGCCGACGCCGCGGCCAAGTTCCGCGAGGCACAGGAAGCCTACGACGTCATCTCGGACCCCGAGAAGCGCAAGCTCTACGACCAGTTCGGCCACGCCGGCGTCGGGGTCGGCCGCGGTCCCGGCGGCGCGGGGCCGGGCCAGGGCTTCGATCCGTTTGGCAGCCAGGGACGCACGACGACCAACACCGGCCCGGGCGGATTCAGCTTCCGCGTCGATCCCGGTGCCGAGGGCGTGGACGTCGGCGACATCTTCTCGCAATTCTTCGGCGGAGGCGGCGCAGCCGGAACGCGCCGCCCGGGCGCGGGTCGGACGCAGGGGCGCAATCCCTTCGGCGGAGGCGCCGCCAGCGGCACACCCGGCGAAGACCTGCACCACGCCGTGACCATCTCCTTCGAGCAATCCGTCAACGGCGGCACGATCCCGCTCCAGCTTTCCAATGGCACCGCGACGCAGACGATCGATGTGAAGATCCCGCGCGGCGTCGCCGACGGGGCGAAGCTCCGCATCGGCGGCAAGGGCCACCCGTCCCCGACCGGCGGCCCGTCAGGCGACCTGCTGCTCAAGATCCGCGTCACGCCGCACGAGAAGTTTCACCGCGAGGGCCTGGACCTGCTCGTCGATGTGCCGGTGTCCGTGGATGAGGCGATCTTCGGCGCGGTCGTCGATGTGCCGACGCTGACGGGCAAGGTATCGATGAAGGTTCCGCCGCTCAGCAGCGGCGGCCGCAAGCTGCGCGTGCGCGGCGCCGGCATCGAGACCAGCAAAGGCGAGAAGGGCGATCTCTACGCCGTGATCCGCATCGATGTGCCGAAGGAACTGACCGAAGAGCAGACGAAGATTTTTGAGCAACTGCGCGGGAAGCTGCCGAATCCGAGAAGTTGAGCGGTCAATTGTCCGGTCGTCTCAAAAAAACAGGCTCGGATTGACCTTGAAGTGATCGGCCAGCGCCCGGATATGGGCTTTGCTCAGCTCCCGCTCACCGGAAAGCGTTCGTGTTCCCAGTGAGCGATCGCCGAGCAATCGCCCCAGGTCGGCGGCGCTCATCTTGTGCAGGTCGACGAGATACTTCAGCGCCTCGAGTCCACGCATGCCGGAGGTGTTAATGGCGTGGTGCTCCGCCTCGTATTTCTCGACGAGCTCCGAAATCAGGTCGAGATACTGATTCTGACCCTGCGTGAGATCCTGTCCCGCGAGGCAATTCACGACCTCCATCACGTTGTCCAGATCGACATCGTCGGCGATCGGGTGCGGGGCGCGATAGGCGACAAGCTCCAGGAATTCCGTGGGGAGGTCGTCAAAGCTCAATGTGCCGGCCTTGGTTTTCATAGCTGCCCCTTCCAGGTGTTCTTGTCATATTCCGCGTGTTTCAGGAACCGCATGGCGTAGACCCGCCCTTTTTCCGGCTGTTCCGCAACGTAGTGAACCGCCGCGATAAGCCGAAACTTGTTGCCGCCGATGTCGAAGATGACCACCGTTTTGTTGCTTTTCACGTCGTTGGTCTGATCGACGTTGTTTTTCCCAAACGTGACCCCGATGTCCGCAAAACAGGTCCACGCGGCGTCTTCAACCGTTGCCAGCCACCGAAGCAGAGCCCGGTCGGCTTTGGGGTGTTCCATTCGCCATTGGTTGATCGCCTTCCTAGCTATGACACGCATGATGACAGTATGTCATCGGGTGACGTATTGTCAACACTTGAAGAGGAAATCGTGTGGTCCCGTATGATTTTCCTGTTTTCCCGTGGCTATCGCCCGCCCCAGCCGTTAAGATCATCGCCGAACTCATGGATGGGTTCCCACCTCTTTGCGAGACGCACGGATGCGTATCCTCTTCAGAATTATCATCGGGTTCTCGGCGCTCTTCATCGCGGGCTGCTCCGCGTTCTTCTCCGTGCGCGGGCTTGGCCTGCTCTTCGCCGGCTCCGCCGTCGCCGTCATGGTGATGGCCGCGAGCCTCGAGGTCGGCAAGCTCATCGCCGCATCCTTCCTCTATCAGTACTGGTCGCGCATCACGATCCTGCTGCGCCTCTATCTCATGGCCGCCGTGCTCGTGCTCATCGGCATCACGTCGCTGGGCATCTACGGCTACCTCGCCAGCGCTTACGAAAAGACCACCACCCAGGTCACGCTCCTCGAGCAGCAGATCGAATCCATCCAGCGCGAGATCGCCGACGCACAGACGCGCATCGACGGCTCCAAGACGCAGGTCGGCAAAACCACCGACAACGGCCGGCAGGATCTCGGCGCCCTCAGCGCCCAGATCACGCAGGCCGACCAACTGCTCACGCAATCTCTCGCCCGTCTCGAAGACCGCCGCAAGGTCGCCAAGGACAAGCGTGACCGCGACATCGAGCAGCAGTCTCCGCGCATCGCCGAGGCCGCCGCGCTGCTCAAGACTGCGCAGGCCGCCGAGGTCTCCGCGATCGCCGGGCTCAATGACCGTCTCGTCGCGCTCGATCGGGCTGTCGATGCGTACACCCGCGAGGGCGGCGCCGGGTTCCTCAAGGAAGACAGCATCAAGAAGGGCCAGCTTGTGCGCTCGCAGCAGTCCGGCGAGCGCGCCCAGATCGCCGCGGAGCTGACGCAGCACCGCCAGACGCAGGAGCAGCTCCGGGCCGATTACGCCCGCAGCGTCGCCTCCGTCGATCAGCAGCTCGCCGCGGTGCGCAGCCAATACACGCAGGAAACCGCTGCTTTTGACGTCGAAGAGCGCAAGCTCCGCCAGGCCCGGATGGACACTGTCGCCCTCATCGAGCAGCAGATGGGCGCTGTGCAGACCAGCAGCAAGACGGTCGCCGCCGCCGGTGACAATCAGATCGAAGCGCTCTACAGCCGCATCCGCAGCGGCAACACCGAGATCCGCCGCATCCAGGAACAGATCGCCGCCACCGACATCGGCTCGTACCGCTTCGTTGCCCGCGCGTTCAACGCACCGGTCGATCAGGTCGTCAAGTGGCTCATGGTCATCTTCGTCTTCGTGTTCGATCCGCTGGCCGTCGCCCTGACGATCGGCTTCAACATCGCCATGAGCGACGGCAAGAAGCGCAGGCCCGGCCTGCTCGGCGGGGTCTCGGACACCGATGAGAGCGCCGAACCTGCGGACGCCGCGCCGCGCACCCGCCGCTGGGCCGCGCTCGTCACCACCAGCATCATCCTCCTCGCCGTCTCTCTCGCCGGCGGAGCCGCGTATCACTACCGCGAGATGATCCTGCCCGAGGCCGCCGCCGCCGCCCCGGCGCACGCCGAGCTCATTCCCGATGGCAGCTTCGCCGTCGTCGCCCTGCGTCCTCCGATGCTCCAGGCCGGCGCCGCCGATCCGAAAAAAGCCGGCGCGCTCAGCCCGCTCATCAGCGCCCCCGTCGCCGCGGCGCTCGGCGAGATGCTCCGCAGCGGTTTCGATTCCAACTCTGATGTCTACGCCTTCGTGAAGTATCCGACCGCCAGCGCCGACGCCGCCCCGAGCAGCGGCGACCGCCCCGTGATGATCTGCGGCCTGATCGCCCGCGTCACCGATCCCGTCGCCGCCGAGGCCGGCCTCTCCCGCATCGCCGACACGATCTCCCGCAGCCTCCGCACCTCTGCCACGACGACCGCCGGAATCGCCCGCAACCGCTCCATGGTCCGCTTCGGCAAGGGCCGCTACCTCGATCCCGAGGGCTCGTTCTTCACGTTCGGCCTGACCGATCACGAAGCCGTGCTCCTCATGGAAATCGAGGGCGATCCCGCTCATCCCCGCGTTGAAGCCGAGATGCGCACCTGCCTCGCGCTGCCCGAGGATTCGTCGGTGTTCCAGTCGCGCGCCGCAAGCCGTCCCCGCCGTCCGCTGCCGACCGGCGGCGCGATCGCCCTGTGGTTCGATGCCGCACGCTGCTTCGCCGACATGCCCAAGACCGCCGCAGCACAGGCCCGCTACGCCCAGCTCCAGCGCCACCTCGACTTCGACCTCGCCCTGACGATCAACCCGACGACGAGCGGCGAGATGGGCGTGACCGCCGAGTACACCTACAACGGCGAGCGTTTCAAGGCAGCGGGCGATCCGACCGTCATCGAGCTCCTCGCCAAGCTCGGCCCGGCCGACGCCGCGGGAATCCCAGGCCGCCTCATGGACCGCTGCGCCGACACGCTCGACTTCGATTCGCTCATCGAGCACCTCCGCCAGGGCCTGACCGATGCGCAGACCGGCGGACGCGCCAGCCAGGTGCTCGTCGAGAAGTCGATCACCTCGACGCGAGACGGCCGATTCAATCTCACCGCCCACTTCGACCCCGCCTCCGGCCCGCCGCTCGTCTCGGCGTTCCGCAGCCTCGTCGTCAACTGAGTTCCGCCCCCTCTCCCTCCCAGGGAGAGGGCCGGGGTGAGGGTCTAAACATCAGGACGACACGTGCTCATCGTGCGGACACACATTGAAACTTTTCGCGTCTCACCCTCACCCGGCGGAGGACCGCCGACCTCTCCCTTGAAGGGAGAGGTAATTTCAAACCGGTGACGCATATGCGGCTTTCGGCGCGGTTCACCATCCTGGGGGCCTGTCTGCTGACGGCGGCGTGCAAGTCGCCCGTCGCCCCGACGCCCAGCGCGCTGCAGGGCGGCGGTGACACGCACTATTCGTTCGGCGGTGGTGGCGGCGGACATGATGGGCGCGACGGTCGCGACGGCCGCGATGGCGTGGACCGCACGAAGACTGTTTACCGCGACCATGTTGTTCACGACACGACATCCGCCACATCAAAGAAACCCGCCGATCGCGTCGGCACCGCCGACGCCCCGCGCCCGCCGGATCCGGCGAAAGAGGATCTGTCACACGGCTTGCCGCTCGCAGGAGCACCGGGGCAATCCTCCGACCTAGCCCCTCGCGGAAGCGGGGGGTTTCAGGACCCGAATCAAAACCCCGCAACAAATGGAAACCCCGGCCTTCCGGCCGGGGCTGGTTCGGAAACGCCGCGGACCGATCCCGGTGCGCCCCAAGCGCGTGCCTCTGAACCCGGAGCGGCCGGCTCTCACGATCCCGAAGGGATCGCAGCCATTAGCCGGGGGTTGAGCGAAGCGACACCCCCGGTCGCGACGCCGAACAATTCTCCCGACCCCGGAGGGGTCGCAGATGCTTCGCGCATCGCGGACCCCGCACTCATCAAACCGCACATCGCGCAATTTGCGGAAGTCGCGCCGCGCGGAAGCGGCGCTGTGGGCGACTTTCATGATCCAATCGCGCTCGCAGGCGCTGGCACCCCTGCCGGGGTGCGGAACGAATCGGTCGCCTTGAATCCGGGGGTGTCGCCGGCTCAACCCCCGGCTAATGGCTTGCGCCCCTCCGGGGTGACAGGAAACGCCGGTCTCCCGGCCGGGGCTAATTCAGATGCGCTTCACAACGATTCGCTAAACGCGACAAACAATCTCAATACCGCCGCCTCGCGAACCCCGTCAACGTCTGCTTCGGAACCCGGAGGGTTCACAGCCATTAGCCGGGGGTTGAGCGAAGCGACACCCCCGGTTGCGGTGACAAACAATCTTCCCGACCCCGGAGGGGTCGCAGACGCTTCTCGGCCCGTCGGAGTGCGGATCGGCACGCCGGCCAATGGCGCGACAACAGCGCGTGCGTCGGACACTGCATCAATCGAAGTTGCCAGCGCGGCGCAGATCAAACCGCACATCGCACAATTCGCCGAACTCGCCCCCCGCAGCGGCGCAGCATCGAGCAACGCGGCAACTCAATACACCGGCGTCCTAGTCGGCGCTGGGTCGCAACGATCCGCCACGCGCAACGCCGATCGCGCCAACGTCGAAGTCGGGCCGTCCGGCATCTCCGCGCAGCAGCAGCCCGCGTCATCAATCCCACTCCCGCCCGGATTGCGTGGCACCACCGGCAAGACCGGCGTGACAACGACCGCGTTCGATGGCTTCCACATCCGTCCCACCACACCGCCGCCCGTGCCCCTCTGGAGCCAGCTCGGCGTTGAGCCGCTGCGGCCCGCGCCCAAGACGCTTTCGCGCGAGCAGGCGATGGGCACGGTGCGCAACTCGAAATCGAGTCACATCGCCGTGTGGACGCCCGCGCAGCCGAATGGCGTCACGCTGCCCCGCGCCGAGGCGATGCGCAAGATCGAAAACTCCGGCGAGTCGGCATTCCTCATCATCCCGCTGCCCGGTGAGGACGCCGCCAAGTGGCAGCCCATCATCGATCAGACGACCGCCGCCCTCGCCCTGGCCGACTGGCTCGGCGACCCCGAGACGGACGATGCCTGGCGCCGCGAGTGGGCCGCGCGGCGCAACGAATATCTCGAAGCCGACCGCGACGGCCGCGAGCGTTTGAACCAGGCATTCTTCAACGTTCTGCTGACGGGCCGAACCGCGGCGCCGACACCCGCAGCGGCAACCGCGACGCGGAAACCATAGCTCGGGTGCCACGGCCAGCGAGTCTTCGAGTCGGCCGTGTCCCCGCGTTATGCGCCAAGGCACACGGCCGACTCCGCAAAGCCTGCGCTGGCCGTGGCACCCCGAAACACGACACCCATAATAAATTTGCCCTAGAATCTCACGCATGATCATCGGCATCCCCCTCGAGGTTCACCCCGGTGAGCGCCGTGTCGCGGCGACGCCTGAATCCGTCCGGCGCCTGCAGGCGCTGGGCCACGAGGTTTTGATCGAAACCGGCGCGGGGGCGGAGTCGAATTTCCCCGACACACAATATCTCGAAGTCGGCGCGAAGGTGCTGCACGGCGAGGCGGTGTGGGCGCAGTCCGATCTGATCCTCAAGGTGCGCAGCCCCGAGTTCGACACGGCGCGGAACCGCGACGAGGTCACGCTCCTGCGCGACGGCTCGGCGATCATCTGCTTCATCTGGCCCGCGCAGAACAAGGCGCTGCTCGACCGGCTCGCCGCCAAACGCATCACGGCGCTGGCGATGGATTGCGTTCCACGCATTTCGCGGGCGCAGAAAATGGATGCGCTGAGCTCGATGGCGAACATCGCGGGGTATCGCGCGGTGATCGAGGCGGCTCATGCGTTCGGCCGATTCTTCACCGGGCAGGTCACCGCCGCGGGCAAGATCCCGCCGGCGAAAGTGCTCGTCATCGGCGCCGGCGTCGCGGGCCTCTCGGCGATCGGGGCGGCGGTGTCGCTGGGGGCGATCGTCCGCGCGTTCGACACGCGCCCGGAAGTGAAGGACCAGATCAAGAGCATGGGCGCGGAGTTCCTGACCGTCGATGTTCAGGAAGACGCGACCGGCGAGGGCGGCTACGCCAAGACGATGAGCCCGGCCTTTATCGCCGCGGAGATGGAGCTCTTCGCGCAGCAGGCCATGGAAGTGGACATCATCATCACCACGGCACTCGTGCCGGGAAAAGAAGCGCCGAAACTCATCACTGCGGGCATGGTCGAGTCGATGCAGGAGGGCTCGGTCATTGTCGATCTCGCCGCGGCGCAGGGCGGGAACGTCGCCGGAACGGAGCTCGACCGCGAGGTGATCAAGCAGGGCGTGAAGATCATCGGCTACTCCGATCTGCCGAGCCGCCTGCCGACGCAGTCGAGCCGACTGTACGCGAATAATCTGTATCACATGGTCGCGGAGATCAGCGACACCGGGAAGCTGCACATCGATCTGGAAGATGAGGCGGTGCGCGGCGCACTGGTGACGCACGAAGGCGCAATCACCTGGCCGCCGCCCAAGCCGAAGGTCGCGCCGCCGAAGCCTGTCGCCGCGACGACGGAATACGTCGAGGGCCAGAAGCCCGCCGGACACGCCAAAGCTGCCGATGCCAACGCGCTCAAGCCCGTGCCGATCGCCATCGCCGCGATCCTCGGCGGTCTGCTGCTCCTCGCCGCCGGCCGCTACGCACCGGCGGATTTCCTGCAGCATCTGACCGTCTTCGTCCTCGCGTGTTTCGTCGGCTGGCAGGTCGTTTGGAACGTCACACCCGCCCTGCACACGCCGCTCATGGCCGTCACGAATGCCATCAGCGGCATCATCGTCCTCGGCGCCGTGCTGCAGCTCACCGGCTCCGAACTCAATCTCGCCAACGGCCTGGCCGCCCTCGCCGTCTTCCTCGCCATGATCAACGTCACCGGCGGATTCGCCGTCACGCACCGCATGCTCAAAATGTTCCGCCGAGACTAGTCCCGCCTCCGAGCCCACCATGACCACCGGTCTCGTCACAGTCGCCTACATCGTCGCCGGAGTGCTCTTCATCCTGAGCCTCGGCGGGCTCTCCACGCAGAAGACCGCGCGCCGCGGCAATCTCTACGGCATGCTCGGCATCGCCATCGCCATCCTCATCACCATCGCCTCCGTTCACCCCGATCGCTATCTCGTGCTCTCCGCGTTCATCGCCCCGGCGGCCGTCATCGGCCTCGTCCTCGCCTCGCGCGTCGAGATGGCGTCCATGCCGCAGCTCGTCGCGATCCTGCACTCGTTCGTCGGCCTCGCCGCGGTGCTCGTGGGCCTCAGCAACCACTACGGTACGCCGCACCTCGAAGGCGCCGAAAAAATCGTCCACCAGATCGAAACCTACCTCGGCATCCTCATCGGCGCGATCACGTTCACCGGCTCGCTCGTCGCCTACGGCAAGCTGCAGGGCGTCATCACCTCCAAGCCGCTGCTCCTCCCGCTGCGCCACACATTCAATTTCATCCTCACCGTCACCGCGATCTGGCTCGGCGTCGTCTACACGCAGTCCGCCCCCGGCCAGGGATCGGCGGCGCTGCTCGGCATGACCGCGATCGCGCTCGTGCTCGGGTTCCACTCCGTCATGGCCATCGGCGGGGCGGACATGCCCGTCATCGTCTCCCTGCTCAACAGCTACTCCGGCTGGGCCGCGGCGGCGACCGGCTTCATGCTCAAAAACGACCTGCTCATCGTCACCGGCGCCCTCGTCGGCTCCTCGGGCGCGATCCTCAGCTACATCATGTGCAAGGCAATGAACCGCTCCATCTTCAACGTGCTCTTCAGCGGCTTCGGCTCATCAAACATCACCTCCGCGACCGGCCCCGCCGAGCCCGCCGGTGAGGTCCACCCCATCGAGGTCGCGGAGACCGTCCAACTCCTCCGCGATGCGCAGTCCGTCATCATCATCCCCGGCTACGGCATGGCCGTCGCGCAGGCGCAGCATCCCGTCTATCAACTCACGCAGCTCCTGCGCACCGCCGGCGCGAACGTGCGCTTTGCGATTCATCCCGTCGCGGGTCGCCTGCCGGGTCACATGAACGTGCTGCTGGCCGAGGCGAAGGTGCCGTACGACATCGTGCTGGAGATGGACGAGATCAACGCCGACTTCCCGAAGACCGACGTCGTGCTGGTGATCGGCGCCAACGACATCGTGAATCCCGCCGCGATGGATTCGCCGGGCTCGCCGATCTACGGCATGCCGGTGCTCGAGGTGTGGAACGCGCGGACGGTCATCGTCCTCAAGCGCTCCCGCGGCACCGGCTACAGCGGCGTGGACAATCCGCTGTTCTACAAGCCCAACACACGCATGCTCTTCGGCGATGCGAAACAGGTGATCGAGGCGGTCGTCCGCGACGCCGGGGCGCAGATGCCGGCACGGCGTTAACGCCGACTTCACGGAGATGGGCGATGGGAACCGGGGACACGCATCAATTCGGCAAACGCAGCCGAACGCAGAGCGTGCTGATGCTGCTGACGGCGCTCGTCGGCGTCGCCGGTTCGGTGCTGCTCTACATCATGCTCCACCCCGGCGGACGGCGGGAGATCGCGGCGCGGCTCACGATCGAACCGCTCGCCGCGATGCTCATCGGGCTCTGCACCACCGCCGCGGTCCTGCTGTTCCTCTATCGCCTCAGCCAACGCGCCGCCGAGATCGAGCGGCAGATCGCGCAGGCGACGGCCCTGCGCGATGCGATCATCAACAGCGCCAATTATTCGATCGTCTCGACCGACGCCCGCGGCGTGATCCGCACCTTCAACGCCGTGGCGGAGCGGATGCTCGGCTACAAAGCGGAGGAGGTGATCGGCGTTGCGACGCCCGTGCTTTTCCATCGCGCCGATGTGATCGCCCGATACACCGCGGCGCTGTCGGCCGAGACGGGCCGGACCTTCACGCCGGGCCTCGAGGCGATGACATACAAGGCGACGATGGGACGGGTCGATGAAAACGAGTGGGTTTACGTCCGCAAGGACCGGTCGGAGTTCCCCGTCCGCGTGTCGGTCACCGCGATGCGCGATGCGGAGGGACACGTCACGGGATTCGTCGGCGTCGGCCGGGACATCACCCAGGAGCAGGCGGCCGAGCGCGAGTTGCGCAAGCTCTCGATCGTCGCCAGCCGCACGGACAACGCCGTCATCCTCACCGATCCGCTCGGCATGCTCGAGTGGGTCAACGACGGCTTCACGCGCATCACCGGGTACACGCTCGACGAGGTTCGCGGCCGTGCGCCGGGATCGTTTCTGCGCGGCCCGCTGACCGATCGCGCGATCGCCGACGAGATGTCGGCCAAGGTCCGGGCCGGGGAAGGCTTCCACGTCGAGATCCTCAACTACACCAAATCGGGCGCGGCGTTCTGGAACAGCATCGACGGCCAGCCCATCCACGACGCGTCGGGCGCGCTGACGGGCTTCTTGGCCATCGAGCGCGATGTGACGGAGCGCAAGCGCGCCCAGGAGGCGCTCTCGCGCCAGGCCGCGGAGCTCGAGGTCCTCGTCGCCGATCGCACCGCCGACCTCGTGCGCACCAACCGCGAATTGCAGGAGGCGATGGCCCAGCGAGAAATCGCGCAGGAACACGCCGCCGCGCTCCGCGATCAGCTCGCGCACGTCGTGCGCCACAGCACGATGGGCGAGATGGCGTCGGGCCTGGCGCACGAGCTGAATCAGCCGCTCTGGGCGATCATCAATTACCTGCAGGGCGCGCTGCACATGACCGAGGCCCCGCAGTACGACATGGAGAAGCTGCGCAGCGCGATGACCCGCGCCGCGGCGCAGGCCGAGCGCGCCGGACAGATCATCCAGCGGCTCCGCGAGTTCGTCGCCAAGCGGCCGCCGGAGCACGCCGCCGCCCCGCTCGAGCCGCTGGTCCGCGAGGTCGCCGAGCTGCTCGCCGCCGAGATCCGTCAGGGCCACGTCGAGCTACGCATCCAGATCGAGAGCCCCGGCGTCGTCGTCTTCGCCGACCGGATTCAGGTCCAGCAGGTGCTCGTCAACCTCATGCGCAACGCCATCGAGGCGATGAGCGCGACCGAGAGCGGGCCGCGCGTCCTGACGCTCCGCATCAACTACTCGGCCGATCCGAAGCGCATCCAGATCAACGTCACCGACACCGGCCCGGGCTGCGATGCCGAGACGCTGCTGCGCATCTTCGAGCCCTTCTACACGACCAAGCCCGCCGGCATGGGCATGGGCCTGGCGATCTGCCACTCGATCGTCGAGTCGCACGGCGGCAAGCTCGAAGCCCACCTCGCCGCCGGCCGTGGCATGAGCTTCGGATTCTCGCTGCCGCTTTGTCGGGAGGCGGAAAATGGCTGAGAAATTCCTTCCGCGCTTGGGTGCCACGGCCAGCGAGTCTTCGAGTCGGCCGTGTCCCCGTGTCGTGCGCCAAGACACACGGCCGACTCCGCAAAGCCTGCGCTGGCCGTGGCACCCGATTCAAATCCGGGGGCCGCACCATGACTGATCCGCATTCCAAAGCCGCGCCACGCAAGACGCCGCGCGAGCAGCCCGCAGTGCCGCCCGCCGCATCGAGCGATGTCACCATCTTCGTCGTCGACGACGATCCGGCGGTCCGCGACTCGCTGGAATTTCTCATGGAATCCGTCGGCCTGCGCACGCGCTGTTTCGATTCCGCCGAGGCTTTCCTGAGCGCCGCCGGCGCGATCAGCGCCGCACCCGGAAACGCGCCCGCGGCGCGCGGCTGCCTCCTGCTCGATGTCCGCATGCCCGGCATGAGCGGCCTGGACCTGCAGGAACTTCTCGTGCAGCACGGCCTGACGCTGCCCATCATCATCCTCACCGGCCACGCCGACGTGCCGATGGCCGTCCGCGCGATGCGGGCCGGCGCGCTGGACTTCATCGAGAAGCCCTGCAATCAGCAGGTGCTGCTGGACCGTATCCATCAGGCCCTGGCGCTCCAGTCCAACGCGACCCAACACGAAAACAAATCCCGCCTCTTCCGCGCCCGCATCGCGCGCCTCTCGCCGCGCGAGCAGGAGGTGATGGCCCTGGTCGTCGCCGGCCACGCCAACAAAACCATCGCCGATGAACTGGGCGTCACCGTCAAGACCGTCGAGGTCCACCGCAGCCGCGTGATGGAAAAGATGGAAGCCGAGAGCCTGCCCGATCTGGTGCGCATGTCGCTGCTGGCCGGCGGCGAGAGCGGTGAGGAGTGATGGTCGAGGAATGAGTCTTTTGAGGTGATATGGAATTGGGCACGTCAAGGCTTCCAAGGCACCGGGGCACTGAAGTGCCCCGGCCTCACCCGTTAACCCATTAACTCATTCACGCCGTCTCACGGAAAACCCGGGGAACAAAATTCGTACGTGTTCTAGGGACCGTCGTGGTTATATCCCATTGTTCTCTTGCGTGACCGGGTTTGTTCCTCTGTTGCACAAGGGTGGTTCCCCATGAAGGCTTCACGGATGCGGGCGGGCGCTGCGGCGATGCCGCGGCGCAGAGCGGGCTTCACACTCATCGAGCTGCTGGTTGTCGTGGCGATCATCGCGACGCTGGTGGCGTTTCTGACGCCGGCGCTGAGCCGGGCCGGCGAGATGACGCACCTGGCGGTGTGCGGCAGCAACCTCAAGGACCTGGGCCGCGCGACGCAGCTCTACATGAGCGATCACAGCGGGCAATATCCCGCCTACAGCGTGCTGGGCACCGCATATGACCCCAAGACGCTTCAGTGCCCCACCGATCGCGAGCCCTCCTACATCCCCGCCAATGTCCTGCCCGGCGCGACCGCGTCGGTGCCGCTGAGTTACGGCCTCAACAGCGAGTACACGCTCTACAACGTCCGCATGTTCAACACGCCCAAGCCCGGCATGAAGGCGCTGCTCTACGACGGCATGTTCGGCGACTCGGACGCCGACGCTTATGCCAGCGCCGGTGGCGGGGCGAATCCCCCCGGAAGCGGCAAGATCACGATCATCCACTTCCCGCCCGGCAACCCCGCCAACGCGAACCCCATCTCCATCAGCCACAACGCCGCCCCCGCCCACATGGCGCACGGCGACATCGTGGGCTTCATGCCGCCCGGCGCCTACAGCCTCACCGCATTTCTCCAGTTCAACTTCAACCCCCGCCACCAGCTCGTCGATCCCGTCGGCAACATTTTGTACGCCGACTTCCACGTGGCAAATTCGAAAACGCTGGACAACTCGATGCTGCTGTTCGCGCCGGCCGGGCCGTGAGCGATGTTGTCTCCGCCGCTTGCGACAAAAACTATCCGCATTGAAACACGCTCGGCTTATTGTTTTTCCATGACCGATGGCGGCGGCGTCTTGACGCGCGCGAGCTTGAGGTGCGGGCCGTCGTGGAGGATTTGGGCGTCGTCGGGGATGGGGGCGGCTCTCATGGGGCCGAACATCGGCGGCATGCCGGGGTCGCCGTGGCCGTCGGGCGGCGCGCCGAAAGGGCCGCGACCCGAGCCGCCGCCGGGGCCCATCTGCAGGCCGGACTTGACCTGCAGATAGAGCACATCGAAGCGCGTCCAATCGGCGGGGCGGAGGGCGCTGGCGTGGGCGATGTGCGTGCGGAGCAGCCAGGCGGTCCACCACTCGGCGCCATGCTGGGCCGAGATCAGCGTCCGCTCCGGGTCGGCGATCAGCGGCTTGAGCCCGGCGAGTTCGGCGAGCGCTTCGTCGGTGAAGATGGGCCTCCCGCCGTGCAAAACCCGCGGGACGCTGCCGCCGACGAGGATCGCCAGCGCGATCGCGACGAGGGCGCATCGGACGCGCGGCCGGGTGACGCGCAGCAGCGCGTAGGCGCTGGCGAGCACGGTGGGAATCACCGCGATGAGGGCGAAGCGCATCAGCTTGTCGACCGAGAACCACGGGCCGGTGAGCACGATGACGGTCAGCGCGCAGCCCGCGGCGACGGCTGCGTGCGGCGCGGGATCCGATCGGCGTGCGCGATAGATGACGACCAGCGCCGGCGCGACGAGGAGAATGAACACGATCGCCGCGGCATAGCGCAGGAGCGCCGGGCCGCCGGGACCGCCGGGGCCCGCAACGCCGTCGCTGGCAAAGGCGGCCGGATCGGTCATGGCGGTCAGCAGGCGGTGGATGCGGCCGGCATCAAACTTCCAGAGCACGATCCCGGCTGCGATCGCGAGCACGGCGGCAGCGCCGGCAAGCCAGACGGTGCGCGTGCGCCACTGGCCCAGTCCCCCGAGCGCCAGAGCGGCGGCGATGACGGTGGTCGTCAGCAGCAGAGCCGTGCCCAGGACGCCGATGTGCGTCAGCCCCAGCAGCGCGAGACAGGCCAGGAGCCGGAGGCCCGCGGAGCGCGAGGGCGATTGCAGCCAGGACTCCAGCGCGACGCAGAGCATCCCGAGCCAGAGGAGCGCGAGCGAGTTTTTCTGGAAGTCGCCGAGCATGCCCAGAGGCGGAAAGCCCATCGCGACGATCGCCGCCGCCGCCAGCGGGATCGCCGGTCCGCGGCCGAGCCGCGCCGCCCACCGCTGCGTGAGCATGAAGACCGGCAGGGCGACGAGCGGCGGGAGCACCGAATCACAGAGCTTGACCGCGAAGATGATGTTCTCACTCTGCGTTCCGCCGCGCACAATGCCCAGCAGCCACGCCACGCCGGCCTGCAGATAAAACGTCAGCGGCATGTCCGGCAGGCCCAGTGTCCCGCGCTCCAGCACCGCCCGGACCTGCACCAGGTAATACGCGCCGTTGATGCCCGGCACCCAGGGCGTGCTCCACATCAGCCGCGCCCGAGCCGCAATCCCCAGCACCACGATGACCAGCAACCACCCGCGCGGGTTCTTCATGATTTAGCCCCGGTGCGCCACGTGCCCGATTGGTTTCTGGCGTTATCGTAACATCCGTCACGCCCCATCCGCCGCGACTCGCGCCCATTCACGCAGCGACCTCAGCGGCCACGCTGTGCGATACCCGGCTCGACGACTCTAGGGTTGAGCCGGGAGCGGGATGTGGTGGTCGCGGAGGATTTGGTTGAAGAGGTCGGGTGTGCTTTTGTTGTCGATATTGGTGCTGCGCAGCTTGCCGCCGTAGTAGAAACGGACGTGATGACATTCAAAGCAGATCACCACATCGACGGTGTGCTGATCGCGGACGATGTGCAGGCCGTGGCGCGGCCAGAAGCAGGAGACGGCGTCGATGTTGGCATAGTCGGCGGCGATGACTTTTTCGAGCGAGGCAATGAGTGTTGCGCGGGTTGCAGAGTCTGGCTCAAATCGGCCGAGAACGGGGTAGCCGTGGAATGCTTTGGGATCATTGTGCAGAGGCGGGACGTCGTCCGCCGCGTCGCTTGGGTCGATGGAGAGAAATTCAAAGTGGTCGGCGTGGTCGATGGCGTCGCGGACGCCGTTGGCGAAGAGGGCGATGACCTGGGGATTCTTTTTGGGGTCTGTGAGGGAGAAGACAATAAAGGCAATGCAGGCGATCAGAGTGACGGAAATGATTAGGGTAATGCGGAACGCGGCACGAAGGCGGGGGTGACGCATGGGGAAAATTGTACCGCGGCGGATTGGCTGGCGGCGATCGGACCGGGCCAAGACCGCGGGGCGAAGGCGGGGTTATGCGCGGGGCGAAGGTAGTGAACAAGTACCCACAGGGGGTACCGGTGACGGGTTTGTGCGCACGGATCCTTCGCGGGTCGGTGGCGGGTTTTCATAAGTCGCGGTGAGAGCCCGATCGAGCATTCAGCGAAATGTGTTTTTTGAGAACAGCGGGGTTGCCGTTTTTGTGCGCGGGAAAATGATGCAAGTCGCAAAAGTTTTTGGAGACTTTTTCTGAGGTTGGGGGTAGAAATGTGGGTCAGAATTGGGAGGTCTGTTTGCCCGCGAAGCCGCAAGCGGCGGAGGGATTTTGGGGTGTCGGAAACGGTGTGGATGAGATGCGCAGAGGCTGGCGGGGTGGAACGGTTGCGGATTGTTTGGCGGGGGTGAGCGCGGGTCGATTGGGGATGAGCGGTGGCGGGCCGACCTGGCGCGGGCGCGGGGTGACAGCGCAGGCGTCAGGTTGTGCACAGCGGCGGTGTGGGGTGAAAGGGCTTGATTCGTGGTGGTTGGCGGCGCGGTGGCGGGGTTACCCACGAACCGTCAGGGCTTCTTACTGTGATGAATAGATTAAACATCTTTAATACCTAGGAGATCCGAAACGGGGCGGGAGGAGCGGACGCGGGCGGAGTCGCCGGTATACTGTGACCTCGAACCCGCCTGATCCACCCACCGCAGGATGACGCCATGTCCGATGCACCGCAGGGCAGTTCCGCAGATGTGATTGCGTTGACGGCCAAGCTTCGCGAGGCTCACAAGCAGATGCTCGAGCAGATCGGGCGTGTGATTGTCGGGCAGAGCGAGGTGATTGACCAGGTGCTGCTGGCGCTGTTCTGCCGCGGGCATGCGGTGCTGGTGGGCGTGCCGGGGTTGGCCAAGACGCTGCTGGTTTCGACGATTTCGCAGACGCTGAACCTGAAGTTCGGGCGGATTCAGTTTACGCCGGACTTGATGCCATCGGACATTACGGGCACGGAGGTGATCGAGGAGGACAAGACGACGGGCAAGCGGATGCTGCGGTTTGTGAAGGGGCCGGTGTTTGCGAATGTGCTGCTTGCCGATGAGATCAACCGGACGCCTCCCAAGACGCAGGCGGCGTTGCTCGAGGCGATGCAGGAGCACCAGGTGACGGCCAGCGGTGAGAAGCATCGGCTTCCCGAGCCGTTTTTCGTGCTCGCCACGCAGAATCCGATCGAGCAGGAGGGCACGTATCCGCTGCCCGAGGCGCAGCTCGACCGGTTCATGTTTGAGATCAAGGTGACGTATCCCAGCGAGGATGAGGAGCTGGAGATCGTTCGCAGAACGACGGCCCGGCAGGAGAAGCAGATCGCATCGGTACTGACGGCGGAGCAGGTGCTGGAGATTCAGCGCATCGTGCGGGATGTGCCCGTGGCGGATCATGTGATTCGCTATGCGCTGAGGTTAGTGCGTTCGACGCGCGTGGGGGAAGCGGGGACTCGGCCGGACTTTATTGACCGGTATATCGCCTGGGGCGCCGGGCCGCGGGCCAGCCAGAATCTGATTCTCGCGGGCAAGGCCCGGGCGATCATGGCGGGGCGAAACCACGTCGAACCCGAGGACATCAAGGCCGTGGCTCATCCCGTGCTGCGTCACCGCTTGATCACCAACTTCACCGCCGAGGCCGATGGGATCAAGGTTGACGATGTGATTGATCAGTTGCTCGCCGCGGTGGCGGTCGATGCGACGGATGAGAAGACGCGGAAGCAGATGGACCGCGTGATGCGGTAAACGCGACGTCGTGGCGGCATTCGGCGGCGGTTGACGAGCGCATAAGTGTCAATTGAATCGTGGGTCCTCCAAACACCGAAAAGCCACGCCGAAAAACAGTTAGGGAAGCTGCCAGCCTCCGGTCGCTCCACCTGCAACCCGAATCCTGCCAATACCCACGTTATCCACAATCGCAACGCCAAACCCCGCCAATTCCCGCCGACACCGTTCTTAAAGCCAAATCCGCCAAATTATTGCGGGACTCACACAGCGTGGCCGATAACTTCCTCTATAACAGACTGAAAATGCGGCTATTTGGCGTTCATGCCACACCCGCTAACCCCGCTTAAACACAGTGAAAATTCCGCTATCCCCGTAAAACACCGGGAAAAGCCTCAGTCCCTACCCGATTTCGCTTGAAACTCCACAGTTTTTCCACATACTGGGTCCTCGCATCCGATCGCTTGCCGCACCCCGGCTAATGCCTTAAAAAACGCCCCGCGAAACGGACTTTTGCCCGGTTCCCCGCGCAACGCCCCGTTTACCGCCTGGACCGCCTCCCATGAGCCCCTGGCCCCAACTCATCACCTCCATCATCGTCATCCTCACGATCATGCACGTCCTGCTCATCGGCGGGCCCGCCTACGGCATCCTCCTCGAACGCAAAATCGCATCCTGGGCACAGGACCGCATCGGCCCCAACCGCGTCGGCCCGCTCGGCTTGCTTCAGCCCATCGCCGACGGCCTCAAGTTCTTCATGAAGGAAGACTACAACCCGCTCCACGTCGATAAGACGCTCTTCATGCTCGCCCCCGTCTTCGCCGTCATCCCCGCGCTCATCGGTTGGGCCGTCATCCCCTGGGGCGGTGTCCTCGATTTTTCCGGGTTCACATTCCCCGCCGAGGCCGGCCCGCTCGCCGGGTTCGCCGTCCCTGCTTTCAAAGTGAACATGGCCGTCGCCAACCTGAACGTCGGCGTCATCTACATGCTCGCCGTCGCGTCGCTCTCCGTCTACGGCATCACGCTCGGCGCTTGGGCATCGAACAACAAGTACGCCTTCATCGGCGGCCTCCGAGCCACGTCGCAGATGCTCAGCTACGAAATCCCCATGGGACTCTGCGTGCTCTGCGTCCTGCTCGTCGCCGGCACCGCGAATGCCGGTGAGATCGTCGCGTCGCAGGTGGGCTACTGGGGCGGCTTCATCCCCAAGTGGAACATCCTCCAGCAGCCCATCGCCGCGATCCTCTTCTTCACCTGCATCCTCGCTGAATCCAACCGCGCCCCCTTTGACCTCGCCGAGGCCGAGCAGGAGCTCATCGGCGGGTTCCACACCGAATACTCGTCCATGAAATTCGCCCTCTTCTTCCTCGGTGAATACATCGCCATGCTCACCGGCTCCGCATTCTTCACGCTCCTCTTCCTCGGCGGCTGGCACCTGCCCTTCATCGACTACGCCATCTACGGCGGGCCGCAGCCCGTCGTCTCCACCGGCCTGGTCATGGGCATCGTCGGCATCACCCTCAAGCTCACCGTCTTCTGCGTCAAGATCTCCGCGCTCTTCGCCGCCATGATGTGGATCCGCTGGACCGTCCCCCGCTTCCGTTTCGATCAGCTCATGCGCCTCGCCTGGCGCGGCCTGATCCCCATCTCGCTCGCCCTCCTGCTCACCACCGGAATCTTCGTCTACCGCGGCCAGGCCCATCTCCTCTTCCTGGGCAACGGCATCGTCCTCCTGCTCATCATCCTCGGCGCCAAGTTCCTGCCCGAGGACGTGAACGTCAACCGCCGCGTCCCCCTCGAAGGCTCCCGCTTCAGCCCCGCCCTGGCGGACTGAGTTTCGCCCACGCCATCCCCGCCCGAAAAGCGCGAGGCACGGGCACTTCAGTGCCCATGAATTCTTCCATGCAATACGCCGGAATCTGGAAACGCTTCTGCGCCTTCTTCGTCGACCGGTTCGTCATCGTCCCGCTGATCGTCCTTCCGTTGCTCTTCATCCTGATTCCCCGTCTCGTCCCAGGCCACCGCGATGAAGAGCTGGCACGCAACTTCGTCATCTATTCCATCGCCCTCGGCACCCTCGTCAACTACGCCTACTTCGTCCTCTGCCACGCCCGCAGCGGCCAGACCCTCGGCAAACGCGCGATGAAGATCCGCGTCGTCCAGCTCGATGGCTCGCCCATCGGATTTCAGCAGTCCCTCCTGCGCAGCTTCGTCGACATCCTCTTCGCCGCCATCACCAACGCCGGCTTCTGCATCGCCTTCGCCGCGCTCACCGATGAACAGATCAAGCTCCCCTCACCGCAGATCTTCGAAGCCATTCAGAAAAATTTCCCCTACTGGCTCCAGTCGTTCGTCAATCTCAACGAGTTCTGGTTCATCGCCACCGTCTTCACCATGCAGCTCAACCCCCACCGCCGCGGCCTCCACGATCTCCTCGCCGCCACCGCCGTCGAAATCGTTCCGCCGCCCAAGACCGACAGCGTCGTGATGCTCACGCTCCGCTAAACTGTTGGCATGAAACTCACCGCGCTGATTCTGCTGCTCGCCTGTTCCACGCTGGTCTTTGCCGATGCCGAGGCCGACAAGGTCGCCGCGCGGGCGCAGATCGAGATCGGCGAAAACGAGTTCAAGGCCGGCCATTTCACCGAATCGCTCGCCGCGTTCGACAAGGCGATCGCGCTGGTCCCCGAGTTCGGCCCGCACCTCTGGCAACGCGGCATCACGCTTTATTACGCCGGGAAATTTGCCGACGCCCGCAAGCAGTTTGAGCTGCACAAGACGGTCAACCCCAACGACGTCGAGAACGCCGCGTGGCACTACCTCTGCTTCGCCGCGGCGGAAAACGCCGAGGCGGCGCAGAAGGCGCTGATGCCCATCGACACCGCGAAGGACACGCGCACCGGGATGAAGGAAATCTACGCGATGTTCGCCGGCCGCGGCACGCCGCAGCAGGTCCTCGCCGCCGTCGAAACCGCCGACGGCGGCTGCGTCGAGTGTAAGTTCTCCGCCTACCTCTACGTCGCGCTGTGGTATGAGGCGAACAGGCAGCCTTCTCAGGCCAAGCGATGGATGATCGAAGCCGCACGACGCGCTGATGCCGGCGGCTACATGGGCGACGTGGCGGTCGTGCATCTGAAGCGTATCAAAGAAACCGGCAAGAAAATTTCAATTCCCGTAGTTGATGAAACCAAGCTCAAGCTGGAGCAAGAGAAACACCCGGAACAACTTACCAACAAGGATTTACTTCATGCGGCTCAATTTGAGTTTTCATATGGCGTTAGCGGCCCCCCTTGGACGCCGTCACGCTCGATACATCTCTATAGCTCGGGGCGGGTTGTTTTTATTTATTCAAAGGAAGCACAAGACAGGTCGTTGCGATGGACCGTTGGCCAGTTTGACGTGACACCGGAGTTTGTCGCCGATTTGCGTCAGGCGCTTGTCGATATAAATTTTCTTTCGCTTGCCGGTCGCTATGACAACCAAACCGTAACCGACGCCGACGCCTGGAACATGACCGTAAAGGCGGGGGGAGCCAGCAAAACCGTTAGCGCATACAACTATTCCAACCAGTCGATTGAAAAAATCATGAGCCTCGTGAGAGACAGCGTCCTTGACGTAATTGAATCAGAAACGCCGATCGCGAAAGACGTGGACCAGCCAGAGGCGAGCAAAAGAATCAGCGAATTACTGCGCGAGGCCAAGGAGTTGAACCTGAACCTGAAACTGCAAACAGGAAAATAGGCGAAGTAATTACACAAGGCTCAGCGAGCTACTTCTTCTCCGCCGCCATCGCCTTTTCGAGCACGGGCTTCACCGCGGCGTTGAGGATTTTGTAACCCGCTTCGCTGAGGTGGAGCTTGTCTGGGCGGTAGTTCGCCGGGTCGGGCGTGCCGTCGGGGCCGAGGAGCGCATCGAGGCGTGGCACCATGCTCAGCAGCGGGTCGGTGGCGATGAAGTCGGCGGCGAGCTTGTTGAACTCGACCTGCTTCTCGCGCTGCGCCCAGCGGGCGATCGAGGGCTGGCCGGCGATGAAGATGACGCGCGCTCCCGGAAGTTTCTCGTGAGCGAGCTTCACGAAGGCCTGGAGGTCGGCGAAGACCGTAGCGGGGGATTTGCCGGCGTTGAGGTCATTCGTGCCGGCGAGGAGGACGATGACGGCGGGCTTGTGGGGGATGACGATGCGGTCGAAGAAGTGGACGGAGTCGCAGATCTGCGACCCGCCGAAGCCGCGGTTGACGCCGGGGAGCTCGGACTTTTTGAGGTCCCAGAATTTGACGCTGGACGAGCCGATGAAGAGGACGCCGCCGGGCGTGGGCGCGGTCTGTTTGTCGAGCTGCTCGAACTTCTGAATCTCGGGCTCCCACTTGGCGAAGGGATCCTTGTCGGCGGCGGGCGCGAGCGGCGCGACGACGACGAGGAGCGAGGCGAGCAGCAGGAAGGCGCGGCGGGTGAGTTGCATGTGAGACTCCGATCAGGGCGGAAGAAGACCTAGGCACTAAAGTGCCCAGGCCTCGCGTTTGGGTGCGGGGTTACTTGAGGATCAACGTCTTTTCAGCGGTGGGAAATTCAGCAGGGACGGGGATGGTGACGTTGCCGGT
Source organism: Planctomycetota bacterium (assembly GCA_043788485.1). GTDB lineage: Bacteria > Planctomycetota > Phycisphaerae > Phycisphaerales > Zrk34 > JAYVTU01. Next base: position 32,603 of record JAYVTU010000182.1, read on the forward strand.
CGCGGCCCACTCGCAGGCTCGGAGCGTGATGAGATTGGCGCCGGCACAGTTGATGCCATCGGTCTTCGGCCCGACGTGGCCCATGAGGTTCGTGACGACCTTGCCCTTGCCGACGGGGATCCACCAGACCATCGGTTCATTCTCGCCGGTGCCGCGCTGGGCCTTGTCGGAGAAGGCGGTGGCGAGGATGTGCATGTTTTCGGCGGGGCCGCGCTGACCGTGGTAGAGCTCATCCTGGCCGTGCTTCCACGTGGCGGGCAGGCCCTTCATGATGGGGTGCTCGGCGTCGCGCGTGGTGATGGTGTATTCCCACTGCGCGCCGTGGCCGGCGCCAGGGCCGTCTTTGGGCTCGTGGATTTTGATTGCCCCGTCGTTGCCGACGGTGACGCGTTTGCCGTAGTCCGCGCCGCGCCAGCCGAGGCCGATCATCTGGTCGTATTCCTTCCAGCCGGGGAACGCGTTGTTGGCGGCGTGGATGATGACGACACCGCCGCCGGCCTCGACGTAATCGACGAACGATTTCTTGACGGCCTCGGGCCAGGGCTGACCGTTGTAGTTGCTGAGGACAACCTGATACTTGGAGAACTCGGGGCGCCACTTGTCCCACTCCGCAGCGGGCGATCCCTTGGGCGGCGTGCTGGAGACGTCGACGGTGAACTTGCCGGTCGCCTCGAGCTGCGCCTTGTGCCAGGGCGTCATTTTTTTGTAGTCGTGGTTGTTCTGGCCATCGACGATGAGGACGCGGATCTTGGCATCCTCGGCCCGGGCGAAGGGTGCGACTGTGAGCAGGGCGAGGAGGCAGAGCGTGAGGAGGCGGGTGAACATGTCGATTCTCCGGGGTTATTTTTCACAAGAATGCGCGCGTCCGAGATCATAACGCACGAGCCGGAGGATTGATGCCGGGTGGGGGAGTTGGGCGCGTGGGCGGGTGTGCCTTACACTTGCGGGCATGATGCAATTGGCGGTTTATCTTCATCGGTTGGACCCGATGGCGCTGCGGGTCTGGGGCGATTTCGGTGTGCGCTGGTACGGGCTGGCGTACATGGCGGGGTTCCTGTGCGCGTGGCTGCTGCTGCGGATGATGGCGAAGCGCGGCTTGGTGAAGGTGACGCCCGAGCAGGTCGGCGACTTCGTCGTGGCGGCGGCGATCGGCACCATGATCGGCGGCCGGCTCGGCTACGCGACGTGGTACGACCGCAGCCTGTTTTACACATTCACCGACAGCGTGCCGTGGTGGAATCTGCTGGCGCTCAACAAGGGCGGCATGTCGAGCCACGGCGGGATCATCGGGATCCTGTGCGCGTGCCTCTGGTACGGCCGGCGCACGGGGATCACGCCGCTGCACCTGATGGACATTGCGGTGCAACTTGGCCCGATCGGCGTGACGTTCGGTCGCATCGCGAATTTCGTCAACGGCGAATTGCTGGGCCGCGCCGCGCCACCGGGATTCGCCTGGGCGGTGAAGTTTCCGCAGGAGCTGCACGAATGGGCCCCGGCGAAATTGCTGGCGCTGCAGGATGCGCTGGCGGCCGCGGGAGTGGAATTTCCGCACGGCACGTTTTCCGAGCACGTGGTTCAGGCGGTGCAGCGCGGTGACAAGCGCGTGATCGATATCGTCGAGCCGATGCTGATGGCGCGGCACCCTTCGCAGCTTTACGAGGCGGCGCTGGAGGGGGTGGTGGTGTTCGTGGTGCTGGCGATGATCTGGAGCAGGCCGCGGAAGACGGGCGTGATCGCGGCGAGCTTTTTGATGGTGTACGCGGCGGTGCGCATCGTCGGCGAGCAGTTCCGGACGCCGGATATTCAACTGGGATTCCTGGCGCTGGGGCTGACGATGGGCCAGTGGCTCAGCGTGGCGCAGCTTGCGGCGGGCGTGGGGATGATGGCTTGGGTTGTGCGCTGGCCGGGCGACAAGATCGGCGGATGGATGACGGCCATGAAAAAAGGCGATGGGCACTGATGTGCCCACGCCTTGGTGGTTGCAGAAATTTCGACAGGCGCCGTTGCCCCGCGATTACTTCAAGCCCATCGCTTCGCGCTGGTCGATGCGCTTCTTGGCCTCCTCGACGCCCGGGTCGGTGGGATACTTGGCGATGAATGCCTTGTAGGCGTCGACGGCTTCTTTTGCCTGGCCCGTCGGGTTGGCGCGCTTGTCCTGGTCGATGGCCTTGGCGAGCCAGAGCATTGCCTTGGCGGCGCGCGGATCGTCGGGCTTTTCCGCGAGCGCGGCTCTGTAGGCGGGGATGGCCTTGTCGAAATCGCCGACGGTGAAGAAGGCGTCTGCCTGCTGGAAGGTGTCCATCTTGCCCATCTCCTGGATCTTCGAGCCGTACTGCGTGTAGGCCCAGTATCCGGCGCCGATGAGCACCAGCAGGATGATCAGATTCTTCGGGGTCAGTGTCATGTCCAGCTCCTCGTGAAAAATGAGATGAATGATGCCGTGCGACGCGATCGGGATCGGCAACGACGCGGACATTATAACGCGGATCGGGCCGGGAGCGGCTTGCACATTTTGACGTGCGGGCCGACGGTCGGGATGTCGAAGGGTTCGGAGGCGATGGCCCAGCCCTGCCGCACGTAGAAGTCGGCGGCGGTGATGCGGGCGTTGCACCAGAGCTGGCGGACATCGAGGTCGGTGGCGAGCGAATGTTCGGCGACGGCGAGCAGCGCGGCGCCGATGCCGCGGCGGGCCAGGTCGCGGCGCGTCGCCATGCCGCGCAGCTGATAAGCCGGCGCGTCGTTCCAAGGTGCGGGCATGAAGGAGGCGCAGGCTAGAACTTCGGTAGCGACGGTGTCGAACGCACCGAAGTGGGCCGTCAGCGGATCATCGTCACCCGGGAATGATGCGGTGCTCGGCGGCAGGCCAGGGCGAAGCTCGGCGTGACGCAGGGCAAGGATCTCGGCAATCGCCGCGCGGCGGAGCGTCACAGTCCGCCCCGCCACGTGAATCACAGCCTGCCCGGCTTCGTCGCCCATGCCCCAAGCGTACCGCAGAGCCCTTCGCGACCGCAAAGCCGCCCGAACGATTACAATCGGCCCGGTGAAGAAGCCCGCCAAACGCACACCGGAAAACATCCAGCGCCTGCTGGTCGTCCTGCCCAACTGGGTCGGCGATGTCGTTATGGCCACGCCCACCCTCCGCGCGCTCCGCCAGCTCTATCCCGACGCGAGCATCACCTACCTCCTCAAAAGCTACGTCCGCCCGCTCCTCTCGGGCTCGCCGTGGCACGATCGCCTCCTCGTCATCCGCCCGCGCACCAAGCGAAGCTCCGCCGCGCCGCGCACGCCACGTCAGCGTCCCCGCCCCTCGCTCGGCGCCCGCATCAAGCGCCGCAAGTTCGACGCCGTCGTCCTCCTGACCAACAGCTTCCGCTCCGCCCTGCCCGGCGTTCTGGCCGGGATCCGCCACCGCGTCGGATACGACCGCGACGGCCGGGGCCTGCTCCTCACCGATCGCCTCGTGCCCCTCCGCCACGAGGGCCGCTACGTCCCCGTCCCGCTCATCGATTACTACCTGGGCATCGCGCGCTACCTCGGCTCCGATTCGCCCGACACGCACATGCAGCTCTTCACACGCCCCGCCGATGATGCCCGCGCCGAGCACCTGCTGCTCAAGGCAGCCGGCCCCGTCGGCTCCGCGCCGCTCGTCATGCTCAACCCCGGAGCCGCCAACCTCGGCGACGCCAAGCTCTGGCCCGCCGACCGCTACGCCGCGCTGGCCGATGCGCTCGTCGAGAAGCTCGGCGCCGTGATCCTCGTCAACGGTTCGCCGCGCGACCGTGCCGTCGTCAACGCCGTGCTCAAGGGCGCGAAACATCCGCTCGTCGATCTCGCCCACGCCGCGGAGCGCAGCCGCATCGATGGCTTGCTCCTGCTCAAGAGCGTGCTCCGCCGCTGCGACCTGCTCATCAGCAACGACACCGGCGCCCGCCACGTCGCCGCCGCCGTCGGAACGCCCGTCATCAGCCTCTTCGGCCCGACCGACCCGCACTGGACCCAGCTCGGCTTCGACGGCGAAGTCGTGATCCAGGCCCCGCCGGGCCCCGTGAAAAACGTCAAGCACAAACGCTTCGCCCCGCGCGCCATGACCGGCATCACCGTTGACCAAGTTCTCGCCGAGGCGCAGCGTGTGCTCAAGTCCGTCGCTCGTTAACGCAGCTCAATATGAACATCGCCATCGTCATCGAGAGGTTCGATCCGGCGCTCGGCGGGCGCGAGAAGTCGACGCTGCAGATCGCGCGTGAGCTGATCAATCGCGGCCACCGCGTCACCGTGCTCTGCAACGCCGCCGGTGGCGAAGGCGCGGCCCTGCACGGGATGCCGTCGGGCGCGTTTCCCGGGGCTGGGGCGCAGGTCATCGCCGCGGGCGGCCTGAGCACGAAGTACGCGCTGGGGCTCTGGCGGTTTCGACGATGGGCGTGTCGCAAGCTCGATGCGGGACCGTTCGACGTGAGCCTGTCGGTCACGCTCGCGCTCCCCGCCGCAGTCGTCGAGACACGCGACGGCACCGTCCGCGAAAGCCTGAGCCGCCGGATGGCGATGAAGTCCGGCCTGGCCCGGGTCGGCGCCAAGCTCCTGCTGCTCACCCGGCCCAAGCAACTCATGTGGCTCCGCCTGGAGCGGCAGACGCTGCGCGACCCGCGCGTCCGCAGGATCGTCGCGATCAGCCGCTACGCCGCCGACCAGCTCTCGCATCACTACGCGGTCGATGACAGTCGCGTGACCGTGATCCCCAACGCCGCCGAGGTCCGACGGTTCGATCCCGAGGAGCGCGGCCTCCTCCGCGCCGAGAGGCGAGCTTCGCTCAACCTCGCGGCCGGCGACGTCGCGTTCCTCTTCGCCGCGATGAACCCGCCGCTCAAAGGTTTGCCGTTCCTGCTGCAGGCCGTGCAGCGCATCGCGGCCGAGCAGCCGCGCGTCCGCCTCATCGTCGCCGGCTCCGACCCCGCCGACATGCGGGCGCTGTCGCAGCAACTGGGCATCGCCGACCGCGTCCGCTGGGTCGGCCCGACGCGCGAGATGGACTCGCTCTACGCCGCCGCCGATGTCGTCGTGCTTCCCTCGTGGTTCGACCCATCGAGCAAAGTCGTGCTCGAATCCCTCCTCCACGGCATCCCCGCCATCAGCACTCTCCACAACGGCGCGTCCGAGTGGATCTTCAGCCCCTCCGGCGTCGCCGCCCCGCCTTCGGCGTTTTCCGACGAGCACGATGAACCCGAAGACCACGACCTCCACACCACCGAACAGCGCGCCGGCCGCGTGATCCGCAGCGCCGACGATGTCGCCGGCCTCGCCCAGGCCATGACCGAACTCTGCGACGACGTCGAGCGTGCCCGCTGCGCCGCCGCCGCCGCCAGCGTCGGCCCGCAGATCACGATGGCACGCCACGTTGACGAGTTGGAGAAAGTGCTCGCCGAAGTAGCTGCGGCGAAACGCCTGTCACAAATCTGAATCAGCGCGCGATTTTCTGGGCTTCGGGATCGGCGCCATCGACGTGGTTCTGCACGGCCCACAGCGCGGCATATTTAAGCTGCACGCCCTGCGCCGCTTTCTGGGCGATTATCAGGCCGAATGTGCCGTCGAGGAAGCCGCGCTTGAGGATGTAGAACTTGAGGAACGCGCCGTAGGGGCGGAGCAGCAGGTCCCACCAGTGGGCACGTTTGCCGCGCTCGTACATCTGATACGCGACGGGCAGGGCGCGGCTGTCGAGTCTGGCGCCGCTGAAATAATCCTTGAAACCATCCCGGCTGACGCGCTTGTGGAACACGACGTTTCGCACCTTGCCCTCGCGCGACGGGTCGCTGGCCTCGCGGGCATCGTGCAGCACGTGCTCGTTCCACGTCACACGCTTGCGGTGAAAAATCCGTGTCACAAAGTCCGGCTGCCACGCCCGCACCATGCGCTCAAAAACCCAGGTCTTCCGCGGCACGAGCAGCAGGTCGTACCGCTCCAGCTCCGCGTCGCTCATCTTCTGCAGCTCCGCGGCGAGCTCGGGGGAGCACTCCTCGTCGCTGTCCACGAAGAAAATCCAGTCGTTCTTCGCCAGGTCCGCCGCGAAGCGTTTCTGCTTGCTGTGCCCGCGCCACGGCTCGACGACGATGCGGTCGGTGAACTTCCGCGCGATCTCCAGCGTCCGGTCCTTGGAACCGGAGTCCACGACGATCAGCTCATCGGCCCACGTGCAGCTCTTGCACGCCGCCTCCATGGTCAGCTCGTTGTCCCGGCAGCAGATGATGATCGAAAGCTTCGCCATGGGGGCAATTATAACGGAAGCTTTTTAGCCGGGCACTTCGACGGGTTTGCCGTTGACGTATTGGTAGAGCTTGCCGGGCAGTTCCTGGGCGCGTGCGGCTTTGTGGGAGCCGTCGCAGAGGGGGTAATTCTTGGACAGGCCGCACATGCAGATCCAGGCGCTCTTGTCGGAGGCTTTGATCTCGTGGGGTCCGGTGGCGTCGTGGCGGATGAGGCGGGCCATGGGCGGTCTCCTGCGTGTGATGGTGTGGTGCACGGTAGGGCGGGGGCGACGTTGCGGCAAGGGGGAACACGCGGCCCAAGGGCCGCCCGCTTACGGGGATGCGGCGTAGAATGGCGTCATGGTCGATCTTTGGGCTGAAGCGCGTGAGAGGAAGCTGAAGGCCGCCGAGCCGTTGGCGGTGCGGATGAGGCCGCGCGGCTTGGAAGAGTTTGCGGGGCAGCAGCAGTTTCTGGGGCCCGGAAAACTTCTGCGGCGCATGCTCGAGGCGGACCGGATCACGTCGGTGATCTTCTACGGTCCGCCGGGCACCGGGAAGACGACGCTTGCCGAGCTCATCGCGCAGTACACGAAGCGGCACTTCGAGCGCGCCAACGCGACAGCGGTCGGCGTCAAGGAAGTGCGTGAGATATTGGATCGCGCCACGAAGCGGATCGAAGAGGGCGGGATGCGGACGATCCTATTCCTCGACGAGATTCACCGCTTCAACCGGTCGCAGCAGGATGTACTGCTGCGCGATGTGGAGCGCGGGAGCATCACGCTGATCGGCGCGACGACGGAGAATCCGTTCTTCGCGGTGAACAGCCCGCTGATCAGCCGCTCGCAAGTGTTTCAGTTTCAGGCGCTCAGCGAGGAGGACATCAAGACGCTGCTCCGCCGCGCGATCGGCGACCCGGAGCGGGGTTACGGGAAGATGAATCTGCGCGTGAGCGATGAAGCGATTGATCACTGGGCGACGATGTGCGATGGGGATGCGCGGCGGGCGCTGACGGCACTTGAAATTGCAGTGCTGTCGTCGGGTTCATCCAATGTTGCGACTGCCCGCGAAGCCGCAAGCGGCGGAGGGATTGAAATCGATTTGGGCGTGGCGCAGGAATCGATTCAGAAGAAGGCGATCGAATACGACCCGACCGGCGACACGCACTACGATGCGATCTCGGCGTTCATCAAGTCGATGCGCGGCAGCGACCCCGATGCGGCGGTGTACTGGCTGGCGCGGATGCTGGTGGCGGGCGAGGACCCGATGTTCATCGCGCGGCGGATCGCGATCCTGGCCAGCGAGGATATTGGGAACGCCGATCCGCGTGCGATCCAGGTGGCGGCGGCGGCGTACAGTGTGACGGAGCGCGTGGGGATGCCCGAATGCCAGCTCACGCTGGCGCAGGCGGCGATCTACATGGCGACATCGCCCAAGAGCAACGCGTCGGCCAAGGCGATCTGGGCGGCGATGGAGGATGTGAAGAATCAGCGGACGGTGCCCGTGCCCAAGCATCTGCGCGACGGGCACTATGCGGGGGCGAAAAAGCTGGGGAATGTGGGGTATCAGTACGCCCATGATTCGGAGAAGGGGTACGTGGAGCAGGAGTACCTGGGCGTGGAGAAAAGCTACTACGAGCCGACGGACCGCGGGCATGAGAAGCACATCCGGCAATTCTTGGCGTGGCTGAAGGGCGATGGCGGGGCAGGGGGAGGCACAGAAACGGACGGCAAATCGCAATAAGATGGCCCGTGGCAAGCGGAAGCGCACGTCTTGCGCATGGAACTGCGGTAAAGGCTGCAGCACGCGGCCTAGCACGCGATTTGGTCTATTTTCTGCGGAGTCCGCGGCTGTTTGGACGAAAATATCAGGCAGCCACGGATGGCGAAGATCGGCAGAGAGGCGCCAACGATGATCGATTCAGTCCCCCACAAAAAGACACTGCGTGCGCAGCTGCGCCAGGCGATGATGGATATTCCGCCAGCGGCGTTGAGCCGCGCATCGACCGCCGCCTGTGAGCTGCTTGCTTCCACGCCCGAGTTCCGCGCCGCCGACGCCATCATGATCTTCCTGCCCCTCAAGCACGAGATCGACACCCGCCCGCTCATCCTCCGCGCCTGGCAGCAGCAGAAGCTCGTCACCGTTCCGCTCGTCAGCTACGAGCAGAAGCACATGATCCCCATCGAGCTCAAGAGCCTCGACGAGCACATGGAGACGGACCACTACGGCGTCCGGACGCCGCGCGGGGCCCCGCAGTCGATCGACACGATCCAGCTCGTCATCCTCCCGGGCCTCGGCTTCGACCGCCACGGCCACCGCATCGGCCGAGGCCTGGGCTTCTACGACCGCTTCCTGGCGCAGCCTAAGTTTCAGGGCAAGAGCTGCGGCATCGCGGTCGAACAGCAGGTCGTCGACGAGGTTCCCACCGCCCAGCACGACATGCCGATCGATATGCTCGTCACGGACCGGCAAATCCTACGTTTCGGCGTATAATCACCGCACAACAACTCAACGCTCTCTTCGTTTAGCCGCGACCCGAATCCGCGAGGCGAGGGCGCCCCTCGAAGACTCGGGTCGCGGCTAAACAAAGGTTTATTGGAAACAGGTGCCTCATGGTTCTCGACAGTCAATCGCAGCGTCGCGGAATGGGTGGCGGATATTCACCACGTCGGCGCAAGAGCCGCCTGCCGCAGATCGTCGGCGTCATCGTCGTCCTGCTCGGCGTCGCGTGGCTATCCTATTCCTGGATTGTCGGTGGCAAACACACCGCCGAAGCCCCGCCCGCCGCGGTCGGCGTCGACAACTCCACTCCCGCCCCCGCCCCCGCTCCCACACCCTCGCCGCGCACCGCCCTCGTCGATAGCTCCTCGACCAAGCCCGCACCGGTCGCGCCGACACCGGCGCCAGCTCCGACTCCGACGCCAGCGCCCATCGCACCGCGCACCCCGCCGACGCCGACCCCCGCCGCGCCCACCGGCACCGCGATCGGCACAGCGCCGACTCCCGCCCCCGCGCCGCTCCCCGCTCCCCGCGTCGCCTCCGGCGAACTCTCGCAAGCCGTCGAGCAGAGCCGCTCGCTCGCCGCCGCCGGCAAGCTCCTCGATGCGCGCACCGCACTCAACAAAGCCCTCGCCGCCGCCCCCGCCTCCGCCGATGCTCAGGCCGCCCGCGACCAGCTCACCACGCTCAATCAGACGCTCATCTTCTCCCCCAAGATCGACGCCGGCGACACGTGCACCGAGAGCTACGTCGTCCAGACCGGCGACGCCCTGGCGAAAATCGCGCAGACGAATCACGTCCCCTGGGAATTTCTCTCGCAGATCAACGGCAATCTCGACCCCAACCGCATGCGCGTCGGCCAGCGCCTCAAGCTCATCAAGGGCCCCTTCAACGTCGTCGTGCACAAAAAAGATTTCCGCCTCGACGTCTACCTCGGCAACTACGGCACGCCCGATGCCGTCTTCATCCGCAGCTTCCGCATCGGCCTCGGGGAGCACGGCTCGACGCCCCAGGGCAACTTCACCGTCCGCAACCGACTCGTCGATCCCCCGTGGACCAATCCGCGCACCGGTGAACGCTTCAATGCCAAGGACCCCAAGAATCCGCTCGGCGGTCGCTGGGTCGGATTGCGCGGCGTCGATGCCGACACTGCCAGCCTCAAGGGCTACGGCATCCACGGCACCATCGTCCCCGAATCCATCGGCACCGAAGCCTCCATGGGCTGCGTCCGCCTGCTCCCCGAGGACATCAAGCTGCTCTACACCATGCTCGAACCCGAGCAGACCCGAGTGACGATCGAGGATTGATTTTTCGCAGCAATCAATAATTTCCGCGATACGATGCGTTGATGCGGATCGTGTTGCTCGGCGACATCCACGTCTACCGTCTGCGGCTTCGGCCGTGGCATCTCATCGGCAAGCGCGTGCTGGGGCAGGCGAACCTCTGGCTCCGCAGGCGGCATCATTTTCGGCGCGGGCTGCTGACGAAAGTCGTGCGGCGGGCTGTCGAGCTTGCGCCCGATTACGTGCTGGGCTCCGGCGACCTGACAACGACGGCGACGCGCGCGGAATTCGAGATGGCGCAGAGCGTGCTCGATCCGCTGCTGTCGAAGTTCCCGGCGTTCATCGTGCCGGGGAATCACGACCGTTACACATTCACGGCTGCGCGGCGGAAGCGATTCGAAAATTATTTCGCCGCGCAGACCGCCGCTGCGTGGCCGCATGTCCGCCGCCTCGGCGAGCGGCTCGTGCTCATCGGTCTCGACCCGACGCGACCGAACATCATCACCGACCGCGGCGTGATCGGTGTAGCGCAGCTCGAACGGCTTCGTCGCGCGATTGAAGCGCTCGATCCCGCCGACCGCGCCATTGTGCTCTGCCACTACACGCTCGGCGTTCCACCCGGCCGCAAGCCCGAGCGCGCTCGCCACGCCCTGATCGACGCCGCGGCGCTCATCGACGCGCTGCGCGGCCCACGGCCCGTCCTCTTCATGCACGGCCACCAGCACGACCCGTGGCGCTGGACAATGCCCACCGCGCCGAACATCACGACGCTCAACGCCGGCGCCCCCGTTCTCGTCACGCGCGACTGGCCCGGCGGGCAGGGCTTCTGGGAGATCGAGACCGACCCCGCCAGCGCCGCCGCCGATTGGAAGATCATTCATCACGCGATGAATGCGGATCATCAATGGCACGCCCTAGAATGGGCATGAAGTTTGCAGCTCTAAACGCCGATAATTAACCGATCCGGGTCCGCGCGCATCGTCCAATTGAATCGTCTTCGCAGGAGCACTCGCATGTGCGGAATCGTCGCTTATCTCGGGCCCCGCAACGCACCGGGCATCATGCTCGAAGGCCTCAAGCGTTTGGAGTACCGCGGCTACGACTCGGCGGGCGTCGCCGTCGTCGGGCCCAAGGGCCTGCAGGTCGTGCGCAGTCGCGGACGCATCAGCGTCCTTGAGAAGAAGATCGAGGAAATGGGCGGCGTGACGGGCACGCTGGGCATCTGTCACACGCGCTGGGCGACGCACGGCGCCCCGACCGAGCACAACGCCCATCCCCACATCGACGCGGCCGGCAGGATCGCGCTCGTTCACAACGGCATCATCGAGAACTACGCCACGCTCCGCCGCTATCTCGAAACGCAGGGCATCGTGTTCCGCTCCGAGACCGACACCGAAGTGCTCTCACAGCTCATCGGCCAGCTCTACGCAACCGGCAAATACGATCTTGAAGCGGCTGTGCAGACCGCGCTGCGTGAGGTGACGGGCGCGTACGCCATCGCCGTGATCTGTGCCGATGAGCCGCGAACGCTCGTCGTCGCGCGCAAGGGCTCGCCGATCATCATCGGGCTGGCCGGCGGTGCTTTTATCGTCGCCTCCGATGCCTCGGCGATCGTGTCGCACACGACGCAGGTCGTCACGCTCGACGACTACCAGGTCGCGCGCATGACGCTCACCGAATCCGGCGAGACGGACATGCGAACGACGACGATCGACAACAAGCCCGTGAGCCGCGAGGTGACCGAGCTTGAGATGAACCTGGAGCAGATTGAGCTCGGCAAGTACGAGCATTTCATGCTCAAGGAGATCATGGAGCAGCCGCAGACGCTGACCAACGCGCTGCGCGGCCGCATCGACCAGCGTGAGGGGCGAGTTGTGCTCGGCGGGCTGAGCAAATACGCGCGCGAGCTGGTGCGCGCCCGGCGAATCATCCTCACCGGTCAGGGCACGGCGTGGCACGCCTGCCTGCTCGGCGAGCACCTGCTCGAGGATTTAGCTCGAATTCCAGCGGAAACCGAGTACGCCTCCGAGCTGCGCTACCGCAACCCGATCATCGAGGACGGCACCGTCGTCGTCGCTGTCAGCCAGTCCGGCGAGACGGCCGACACGCTTTCCGCGCTGCGCGAGGTGAAGGAACGCGGGGCGCTGGCGGTCGGCGTGGTGAACGTCGTCGGTTCGTCGATCGCGCGCGAGACGGATGCGGGCGTGTACCTGCACGTCGGCCCCGAGATCGGCGTGGCGTCGACGAAGGCGTTCATGGGCCAGGTCGCCGTGCTGACGCTGATCTCGCTGTTCATCGGCCGCCGCAAGAATCTCGCGGCGGAGACCGTCGCGGGATACCTGACCGAACTCGAAAAAATGCCCGACCACATCGCCAAGGTGCTGCAGCAGAGCCAGCACATTCATGATGAGGTCGCGAAGGTCGTGGATCGCGACAACTGGCTGTTCCTGGGGCGTGGCTACAACTATCCCGTTGCGCTTGAGGGCGCGCTGAAGCTCAAGGAGATCAGCTACATCCACGCCGAGGGCATGCCCGCGGCGGAGATGAAGCACGGCCCGATCGCGCTGATCGACAAGGGCATGCCCGTCGTGTTCGTCGTGCCCAAGGGCAGCCAGTACGACAAGGCGATCAGCAACATCGAAGAGGTGCGGAGCCGCGGCGGGAAGATCATCGCCGTCGCCGATGAGGACGATCACAACATCGACCGCTACGCCGAGACGGTGTTTCGCGTGCCGGTCGTCCCCGAGGTTCTGCAGCCGCTGCTGACCGTGGTGCCGCTGCAGCTGCTGGCGTATCACGCCGCGGTGCTGCGTGGGCACGACGTGGACAAGCCGCGGAACCTGGCGAAGTCGGTCACGGTGGAATAAACCCCTCTCCCTTGGGGAGAGGGTGGCGAGTCCGCGAGCCGGGTGAGGGCGCGCGAGGAGTACGACTTGCGCCGTTTTACCCAAAGAAGCACGTAACATCCTGAAGCACCCTCACCCCAGCCCTCTCCCGGAGGGAGAGGGGACCGGTGCGCTCGCATTCGGCGGCGTGAAGTCGTAAACTTCCCGCAACAACCGAGGCCCGGAGTCGCCACCATGTTCATCAAGTCCACGTTCATGTTCGTCATCGCTTCCACCATCACCGCCGCGGCACTGACCGGCTGCGGCGCGCAGTACGTCAACGTCCCGCCGATCCCCGGTGATGTCGCGTTCCACAATCCCAACGGCTCGGATGTGCGGACGATGGAGATTGCTGCGCTCAAATACGTCCTGCAGCGCACGCCGCCCAAGGGGTCGTTCGCGATCGCGCTGCCGGCCGGCAGCACGACCGACACGCAGGCCTACGTGATGGGCCGCCTGCCCGGTGGCGACGCCGCCGCGGTGGTCGCCGGTGATGCTCTTCCGACCTACCGCGTCGCGCAGATTCAGGCCCGCAACTGGAATTGCCAGGTCGACGTCATCGCGCCCGAGCCCAACGGCGATCTGCGTCTGACCAGCGTCTTCTTGGCCAAGGACATCGACGGCTGGTTCCCGATGCGCGGCCGCAAGTGGAGCGTGCCGGTGGATCAGGCGCTGGAGCTCGCGCGTCCGCTGGCCGATCACCCCGATGCGCCGCTGCCCACCGAACCCGCGCCGGCCCCGGCCCCGGCGCCGACACCGACTCCCGCTCCGATCAAAGAGGTGCCGAAGGCGGATGCGCCGCCCGCCCCCGCTGTGCCGCAGCCGACGGTACCCGCGAAGCCCGGCGATGATGACACGGGCAAGTGATTGGATGATTTATTTAGCCGGCGAGCCTGCTCGCCGTAATCGGCGGGCGAGCCCGCCGGCTAAATTGGATACAAACCGCGCAACAAAAAAACCCCTGCAACATGCAGGGGAGAAGCCTCGCCGGCTCAGGGTGAGAGGCCCCTTTTGCGGAGGGGAGAGGGGAATCAGTCGTAGGCGTTGGGGACGAACTGCAGCGTGGTCTGGATGGTGAGGTTCGATTCGACGGTGTGTCGTTCACAGTAGAAGAAATCGAAATCATAATTGTTGCCGGGGACCAGGCCGAGCTGCGCGGCCATGGAATCAATGTCGATGTTCTTGAACTGCTCGGGGTGCACGCCACCGAGATCGATGGCGAGCTTGTGATTGATAAAGACCCAGACGTCGTCGTCGCCGGAGAAGTTGAAGACGAGTCGGTCGGCGCGTTTGGCGGGATCGGTGTAGGCGAAGCGCGTGTGGAGCTCGAAGGTGAAGTGATAATTGTGCGATCGGCCCTCGTTACCGAAGAGCTGGCCGTCCAGCGGGAAGAAGGATTGGGCCGTGCGCGTGGAGCGGGCGAAGCTGTAGACGCCTCCGGGCGCGGAGGAGCCGTTGTCGAGAACAAGGGTGTAGGGGACGGACTGATTCGTGCCGGGGACGTTGTTGAACCACTGGTTGAAGGATGTGGCGGTAGCAACGCGCCACTGGAGCGGGATCGCGGAGCCCTGGTTGAAGGTGGCCGAGAAGGTGCCGGAGGTCTTCGTGTGGCTGGTCGTGTCGGCGAGAGTCGTCGTGGTGGAAGAGCCGGAGACCTTGATGTCCACGCTGGCGATGAACTTGCCCTGGTCGGCCGCGGCGACGGCGTAGGTTCCGCTCTTGGTTGAGAGGCCGGAGTAGGTGTAATTGGTTCCGTCGGTGTAGTTGAGCTTGACGCTTGAGAGCTTCGCGGTGCCAGTGGTGGCGACGGCGGCGGAGATGGATCCGCTGGGCGGGCTGAGGACGGGTTTGCCGTCGGAGCCGAGCGTGGCTTTGACCATGCCGGTGACGAGCGGGTACTGGCCGTTGTAGTCGTTCTCGAAATCGCCGCCGGCCTTGAAATCGCGGAGCGTGCCGATCATCGCGATCTGGTCGGCGTGGGCGGGCGCGGCGTTGGGGAGGACGGAGGCGGCGGCCAGAAGTGCGCCGAAGAGGATGGGTCGAGCTTTCATCGCCGGGTGCTCCTTGAGTGCCTGAGCCACGGCGACCGTACGATTCGAGCGCGGCGGTTCCAAGGCCAAGTGTGCCAGTGGAGCGCTTTTCTCTCTTCACCAAGCGGCGCAGGCATCACAGGCGTTACAGAATTAACCGGGCAAACCCTTGAAAATCGTGGTAATTGGCGGGGTGAAAATACGGAGATCGGGGCGCATAACAAAATCGCCGCGCGGGGCGCGGCGGTTAAGGCGTCGGCAGACCGCACGTGGCGGCGGTCATTCCAGGTTCTTGCGGGGATCGGTCGAGGCGACCAGGCGGATCGGCGCCGCAGCGCCGCGGACATCTTCGAGAGCAAGCGTCGCATCGGCACCGCAGTCGACGGTGATGTCGAGCGTCGCGCGGCTGAGAAGCAGGCCGCTGTCGGAGTCTTTGCTGGCGAGCGTGAAGATGTAGGGCTTATTCTGTGCGGTGCGCTGGCAGTGAACGCGTTCGAGCAGGGGCGTCGCGGCACCGCCGGCGACGGAGTATTGCAGGTCGCCGAGGTTTGTGTCGTGGTACGTGGCGTTGACCGTCCACCAGATCTTCAGGAGCTGACCGGCGGGGTTGACCATTTGGATGCCGACGCACTGGACCGGCGCGGCTCCGGGTTCGGCGAGGGTGACGGAGGCGTCGGCGGGGTCGTAGGCATCGTGAAGCGTGGCGGTGCGGATGAGCTGGAGCGTGCGCTGCATGACGAGGCGGCTGCACGACTGCGTCGATGCCGACTCCGCGGCGGTGGCGTAGGCGTAGAAGGAGGCGTTGAGTGCGACCATGATCGCCACGAGCAGCAGCGCGGAGATCGAGAGGGCGACGAGCATTTCGACAAGCGAAAGGCCACGCGAACGACGATTGCGGAAGGCGGTGCTCATTGCCCGGCCTCCACGTACGTCGTGTTGTCCGGCGCGACCTCGATGGGGCCGAGGATGCCATCGGGCAGGGCTCTTTTGGGGTTGTAGCGGATGAGGATCTTGCCGCGGGCGCCGCCGGAGGGGAGCTCGGATTCGCTGTCGCCCTCGGCGGAGCTGAAGTAGCCGATGGTGGTGTTGAAGTTCGCGGGGTTGCCGCCGTTGGCCAGCGGTCCCTGACCGGGTTGCGGATCGAATGTGGTGATGATCGAGCCGTCGACGGTCGCCTGGCCTCGGAGGTCCATGACGCCGGCGATGATCGTGCCGTTGAGCGCGGTGACTTCATTGGGATTGGTCGGCGCGGTGAAGGTGCCCATCTCGACGGAGTACTGCGGGGCGAAGATGGTGGAGCGTTCGTAGAGCTGCTTGTTGGCGCCAGCGGTCGAGAGATCGAACTTGGTGTTGCCGGTGAAGGCGATCTTGTTGCGGATGTGCGTGAACCCGGTCGGCGCGGCGCTGGCGACCATGCCCTTGAAGGTGCAGTCCTGGAAGCGGACGTTGTTGCTCAGCGGCTTGGTGTCGGCGACGAGCGAGCCGTTGACGGTTGCGGTGAGGTTCACGTATTTGGACGCGCCGCTGGGGTCGGTGGCGCCGGCGTAGTTGTAGTTCTTGTCGGTGTTGTTGGTCTCGGTGTCGACGAAGGTGACGCCGGTGAAGGTGCAGTTGACGAAGAGGGCGTTGGTGCCCTTGGGGATCGTCACGTTGTCGAAGTTCATGTTGGTGTAGACGGGGCGCTGATAGAAGTCGTAGGGATAGGGCGAGCCGTAGGGCACGGACTCGAGGGTCGCGTTGCTTGGCGCGGTGTAGGTTCCGGTGCCCGAGGCGGTGTTTGAGCTGACCTGGCTGGCGAAGTTGCCGGTGGCCAGAGCTTTGTACGGCGCACTGTCGAAGTTGCTGGCGCCGAGCGGGGGCAGGGCTTGGTCGCTGGCGTTGAAGGTGATCGGAGCGGCGCCCGTGTCGGGCTTGATGGGGCCGGTGACGACGTTGTGATACGAGCCGTTGGCGGCGCCGCTCTGCCAGGTGTCCTGATTGGCGATGATCGAGACCTGGCCGGCGAGCTTGGCGAGCTGATCGCGGCCGTTGATCATCGTCAGGTCGCTCTTCGCATCGGTCCACACGGAGGACCCGGGGAGCATCACCTTGTAATTGGTCCAGTCAAACTGTGTGCCCGCGGGATATTTCGCCTCGTTCATCAGCTTCCAGAGCTGCGGCTCATACATTGTGCCGTCGGATTTGGTGAACTCGTCAGCGGTGATCTTGCCGTCGCCGTTGGCGTCGAATCGCATGAGGAAGAGGTCGGCGGAATCGACGTAGCCGTCGCCGTTCTTGTCATAGCTGGCGGCGTTGTCGAGCTGGCCGGATTCGCGGGTGTCAGCGAGGCGGACGCGGTTGTCGCCGTTGGTGTCGTGAGCGGCGAGATAGGTGTTGAAGGCGTCGATCCAGCCGTCGAGCTGGGTGTCGAAGCCGCGGAAATTGTCCTTCATCTGGATGGGGTGGCCGTTGGCGACACCGGTGTAATTGAAGCGGCTGCCGACGGGGCCGGAGACGAACACATTGGGCCCGAGCATCAGGCGCGACCGCGAGAGCATGGCGAAGCGCACCTTCTTGTCCATGCGGCAATCGAGTTGGACGGAGCGGCTGTACCCGCTGTCGGTGCCGACGGAGCGCACGCGGAGCCACCATCCGCCGATCGGATTGGCGGCGGTGACAGCCATGCCGTTGGCGGTGTAGGGATTGTCGCCGTCGTTCTGGTTGTAGGGGGCCTTCTGATACGTGGCGCTGTTGTAGTTTTCGCCGACGAGCGGGTGGCGCGAGATCGTGAGCGTGAAGGTCGGCGAGGTGGAGAGGTCGCCGACGCGGATCGGGCCGATGGTCACGACGCTCGTCGTGGCGATCGGCGGCTGGAGGCAGTGCAGGTCATTGCCCATCGAGGCGACGATGCCGTCGCGCAGCAGAGGCCAGAGCGTGTCGGACATGCCCTGGTCGATGAGGCCCTTGTTGGTCGTGATGGTGTTGGCGACGGCGGCGACGCGATACTGGCAGAAGTTCATGCCCGTCTCGGCGGCCGAGAGCGAGCGGTTGACGTGCTGATACGTGTCGGCGGTGCGGAGGTTGCCCTGCGACACGATCGCCATCGCGGCGGCGAGCGCCGAGAAGATGACGATGAACATCATCGCGAGCACGGCGACGATCCCGCGCTGACGCGGCGGCAGCCGTTTCGAGTCTCGCGTCTTGCGTTTCGCGTTGATCACCATACGCACAAGTTCCGATATAACCCGGCCTTTTCCAAATCAAAAAACGCGAGGATCGAGACGCAAGACCCGAGACCGCCTCATCCGCCTCCCGAGCGGAGCCAGACGAGTCGCGTGATCTCTTTAGCCGCCGCGTCCTTGGGCCCCTTGTAGAGCACCTTGCAGGTCATGCGGAGCACCGGCGTCGTATTCGGCGGGGCGGCGGGGCCGCTGACGTAATTTTCCAGAACGCTTTCGACTGTCACGACCTGCGACCAGCCGGCCATATTGGGGATCACCTGCCGGCTCGCGTTGAGCGGGGGATTGATCGTGGTGCCCGTGCCGTTGGGACCGGCAAAATCGTCAAGATCGTTATAGAGCGTCGCGTCCGTTTCGCCGGCTTCCGGTCCGAAGGTGGCGTTGCCGAAAATGGGGTCGCAGCGGGGCAGGCTCGCCGTCATCTCGCGGACCTCGCTGGCCAACAGCAGGGCCGTGCCCATGCGCTGCGAGATGTCGTTCTCCTGGTGGAAGCCCATCTCGGCCGACACGATCGCCAGCACGCCCACGCCGACGATGACGGTGACGAGGGCGCACTCGATGAGCGTGAAGCCGCGGCGGCGATTGCCGGTCGCGGAGTTCGGGTTTGGGATTCTCAAGGCCATGGGCGTCGGTCCGTCGGGTCGCGGGACCCGATTAAATGTCCGATATCTTTCGACCCTCTCCAAATCCGCGGACCGTAATCCACGGACTATTTGACCAGCGAGCTCATCTTGAAGATCGGCAGGATGATCGCCATCGCGATGAAGCCGACGATCGTGCCCATGAAGAGGATCATGATCGGCTCGATCAGACTGGTGACGGTCTTGATCGTCTCGCGGAGCTGCTTGGCGTAGAACGTGCTGATCTCGTCGAGCACCTCGCCGAGCTTGCCCGATTCCTCGCCGGCGGAAATCATCTGCACCACGCTGCGCGGCAGCAGCGGCGTCTTGGCCAGCGTCACGCTGATCTTCTTGCCCTGCTTGACGGCGGCGTGAACCGCACGCCACATGCGGCGGAACAGGCTGTTGCCCGCGATGTCGCCGGTGATCGCCAGCACGTCGAGCATCGGAACGCCCGCGTTGACCAGCTGGCCCATCGTGTGAAGCGAGCGGCTGATGTACAGCGCGCGGAACATGCGGCTGATCAGCGGCGTCGTTAATTGCGTCTTGTCCCACCAAAGACGGCCCGTCTCCGTGCGCAGGAACATCACGATCATCGCGATGAATCCAAAGAACCCCAGCGCGACGAGATACCAGTACTCGACCATGAAATCCGAGAGCCCGAGCAGGAACTTCGTCGGCAGCGGGAGCACAGACTCCTTGCCCTTGAAGACCTGTGCGAACTTCGGCAGCACGAAGGTCAACAGGAAGACAGTCGTCGAGATGGCGAGCGTGAAGATCACGCAGGGATAGATCATCGCGCCGCGGACCATCGACTTCGTCTCGATCTGCATCGTCATGTAGGCGGCGATGCGGTCGAGCATCTTGGCGAACGAGCCGGACATTTCCGAAGCGCGGACCATGTTGATGTAGAGCGTGTTGAAGAGCTTGGGGTGCTTGGCCAGCGCTTCGGAGAAGGGCTTGCCACCCTCGACGTCGCGCTTGATCGTCAGCAGCACATCCTTGAACCGGACATTCTCAACCTGGTCCGACACGCCCTCGATCGCCGTGCGGATACTGATGCCCGCTCGGATCATGACGGCCAGCTGCGTGGTGAAGTTCAGCACGTCGCGCTGCGACGGGCCGGACGTGTAGTTCAGCGCCTTGAGCTTGTCGCGCAGGCTCTTGGCGGCGGCCTCGATGGGGACGAGCCCGAGCACCTGGTGGCCCTGGGCGCGCAGCTGCTGCGCGGCCATCATGGCGCTCTCGGCAGCGAGGACGCCGACCGACGTCGTCCCCTCGCGCGTCTGAACCTGATATCGATAATGAGGCATGGTCGAGTTCCTTCTCGGCGGCCTTTACGCGGCGAGCATGCGTTCCAGTTTTTCGGGATGGTTCGCCGACGAGACCGCCTCGTCGCGGCTGATCATGCCGTTGAAGTAGATCTGGGCGATCGCGTTGTCGAGCGTCATCATGCCCATCGCGCGGTTCGTCTCGATCACGTTGGGGATCTCGAACGTGCGGTTCTCGCGGATGAGGTTGCGCACGGCGTTGGTCGCGAGCATCACCTCGACGGCGGGGACCATGCCCTTCGTGTCGGTGCGCTTGAAGAGTGTCTGGCTGAGCACGGCCTGGAGCGTGTTGGCGAGCATCGAGCGGATCTGGTTCTGCTGGCTCGCGGGGTACATGTCGATGATGCGGTCCACGGTGCTCGCCGCCGAGTTCGTGTGCAGCGTGCTGAGCACGAGGTGGCCCGTTTCGGCGGCGGTGATGGCCGCGGCGGTCGTCTCGAGATCGCGCATCTCGCCGACGAGGATGATGTCCGGGTCCTGCCGCAGCACGTGGCGCAGCCCTGACGCGAAGCTCGGGCAGTCGGCGCCGAGTTCGCGCTGTTCGATGACGCACTTGTCGGAGAGGAACGTATATTCGACGGGGTCTTCGAGCGTAATGATATGTTTGTGGTAGCGGAGGTTCATCGCCTGGATCATGGCGGCGAGCGTGGTTGACTTGCCCGAGCCGGTGTCGCCGGTGACGAGCACCAGGCCGCGCGGCAGATACGTGAGCCGCTCGATGACGGGCGGGAGATTGAGCTTTTCAAGCGGCGGGATCTTGTCCTTGATTACGCGCAGCGCGATTCCGACGGCCCCGCGCTGCATATGTGCGTTGACACGGAATCGGCCGAGGCCCGGGACCTCGTAGGAGAAGTCCACATCCTTGTGGTCCTTGAATTTGGCCATCTGCTCGGGGCCGGTCATCTTCTGGAGCATCCGCGCGGCGCTCTCGGGCGTGACGATCGGATAGTCCAGCGGCGTCACCGCGGTATGGATGCGCACCATCGGAGGATGGTTGGCGATGACGTGGATGTCCGACGCATCGTTGTCGACGGCGGTCTTCAGGATCGTGTCAATATCCATATTCAGTCATCCTTCGCGGGGTCGGGTGTTGTGCTGTGCGAATCAGATCGTGGCGTGGGTGACGCGGAGGACTTCCTCCACGGTGGTTTGTCCGCTGGCGACCTTGCCAAAACCGTCGGCTCGGAGCGTGGTCATGCCGCGCTCGATGCAGAGGCGGCGGAACTCGGTGACGCTCGGTCGCCGCGCGATCGCGTCGCGCGTCATGTCATCGAGCACGAGCATCTCGTAGAGGCCGACGCGGCCGGAGTAGCCCGTGCCGTGGCACTTCGGGCAGCCGCCGCCGATGCAGACCTTGTCGGCCCGGAGCCCGTGCATGCTCAGCAGCTCCGCGGTGTCATCGCTGAGCTTTGCCTCCTGCTTGCACTCGGAGCAGATGCGGCGGACGAGGCGCTGGGCGAGGACGGCGTTGACGGCGGCGCCGATGAGGAACGGCTCGACGCCGATGTTGATCAGTCGCGTGATCGAGGCCGGGGCGTCGTTGGTGTGCAGCGTCGAGAGCACGAGGTGGCCGGTCAGTGCGGCCTGGACGGCGATACGCGCCGTCTCATCGTCGCGGATCTCGCCGACCATGATCACGTCCGGGTCCTGACGCAGCAGCGAACGGAGCGCGGCCGAGAAGCTCATGCCGATTTTTTCGTGGACCTGGACCTGATTGATCCCGCCGAGGTGGTATTCGATCGGGTCCTCGACGGTCGAGATGTTCATCTTGTTGCGGTCCATCGTGTTCAGCGACGAGTAGAGAGTCGTCGTTTTTCCTGAACCGGTGGGACCCGTGACGAGAATGATGCCGTGCGGCTGGTCGATCTGGGTTTTCCAGAGCGTCAGCGCGTCTTCGGGCATGCCGAGCTGTTCGAGCGTGATCTGGGCGGAGCGCGAGTCGAGGATGCGCATGACGGCCTTTTCGCCCTGGCCGGTCGGCAGCGTCGAGAGGCGCAAGTCGAGCTTGCGGCCGTGCACGACCGCGCGGATGCGGCCGTCCTGCGGGAGCCGGCGCTCGGCGATGTCGAGGTTCGCCATGATCTTGAGGCGCGACACGATCGCCGCGTGCATCTGGTGCGGCGGGTTCATCATGTCGAAGAGGATGCCGTCGATCCGGTAGCGGATGCGGAGCTTCTTTTCCTGCGGCTCGACGTGGATGTCCGAAGCGCCGTTCTTCGCGGCGTCGTAGATCAGATAATTGACGAAGCGGATGACGGGCGATTCGGCGGCCTGGGCCTCGAGGTCCTTGTCCTCCTCGGGCGCCTTGACGAGCTCGACGTCGCTCTCCTCGATGTCCTTGATGATTTCGTCGACGCTGTCGTCCTGCACGACTTCGCCGCTGAAGGAATCGACGACCGCTTTCACATCCGCGGCGGTGATGAGCACGACCTTGACGGGCTTGCCGAGCTTGCGGCTCACTTCGTCGAGGGCGAAGAGCTTGGTGGGATTCGTCACGCCGACGACGATGCGCGTCCCCGCGTCGCGCAGCGGCAGGACGCCCTGCGTGCGGCAGTACTCGCCGCCGAGCTTGCTGAAGTGGCGCTCGTCAACCTGTGAGGGTTCGACATGTTCAAACGGCACGCCGGCCTGCTCGGCGACGAGCTGCTGCACGGCGGCTTCGTCCGCGCCTTGCTCGATGAGGATGTCGGCCAGACGCTTGCCGGGCGTCTGCTTGAGCAGCGTGCGGGCGATGGTGGCCAGTTCCTGCGAGAGCTTGCCGGCGGCGAGGAGCCGCTCGGCGATGTCCACGTTGTCGGAGGGAGCTGCCGCTTTGGGGCTCCAGAGGTCGGCGAGTCCGCCGTCGGATGCGGGCTTTTCGGATGCGGTGTGACGCGAGGCGGAGATGGGCGGAAGCGGAGGCAGAGGCGGGAGCGCGGAGAGTGCGGAAGTCACGGAAGTCGGCTTGGCCGGTGCGACGGTGGCGGCGGCGCGCGGTGCGGCAACCGGTGCGACCGCGGCGGGCGGAGGCGTCGGCATCGGTGGCGGCGCCATCGGCGCGGGCGGCGGCACGGGCGGGATGGGGATCCCCGCCGCGGCGTCGGCCTCAGCCGTGCTCAACCAGGATTCGATGTCGTGCTTCGGCATGCGGTTCTCAGTGGGGAGCGATCTGCTGCCCCTTCATCGCGGGCTTGGTCATGGCGAGCGTGTAGGTGTTGCCCTCGGCGGTGAGGGTGACGCCCGTGGGCTTGATCGCGGCGATCACGAAGGGGCCGATCGGATCGCCCTCGCGGAGGATCTTGCCGGAGACGACCGCCAGCGGCGGGTTGCCGCTCATCAGGCTCTGGAGTTTGAGCGTCTCGAGTTCGAGCTTGATCTTGCGGATCTTCTCTTCCTTGACGCGATCGACGGCATCGACGATCGCCGGCGCCGGAGCGCCCGGTACGGTCTCGGCACGGGGCACGAAGATCTCGAAGGGATTCTTCTGGAGCTGATCGACCTCGATCTGTTTCTTGGTCGGATCGGCGGCGAAGAGCGAGATGATCTTGTCGCTGTCCTGCAACATGGCGTTAACGTTCGTGTTGGACGCGCCGGCGGAGCTTTTGTTGGCGAGCTCCGCGAGCACGGATTCGATCTTCTTGGCGGCTTCGTCGGCTGCGGGGTCTCGTGTCTCGGAGCCGCCGACGAGGCGCATCCCGTAGAGCACGCCGCCGCCGATCACGGCGACGGCCAGGAGCAGCATCAGGCCGCGCTTGTTGGCGCTGGAGCGCTTCTTGGGCTGGGCATCGACCCAGGAGAAGTCCTCGCCCGTGTCGCCGATGGTCGGCGCGGCGTTCTCGGAGCGCGGGCCGCCGCCGCCGCCGGTTCCAGTGAGCATGTTGAGCGGCATCTGTGCCGCGTCGTCTTCGACGGTCAGAACCCTTCCGGTCCCGCCACCGCCCGATTTGTCCCACTGCATCTGATTCATAACGTGTGTCCCACCCGTGTCAGGTTCAGATTCCCGCGTGTTCCTTGTCGCCCGGCTCGAAGAAGATGCTGAGCGTGAACGCCGCCTCCATCGCGCCTTCCTTGGAGTCCTTGAGCTGGGCGCTGGCCTCGCGGCTGAGCTTCGTCAGCTGCATCTGCGGGATGCGCGTGATGCGGCTCAGGCGCTCGACGTCCAGCAGGAAGCTGTAGAACCCGTCGAAATCGCCGGCGATCACCATCTTGAGCGGCAGCTCCGAGTGGCGCGGGCTCTTGATCGGCTTCTCGGCGCGGACGGAGCGAGGCTTGAGACCGTGCTTCGCGGCGAGCTGCCAGACCTCCTTGAGGATCACTTCGACTTCTTTCTCCTCGGGCAGCTTCGCCTCGAAGACCTGGATGGCGCTGGTGAGCTTGTCGATCTCCTTGCCGAGGTCCTCGATCTGCTGCGTCGCGGCTTCGAGCTGCCGGAGCTTCTGCTGCTTGACGATGATTTCCTGGTTACCCTCGGCGATCTGGATGTTCATGGGATTCGCGACGAACCACCAGTAGGCGGTGAGCAGGCCCATGAGGACCAGGAAGAAAACCATTTCGCGGATTCCGATGCGCATGGCTTATTTCTCCCCTGCTTGGGCGTCGGTGACGGGTTGAACGAGCGGCACATCTTTCGGCGTGCCGTCGTCGGGCTCGCCCTCGGCGGTCTGCGGCGTGATGACGGTGTTGCGCGCGGTCTGCGTCTTCATCGGATCCGCCTTGATTTTGCGGGGGATCTGCAGCGGGTCGAGGTGGCGGACGTCGGCTCCGGGCTGGAGCGTCATCTCGATGCGGAACTTGCGCATGAAGGAATCCTGCACGCGCGTCTCTTCGCTGAAGACGAGGTTCACGTCGGCGACGAGCTTGGACTGGCTGAGCGAAGACATGTACTGCGCGACCTGCACATCGGTCGGCGCCACGCCGATGAGGGCGAGCGAGACGACGGTGGTCGGGGCGGGCGCATCGGCGGCGCTGCCGGGCTTCGCGGTGTCGCCGAGTTTCGTGGCCAGCGCGGTTTTGCCGGTGGCCAGCGGCAGGGCGTGGACGGGCAATTCCTGGCGGCTGGAGAGCTGCAGGTCGAGGAGGCTCAGCGCGGCGGGCATGCGGTTGACGAGATCGGCCAGCAGGAACGTGCGCGGCACGGGCTCGACGAGACCGGCGGAGACCTGGGCCTTGTGCACCATCTCGGTCTTGCGTTTCTGGAGCTGCTCGAGCTGCTCGATGCGTCGGGCGGCCTCGGCGTAGGACTTGTTGACGGCCTCGCGCTTGGCGCGGACCTCGGAGCGGTGGCCGATGGTCACAAAGTATCCGCCGATCGTGCCGACCAGCACGATGGCGAACAGCGAGAGGCAGATCATGTTCGTGCGCTGCTCGATGCGGCGCTCGACATAATCCTCCGGCAGGAAGCTCATCGATTTTTCGGCCATGGCGGTCTTCCGTTTCGATCAGAGGTTCGTCGGGAGCATGCAGAGGCCCATCGGGACGGCCCAACCGGGCTGGGGCTGGCGGAGGTCGACGCCGACCGGGGCGCCGGCGCCGCTGCGGCCGCGGTTAAGACGGACCAGCGGATCACCGAGCTGCGCGGGGAGTCGGAGGGCCTGGGCGATCTTCTGGCACATGGCGATGTGGCGCGATTCCCCGCCGAGGAACACGAGCTTCTCGATGGGGCGGTCGGTGAACATCGCGGCGTGATAGCCGGCACAGAGCTGCAGTTCATCGATGAGGCAGTCGAGCATTTCGCCGCGGTCGGCATCGACGGGGCCGGCGACGCGAGTGGGCGCAGTTGCGGTGACGGGCGAAGGCGTAGCGGATTGCGCAGCGCCGCTCGTCGGAATGGCGGGCATGCCAGCCGCGGCGCAGATCCCGCCCTCGCGGCGGCGATCGGTCGTGACGACGCCGGGCGCGGGCACCGGTTCGGCGGCAGGGGCAGCGGCCTGGATGCCCAGCGCGGCTCCTGCGATGTGGCGGACGCGGGCATCATCACGGCTGATGCCCGACGCGGCGGCGAGCTGGCGGATCATGTGCTCACCGCCGACGTGGATCGTCTTGGCGAACACGAGTTGCTTGCCGTGCGCGATGAGGGCCTTGGTCGTGGCGCCACCGATGTCAACGAAGAGATTGGTGCGTTCGCAGTCGTTGGGCCGGCGGAAGAGATGGGCGAACGCAGCGAGGATCGCCATCGGCTCGCAGTGCATGCCCACGACATCGAGGCCCGCCGCCTTGGCGATCTGCACGGTGCGCATGATTGCCTCGCGGCTCGCCGCCATGCAGATGACCTCATGCTTGTTGGCCCCGTCGGCGAAGACATCGCCGACCGGCACGCTGCGGATCACCATCGCCGCCGGATCGATCGGCAAACGCCCGCGCAGCTCGGCCTCGAGCTGGAGCTGCGGGTCGATGCCCTCGCCCTTGTTGAGGCGCACGTGCTGCACGTAGGTGCACCCGGCGGAAATCGACGCGATGATGCGCTTGCCCTTGAAGCCGCCCTCGCGGACGAGCTTCTTGAGATTCAGTGAGAGGAGCTGGCGGTGGCGCTCGGGATCGCGCGGAGAGTCGCTGGGGATCTCGGCGGCGGCGGCGGCAATGAGCAGCGGCTGCTCGTCGGTCTGGACCTGGAGCAGCTTGAGGCTGTCGGCGCCGAAGTCGACGCCGATCGGACTGATGTTCTTTGCGCTCCAGCTGAAGCCCATGGGTCGTCTCGCTGTGTGTCGGTCGTCGTTGCCGTAGGTGCGCGAGGGGCTTGTGCCCGGCGCGGTGTGGGCTTCCCTGCCAAAAACGGAGCCGCGTGGGCAACCGTCCAAACCTACGATTCATTCGCAGGCGCTGCAAAGAACATCGACAGGGATAGACGGGCGGTTTAGCATGACCCGGTAAAGATTGCGGTGTATGCCAATTGCGGAGACCCGAGCGTTGCGCGTGATGATTATCGGAGCCTCGCGGAACCCCTATAAATTCGGCCACCGGGCCGTGCTCGCCTTCACGCGCCAGGGCCACACCGTGCTGCCCGTGAACCCGACCGCCGACGTGATCGCCGGCGTACGCTGTTATCGGTCGATCGCCGACGTGCCGGGGCCGATCGACCAGGCGAGCCTCTACCTGCATCCCGAGCAGGGCGCGGATGCCGTGCGCGATTTGGCAAAGCGCGGCGACGTCCGGGAACTCTGGCTCAACCCCGGCGCCGAGTCCGATGAACTCGTCGAACTCGCGCAGCAACTGGGCTTCAACCCGATCCAGGCGTGCTCGATCGTCGCGATCGGCGAGAGGCCCTGAGACCGGAACCCGCGCATGGTCACACTTGAAGAACACCGCTGCCCGCAGTGCGGCAAAGAATTGGGCCGCAACACGGTGATCTGCATCGATTGCGGCATCAATGTCGAGACCGGCCAGCGGTTTGATGCGCAGGTTTCAGTTGAGGAAGTTGAAGACCCGCACGAGCCGGAGGAAGAGCAGTTCGCCGAGCCGGGGCTCGCGCGGCGTTGGACGCTCTACTTCGCAGCGGTCTTCCCGGGGGTCGTGCGGCCGGGAATGGTGATCTTCTCGGTGATCATCATGGTGGCGGGAATTGCGATCCTCGCGTTCGGGCTCGCGCTCGCGCTGGGGGCCCTGGTGCAGCCGTTCCCGTTTGAGGGCATGGCGATCAGCGCTGCGGGGCTGGTGCTCTGGGCACAGGCGTGGGGCTGGATCATGACCGATGAGTTTTCGGTGATGCCCAACACCTTCGTCGAATTTGACGAGGAGCGGTGGTGGGCGTTTGTGTTCCTCATGATGCTGCCAATCGCGGGGATGATTCTGCTGATGGTGCTGATGCGCGGCAATACACAGTGACTTTGACTCGTCATACCCGGTGTTCAGCGATACGATGATTGGCACACTCACCTCTCTCGAACTCTCAGGAGGCTCCCCGATGACCGGATTCTCACGACGCGGGTTCATGCTCACCGCTGCGGCCGCCGCCGGCGCGACCTGGTTCGACGTGCCCCGCATCCTCGCCGACACCGTTGCCGAGTCCACCAAGAAGTACGGCGGATTCCCGATGGGCATCCAGTCCTACAGCCTGCGCAACCACAAACTCGAACCCGCGCTGGACATCATCCAGAAGGACCTCGAGCTGCACTACGTTGAATTCTTCAGCGGGCACTGCGCACCCGACCCCAGCGATGCGAACATCACCAAGATGCAGGCTCTGCTCAAGGCCCGTGACATCACGCAGAACAGCCAGGGCGTCGAGGGCTTCGGCAAGGATCACGAAGCCAACAAGAAGAAGTTTGAATTCGCCAAGAAGATGGGCCTCAAGCAGATCAGCGCGGACTTCAAGCCCGACGCGCACGAGTCGCTCGGCAAGCTCGTCGCCGAATATGACATCCGCATCGCCGGCCACAACCACGGCCCGTCGCACCACTGGAACAAGGTCTCCGACATCCTCAAGCAGATCAAGGACCTCGACCCGCGCATCGGCGCCTGCGCCGATCTCGGGCACTACATCCGCTCGGGCGAGGATCCCGCGAAAGTGATCCACGAACTCAAGGGCCGCACCTACGGCATCCACCTCAAGGACTTCGCCGAGGCCAAGGGCAACGCCAAGGGCACGATCCTCGGCAAGGGGCTGATGAACGTCAAGGAAGTCTTCAAGGCCCTCAAGGACACCGCCTACCCCGCCGACGGCGCGATCTCGCTGGAATACGAGGAGAACCCCGGCAACGTCGTGCCGGACCTCAAGCTCTGTCTCGCCGCCGCCGCGGAAGCGGCGCAGAGCGTGGCGTAAACGGTCGCGGCTTACACAGACAGTTTAAGAACCGCGGAGCGCATGCTCCGCGGTTTTTTTCTGCGCCTCGTTTCCGAAACAGCCGGGCGCCCGTGTTTGACACATCGAATGCGGTTTGACGGACTATAAAATTCTGGCGTTCAGGGCGTTATTTTTGTATTGTTATCCTGTCCACCCACCCGAGCGGGCGCGCCATCCCGGCCGCCCACGCGAATCCCGTCCGTCCAAAATACGAGAGGCGAACATGCAACGATCCGTGCAGCGCATGCGCAGCGGTTTCACGCTCATCGAGCTCCTGGTGGTCGTGACGATCATCGTGGTCCTGCTGGCGATCCTGATGCCGGCGATGCAGAACGCGCGCGAGTCGGCCAACCGCGCCACATGCGCATCGAACCTGCGGCAGTGGGGCGGGGCGCTGAGCAGCTACACCGGCGACAATCAGACGGTCGTGCCCTGCACGCTCATCACCGGCGGCTGCCCGATGAACCTGCTCTGGACGACCGGCGCGGGACACGGCGACCAGCTCTCGGTCGATCGCATCGCGCCCTACCTGCCCGGCTACCAGCCCGGCGATGTGATCATGAAGGCCAACAGCACATGGCGATGCCCGAGCACGGACTTCGATGTGAATCAGTCGGCATCCTGGCTGGCGCTGGGGCAGGTGCAGATGAATTATTTCTTCTACGGCCGCGTCGATGAATGGACCGCCAGCGCGAGCATCCCGACGGACCTGACATCGATCCGCCTCGATCAGAACAAGCTGCTGATGTCGGACCTGGTTTATCGCTGGGGCTTCAACTCCGCGTGGAGCTACAACCACGGCGTCAGCGGCCCGTCCTACGCCGATCCGCTGGCCGGCGGCCCGAATCGCACCGGCGCTCCGGAACTCTCGGGCACGAATCAGATGTTCGGCGACAGCCACGTCACGTGGAAGGGCGCTGGATTGTACAACCCGACGCAGATGGAAACGGTCGGCGCGAATCCGATCGTCGCCAGCATCATCGTCACCACGCCGCAGATCGGCTACGTGCAGGGCAGCGGGACGAATGTGAAGTATTTCTATTGAGCGTTTACCCGTCTTGGGTGCCACTGGTCTGCGGTTCCTCCGCAGCCCAGTGTTCTGTGCGTTGATTGTGCCGTTCGCACCGGGCTGCGGAGGAACCGCAGACCGGTGGCACCCCGAAAAAAGGCAAACAAAAGCCCCGGCTTGCGCCGGGGTTTGGTAGATCCGTCTCTCCTCCGAGACTTTCAGTTCTTGCGGCGGCGGGCGGTAATGCCGACGATGCTCAGCAGCATCAGGCCGCCGGGAAGTGCGGCGGGCGTGGGGATGACGGCGAACTCGCTGTTGTGATCGACGACAGCCCAGACGGTGTGCGTCGCGGTGTTGTAGCCGTAGTAGCCGAGGTGGAAGTCGGTCAGCGGGTTGTAGGCCTGATTGCCGACGTTGAAGGCCGTCGCGCCGCCATCGCTGTTGCCCAGCACGGCGTTGACCCAGTTTCCCGCGTTGTCGAGGTAGCCGAGGAACACGGCCTTGCCGTCGCCGAGGTTTCCCTTGTAGCTCATCTCGAGCGTGAAGAGCTGGCTGGCGATGCCGTCGAGGTGCAGCACATCGCTGTACATGAAAGAGGGGAGCGACGGATCGTCGGCCTTGCGTGTGAAGCTCATCTCGAGCGTGACATCGCCGCTGGCGACGCCGTCGAGAATCTTCGCGGCGGTGTTGAGCGCGGCCCCGTTGCCGCCGTTGGTCGTGCCGCTCGACAGGCCGTAGCCCGCGAGGCTCTTGCCGCTCTCGACCACCGCGTCGTAGGTGACGCCGATCGCCGAGTGGCCGGTGACGGCGGCGGTGGCTTCGAACTGCGTGTTACTGTAGATGTCGTTGGCGGCGGCGCCGGTGATGGTCTGATCGTTCTGGGC
Source organism: Planctomycetota bacterium (assembly GCA_043788485.1). GTDB lineage: Bacteria > Planctomycetota > Phycisphaerae > Phycisphaerales > Zrk34 > JAYVTU01. The sequence goes on from JAYVTU010000182.1 coordinate 63,347, forward strand.
GCTGACGAAGAAGGTGGCGCGGTGCGTGCCGTTGAGGGCGAGCGTCGTGTCGAAGGTGACGGCGTTGAACGCCGCGCCGCCGGCGACCGCCGTGCCGGTGTGCGCGGTGAAGTGGCCCTGGGTCGTCGCGGCCCCGGCGAAGGTGGCGCTGGTGATGAACGCATCGGAGCGGAGCGCGCCGCTCGGGGCGGCGTTTGTGAATCCGCCGGTGCCATTGTGGCCCAGCGACGCGGCCTCGTAGACCATGCCGGTGACGGCGACGTTCTGCGTGGTCAGGTCGGTGGCTCCGGGGATCGCCTGATCCTCGACGTCGTAGGCGTAGTTCGCGCTGAAGCTGCCGGAGGCGGTGGTGACCAGGCCGAGCGTATTGCTCAGCGATCCGCCGGCGGCGACGGAGCCGGTGGAACTTCCGCTGCGGGTCAGGGCCGAGGTGTTGCCGGTGCCGCTCACGCCGGTGAGGACAAGATTGGCGCGGGAGCCGGAGGCGTTGAGCAGGTTCACGTTGGTGCCCGTGGGCGAGGTGCCGACGAGGTATTTGCCGAAGTCGTGCGAGGTGATGCTCAGCGAGGGGGATGCGTGATCGAGGACGTTGCCGGTGACGTTGACGTTCTGCGTGCCGAGGTTGCTGCTGGCTCCGGCGAGGGCGGAATCGTCGGCGTAGGTGAGCGTGATCGTCTGGTTGTAACTGCCGAGGCCCTTGCCAGTCGCGAGGCTGCCGCTCACGGTGCCGTTGCTGTTGGCGACGACGCCGGAGAGGTTGCCGACCGACAGCAGATTGAGCGGGCCGTTGTTGGTCGTCTTGAGGTTGACGCGGAAACCGCTGGCGTTGTTGAAGGTCAGCGAGTTGCTGGAACCGACCGCCGAGCCGTAGCCGACGATGACATCGGGGATCGTCAGCGTGGTGCCGCCGACGACGGAGGCGGAGGCGTGATCGTAGATGTTTCCGGTGAGCGTGACGGCCTGCGTGCCGAGGTTCGAGCTGGCACCGGCGAGTGCGGAGTCGTCGGCGTAAGTGAGCGTGATGCCCTGGCTGAAATTGCCGACACCCTTGCCGGTGGCGAGGCTGCCGGTGATCGTGCCGTTGCTGCCGGCGGTTAGTGCGGAGATGTTCGTCGTCGACAGCGAGCCGATCGGCCCGTTGTTGGTCGTCTTGAGATTGACGCGGAATCCGCTGGCGTTGTTGAACGTCAGCGAGTTGCTGCTGCCGATCGCCGAGCCGTAGCCGACGATGGCATCGGGAATGGTGAGCGTGGACCCGCCGACGAGTGACGCGGAGGCGTGATCGAAGACGTTGCCGGTGAGTGTGATGGCCTGCGTGCCGAGATTCGAGTTGGCTCCGGCGAGAGCGGAGTCGTCAGCGTAAGTCAGCGTGATGCCCTGGCTGAAGCTGCCGACGCCCTTGCCGGTCGCGAGGCTGCCGGTGATCGTGCCGTTGCTGCCCGCGGTGAGAGCGGAGAGGTTTGTGGTCGAGAGCGAGCTGAGCGGGCCGTTGTTGGTCGTCTTGAGATTGACGCGGAATCCGCTGGCGTTGTTGAACGTCAGCGAGTTGCTGCTTCCGATCGCCGAGCCGTAGCCCACGATGGCATCGGGGATGGTCAGCGTCGAACCGCCGACGAGAGACGCGGAGGCGTGGTCGTAGATGTTGCCGCTGAGTGTGACGGCTTGTGTACCGAGGTTCGAGCTGGCGCCGGCGAGGGCCGAATCATCCGCGTAGGTCAGCGTGATGCCCTGGCTGAAGCTGCCGACGCCCTTGCCGGTGGCGAGGCTGCCGGTGATCGTGCCGTTGCTGCCGGCGGTTAGTGCGGAGATGTTCGTGGTCGACAGCGAGCTGAGCGGGCCGTTGTTCGTCGTCTTGAGATTGACGCGGAATCCGCTGGCGTTGTTGAAGGTCAATGAGTTGCTGGAGCCGACGGCCGAGCCGTAGCCGACGATCACATCGGGGATCGTCAGCGCTGACCCGCCGACGAGCGACGCGGAGGCGTGGTCGAAGACGTTCCCGCTGACGGTGATGGCTTGCGTCCCGAGATTGCTGCTGGCGCCGCTGATGGCCGAATCGTCGGCGTAGGTGAGCGTGAGACCCTGGCTGAAGCTGCCGACACCTTTGCCGGTCGCGAGGCTGCCGGTGAGCGAACCACTGCTGCCGGGGGTGACCGCCGAGACGTTGTTGAGCGAGATCGAATTGAGCGAGTTGCTGGTCGTCTTGAGATTGACGCGGAACCCCGAAGCGTCGGTGACGCTGATCGAGTTGCTGCTGCCCACCGCCGAGCCGTAGCCCACGATGACATCGGGAATCGTCAGCGTCGTCCCGCCGACGGAGCCCGAGGCGTGGTTGTAGACATTGCCGGTGACGGTGATCGCCTGTGTGCCGACGTTGCTGCTGGCTCCGCCGAGCGCCGAATCGTCGGCGTAGGTGATCGTGATGCCCTGGCTGAACGCGCCGGCGGCCTTGCCGGTGGCGAGGCTGCCGGTGATCGTGCCACTGTTGCCCGGGGTGATCGCCGTGACGTTGGTCACCGAGATTGAACCGAGCGGGCCGTTGTTGGTCGTCTTGAGATTGACGCGGAAACCGGCGGCGTTGGCGACGGTGATCGAGTTGCTGCTGGCGACGGGCGACGCGTAGCCGACGAACACATCGGGGATCGTCAGCGTGGTGCCGCCCACGGAGCCGGAGGCGTGGTCGTAGACGTTGCCGCTGACGGTGACGGCCTGCGTGCCGAGATTGCTGCTGGCGCCGTTGAGCGACGAATCATCGGCGTAGGTCAGCGTGATGCCCTGGCTGAAACTGCCGACACCCTTGCCCGTAGCGAGGCTGCCGGAGATGGTTCCGTTGCTGCCCGCGGTGAGTGCCGAGAGATTCGTGGTCGAGAGCGAATTCAGCGGGCCGTTGTTGGTGCTCTTGAGGTTGACGCGGAAGCCGGAAGCGTTGTTGAAAGTCAGCGTGTTGCTGCTGCCGACCGCCGAGCCGTACCCGAGGATGACATCGGGGATGGTCAGCACGGTCCCGCCGATGATGGAAGGCGAGGCGTGGTCGTAGACATCGACGGTGACGGTCCCGGTCTGCGGGCTGTTGGTGACATTGCCGGTGGAATCGGTGACGGAGAACGTGCCGGTTCTGCCCGCGCCGATGCCGGCGCCGGTGCTGTTGAACGAGAAGCCGGTGATCGACCCGCTGGTGGTGTTGGGATTGATCGTGCCGTTGCTGGCCGTGCCGGAGATGTTTGTCACGGCGGCGAAGGTCGGCGTGAGCACATCGGAGTTGGCGGGGGCGGAGTTCTGAACGGTGAAAGTGAAGGCCGTCGAACCGCCGGTGATGACCGACGCGGCGGAGGGCGACGCGGTGATCGTGCCGATCGTGGCCTTGTGGGTGAGGTCGACTTCGTTGGACGCATAGACGACACGGTAACCGCTCGGCGTGCCGGTGACCGTGCCGAACGTGCCGCTCACGGTGCCGGTCGTCGTCAGCAGGGCATACTTGCCGAGCGTCTGCGATCCGCTGGCCGAGAGCGTGATCGTGCCGGCGAGGCTCGCGTTGCCGGTGATGGCCAGGACGTCGGTGGTGTCGCTGACGACGCCGACGGCGAAGGTGTCGCCGCTGTTGAAGGTCAGCGCGTTGCCGATGCTCAGGGTTCCGATGTCGCCGATGCCGGGCGCGACGGTGACGCCGCTGGGCAGGGTGATCGAGCTGCCGGGCGTATAGCTGCCCTTGCCGGCGAGTGTCGAGCCGTTGTTGAAGGTGACGGCGCGGCCGAGGGTGATGCCTGAGTCGATGGCGAGCGTGGCGCTGTTGGAGATCGTGCCGGCGGAGCTCAGGGCGCTGTTGTTGCCGACGATGAGCATGCCGGCGTTGATGTTGGTGCCGCCCGTGTAGGTGTTGGCGTTGGTCAGCCAGAGCGCGCCGCCGCCGGTCTTGGTGAGGATGCCGGAGGAAGCGGTGGTGCTGCTGATCACGCCGCTGACCTTGGCGTCGATCGCGGCCGAGCCGTCGTCAACCTGAATCGTACGGTTGGCGTTGGCGAGATTGATGGGGTTCTGGAAATCGACCATGGCATCGGCATCGGAAGCGCCGAGGATCAGGACGGACAAGTTGGGGACGAAGCTGCTGCTGGCCCAAGTCGCGGTTGTGCCGGTGCTGTTGTTGAGCAGCACGACGCGGTTGGCGCCGTAGGCCGCGAAGCCGCCGGAGCCTGTCCACTGCACCGCCGTGACGCCGGTGCCGAGATTGCGCAGGAAGTTGCCGCTGCCCAGCCCCAGCACGCCGCCGTTAAGCGTCAGGTTGCTCGTCCCGCCGCTGGTGCCGATCCCGCCGGGCAGGCCGGTGGAGGTGGTGAGTTCCAACACGCCGCCGGTGATGGCCGTTGCGCCGGTGTACGTGTTGGCCGCTGCGAACTCGAGTGTGCCTGCTCCGGCCTTGGTCACGCCGCCGCTACCGAGGCTCACGCCGGTCCCGAAGCTCACGACGTTGCCGTTGGTGTCCAGTGTGCCGCCGCCGAAGGTGACCGCGCGCCCGCCGCTGGTGATGTCCTGCGTGTTGCCCGTGGCCCACTGCAGCGTGCCGCTGGTCAGCGCGATCGCGCCGCTGCTCAGGCCGCCGGAGACGAAGTTGAGCGTGCCGCCGTTGACGGTCGTCCCGCCGGCGTAATCGTTGGTTGCGCCGGTGATCGCCAGCGTGCCGGTGCCGGTCTTGGTCAGCGCGCCGGCGCCGGTGACGACGCCCGAGACGGTGAAAACGTTGGGGCTGGCGACGTCGATGGTCCCGCCGCTGCCGGTCTGGCCGTTGGTGCCCAGCGTGATCCCGCGCTTGGTCGTGCCGTTGTCCAGCGCGAACGTGGCCGTCGCCTGCAGGTCGGCGTTGTTGGACATGACGATGTTGTTGGCGACGGCGCCGAGGTTTGTGTTGGCGCTGATCGAGAGCGTGCCGTCGTTGAGGGTGATCGCGCCGCTGAAATCGCTGCTCGTGCTCGTCAGCGTCAGCAGTCCCGGGCCGGACTTCGTCAGGCCGATGGATCCGGTGATCTTGCTGGCGATGGTCAGCCCGCCGCCGCTGGCGTTGAACTGGTTGACGATCAGGTCCGCGCCGTTGCCCGAGGTCAGGCTCGTGCCGCCGGTGATGGTCGAAAGCAGTGCGCCCGTGTTGTCAGTGACGAGGATGCCGCCGGTGCCGATGCTGAACGCGCCGTTGAGCGTAGCGGTGCGCGCGCTGCTGCTGTTGTTGAAGCGGATCGAATTGATGCTCGTGGGCGTGAACGTGCCGCTCGTCGTCGCGTCGAAGTTGGTGGTGGTCGTGGCGGTGGAGTAGCTGGTGCCGAACGAACTCAGGGAAGTGATGTTGCCCGAGGTTGTGCCGTTGCCCGCGCTGACCGCCCAGCTTGAGCCGCCGAACGTTGCCCAGCCGGCGAGGATGCCGTTGCCACCCGCGTTGGCGGTCTTCGTCTTGAACGTCCCGCCCGAACCGCTGTTGAAGTCGAGTGTGCCGCCAGCGACCGAGCGCGTGATGGTGTTGAAATCGGTGACCGTAGCCGCGCTGCCGCCCGACTGGCCGGAGGTGAAGTTCGAGGCGCCCGGAGAGACGGTGGCGCTCGCATAGGTCTGAGTCAGGTTGTTGTTGGTGCCCGACGCGGAGTACGCGAATTTGCCGCCGGCGAAGACGAGCGCCGAGCTGCTGCTGATGATGTTGGTCTTGTCGGCCGTCCAGGCCAGTTGCGTGGTGCCGCCGTTGAAGGTGGTGGCGCCCGTGTAGGTCTGAAGCGCGTTGCTGATCGTGAATGTGCCGGTGCCGTTCTTGGTCAGGGCCAGCGTGCCCGCGCCGTTGCTGGCGACGCCCGAGAAGGTCGTGGCGCTCGAGCCGTCGATCGTCAGCGTCTGCGTGCCGCTGGTGCCGGCCTTGTTGCTGATGCCGCCGCTGACCGCGAAGGTGTTGCCGCTGTTGTTGAGCCAGGTCTGCGACGAGGCCAGTGCGATCGTCGAGCTGATCGTGTCGGCGCCGGCCCCGCTGTTGAGCGTGATGCCCGGGTTCGTGCCCCCGCCGATCGTCAGCGTGTTGTTGGCGATCGTGATGGCCGAGGCGGTGTTGAAGGTCAGGCTGTTGACCGACTGGCTGGCGCCGAGCGTGCCGATCTGGTTGGTGATGGTGCCGCTGGCATTAAAGATGACATCGTCGCTGGCGCCGGGGACCGCGCCGGGCGTGGAGCCGCCGCCGCTGGTGGTTGACCAGTTTGCCGCGAGATTCCAGGAGTTGCTGCTGCTGCCGTCCCAGTAGATCGTGCCCGCGCTCGCGCTGTGCGCGATCGAACCCGTCGCGATGCCCGCGCACGCCAGCAGCCACATCACGCGCGAAGCGCGGCGACGCAGTGAACGGCGTAGCGACCGAGGGACAGGGATTCCACCCAAGGGTGTATTTCGACTCGCAAGCATCACGATAGCTCCTTCTCTGCCTCGACCTGAAAACGTGTTCTCTTTCCGGACCCCTGAAAGCATCCCCCAAACAACCTGTCGAGGGTGAAATATACTCAGTGAACCACGTTAACACAAGAAGAATTTCAGGGAAAACCCCTGCGTTAAAGCCCTGTAGTCCAAAACGAGCAAGGTCACACAGCGCAGTTAAAACCACAATGCGTCGCACCGAACAATTGCCTAAGACCACGTTGCCCACATTAAATTATTCATTATAAAGACTTACGACAATTATTTCGGCACGATTTCACGGGGGCGAAATCAGATAAAAGGAGCTCGTGACAAACCTTGTGGGCCTGGGGAATTTCCAATATTTTTTATACGGGAGTGTATGAATCGGCTCCTGCTGCCACGCACAAATGATCATTGTTCATAGTGTAGAGTCTGGAGCTACTGTTCTTGGGGCTAAGCTTGGTCGCCAAGGCACCACGAGGCGCGTAAAAAAAGCCCCGGCCAGTGGGCCGGGGCTTGGGTTTGCCTTCAAATCTCACATCTGAAATTTCAGATGTGATCAGAGACTCAGGCCTTGCGACGACGACGCAGGGCGACGAGGCCCAGGCCCAGGCCGAGCGTGGCCATCGAAGCGGGCTCGGGGACGAGGTGCGTCACGGCGGAGACCGAGGGGTCGATGCCGATGACGTGGATCCCGAAGCGGAGGTCGCCGTTCGCGATCTGATCCAGGACGTCGCTGAAGTTCTTGCCGGCGGCGAGCGTGTAGATCAGCGTGACGTTCTCGCCAGGGTTGACCGAGTGGGCGGGCTTGCCGCCGGCGCCGGCCAGGGCGCCGGAGTCGAGCGCGGTGTTGGTGTTGAAGTCAGGGTTGGCGTTGTTGCCGGCAGGAATGCTGCCCGGCGAGCCGCCCAGGCCCCACTTGACGCCCGTGCCGTTGACGAACGAATTGATGCCGCTGAACAGGCCGTTGTCGTCCACGTAGAGGTTCGCCACCGCCATGCTGACGCCGCTGGAGACCGAGAGAATGGCCTTGACAGTGTGAGCGATGTTGGCGCTGTTGTCGGTGATGTCGATCGTGACCTGGGCCTCGATGGCCGGGTCGTTGACGTTGTTGGTGATGCCGTCAAAGTTGAGCGTCACGGCCTGGCTCGGAGCCGCCGCGAAGCCGAGGCAGCCGGCGGCGATCGCGATCGCCAGGCCCTTGATGATGGAACGCTTGTTGAACATGTGAATCTCCCCTGTCAGCCAAAAGGTGTGGAACGGGTCAATTGGACACCCACAATGAGCCACACAATCGCACCTCGTACAACTGGATTCCGCGCCCAATTCGGCGTTTTTTCCATCGCGGCCGTTGGTTATCGGTCGCCGCGCGTAATCTGGAGAGACTTTGCGGGCTGCCCCTGCGCGGCGCATGAAAAAGCCCCGGTCACGGGACCGGGGCTTTGGTGGCGTGGTCATTTCAAATCTGAGATGTCAGATTTGAAACCGGACTCAGGCGACCTTGCGGCGACGGGTCGCCAGCAGGCCGAGGCCCAGGCCGAGCGTCGCCAGCGAGGCGGGCTCGGGAACCGGGGGCTTGCTGACGGCCGAGACCGAGGGGTCGAGCTGGCCGACGTGGATGGCGAAGCGGAGCGAGCCATCGTTGAGGGCGGCGACGACATCGGCGAAGGACTTGCCGCTGTTGAGGTCGAGGATCACTTCGACCTGCTCGCCGGCGTTGACGCCGGTCGCAGCGTTGCCGCTGCGGTGGCTGTTGAGGGCGGTGGTGGCGTTGAAGTCGGGAGTCGCGTTGTTGGCAGCGGGGACGTTGGCGGGGGTGCCGCCCGCTTCCCAGCCGACGCCAGGACCGGCGATGATGTCGTTGATGCCGGCGAACAGGCCGTTGGTGTCCTCAACGTAGAGGTTGAACACCGAGAAGGTGCCGGCCGGGGCGTCCTTCAGCAGCAGGGAGACGGTCGAGGCCGTCGGGCTGGTCACGTCGATCGTGACGTTGGCTTCGACCGCCGGGTCATTGCCGTTGGCGGTGATGCCGCCGAAGCCGACGGTGACTGCCTGGGCCGAACTGCCCAACAGGGTGGCGGCGCCGATCGTCAGAGCGACGGCCGCGGTTCCAAACAGACGCATAGCGAGACTCTTTTTCATCCAATTCCCTTTCCAAAAAACGAATATGTTTCTCGGGATCCTCCCGCAACCGAAAACCACACGCCGAAGTATCAACTTCAGAAGTGCTCCCCTCTAAGGAACACCCGTCATCGTGCGAGCCGCCCTGAGCACGTTGCCCAAAACGGTTCGGTTACCAGAGGATTCCGTTCCTCACTACCGGAAAAGCTTTCCGATAACGAAGGGGAATATACCCGAATGGAAAATGAACATCAATCAAAAACACCCTTAAAAAATATGGGTGTTTTCCCTGATTGAGTGCGTTAAAATAGGGGTTTTCTGGATGCCGTACTCAGTCTTTTCACCAGCAGATAGAAGGGGTTATGGATCGCCCGGCCGCGAGACGCGATGTGCCCGCAGATCAGGGCTTTGGAGCGCTTGATCAATACGTATACGGGCCAATAATAACGGCCTGATTCCATTCAAAAACGGGGTCGACCCTCTATAAACGAAGGCACCACAGCCACAAATTAGCCTGCAAAATTCAACATTTCTAGTTTGGAAGGTAAACCCTGATATGGTATCTTTACGGGCACTCGAGGGGATCGTAGTCGGCAATCGATGTGCGATCGGCACCGTTGAAGAAATGAAGAAGAGAAGAGCGAGCTAAATGAAAGCTCGTGAATTCGGACGCTTATTTCAGAGGGGAACTGGGGTTTTAAGATGAAAATGAACAGTACTCAATTTAGCGCGATTTCTACGGCTATTTCGTTGCGGAAACCACGCGGTGGTTTTGCGCAGACCGCGAACACCAAGCGGCGCGGCGCGTTCTCACTCGTCGAGCTGCTGGTGGTCGTGTCGGTCATCGCGGTGCTGGTCGCGTTCATGGTTCCGGTCCTGCGCGGATCGCGCGAGGCCGGTCAGCTTGTGGTCTGTGCGGGCAATCTGAAGAACGTGGCGCATACCACGCAGAGCTACATGGTCGATTCGTTCGGCCAGTATCCGACGTATGACACGCTCACCGCGGGGTACGACGCCGGCGTGCTGGTCTGCCCCGTGGATTTCGATCCGCTCATCTTCCCCGCCGGCACGGTCAACAACACCAAGGACCTGACCATCAGCTTCGGGCTGAACATCGAATACACCAACGACCCGACGAAGATCATCACCGTCCGGAACACGCCCTCGGCCTCGAGCAAGAGCGTCTTCTTCGACGGCGGACGCAGCACCGCGGACATTCAGATCGCCAACGGCCCCGGCTACTCCAACAACGGCAACGGCAGCACCAACAAGGGCAAGAACGGCAACGTCAACATCATCCACAAGCCCGGCACGCCCGCCGAGCAGGACAAGAACGTCCCCGTCGCGGCCCTCGGCGGTCACATGGGCCACGGCGACATGCTCGGCTCCCTGCCCCCCAGCGGATCGGTCAAGGCTTCGGACCTGGCCCAGTGGGACTTCAACCCCCGCCACCAGATCAGCGGATACCTCGGCAACGTCCTCTTCGCCGACTGGCACGTCAATTCGTACAAGGCGATGGACGGCTCGATGTTCCTGTATCCCTGATCACCGGCAACCCTGATTTGCGCTTCGAGATTCTCAAACTCAAAACGCCCGCCGATCGGCGGGCGTTTTTTTCTGCGCGAAATGGAGCGGGTGCCACGGCCAGCGCAGGCTCGGCGGAGTCGGCCGTGTGTCTTGGCTCCGCCGCATGCGGCTTAGCGCTCCGAAAACCGCTGGAGTTTCATCCCGACATTCGGGATCATGCGCCGATGCCCAGATTCCTCATCCTTGCGGCGCTGATCGTCGGCGTGTGCGCCGCCGCCGCACCCGCCGCGCCGGAAGCGATCGCCATCTCGAAAGATGGAAAGAGCTTCGTCCTCGCCGATTCGGGCCAGCCCTTCGTGCCGTGGGGTCTCAATTACGACCGCGATTACAAGATGCGGCTCATTGAGGATTACTGGGACAAGGAATGGGACACGATCGCGGCGGACTTCCAGCAGATGAAGCGGATGGGGGCCAACGTCATCCGAATCCATCTTCAGTTCTGCCGCTTCATGGACGCACCGGGCAAGCCCAATGAAGCGGCACTGAATCAACTCGGGAAGCTCGTCACGCTCGCCGAGGAGGTTGGCGTCTATCTGGATCTCACGGGCCTGGGCTGCTATCGACTCCAGGATGAGCCCGCGTGGTACGCGCAGATGGCCGAGAAGGAGCGTTGGGCGGCGCAGGCGGCGTTCTGGGAGGCGATCGCCAAGCGCTGCGCGGGGCGGGCCGGCGTGATGGCGTATGACCTGATGAATGAGCCGGCTGTGGGGAGCAAGCGCGACGCGGGCAAGTGGGTGCATGAAGCGGCGCTCGGCGGATTCCATTACGTGCAGTTCATCGCCCTCGACGCCGCGGGCCGGGATGGCACCGAGGTCTGGCGGCAGTGGACCCACACGCTGACCGCCGCGATCCGCAAGCACGACCCGCACCGCCTCATCACCGTCGGCCTCCTCCCGCTGCCCGGCAAACCGATGCTGCAGGGCGTCGCCTCCGAGGTCGATTACATGTCCGTCCACTTCTACCCCAAATCCGGCAAGCTCGACGAAGGCCTGAAAACCATCAGCCAGTTCGCCATGGGCAAGCCGCTGATCATCGAAGAATTCTTCCCGCTCGAATGCTCGCCGAAGGAAGCCGCCCAGTTCATCGAAAAATCCCAACCCCCGCATGTGGCTGGATCAGCTTTTACTGGGGCAAACCACCGGCCGACCTGAAAACCTCCAAAAACATCGGCGACCACATGCTCCTGGACTGGCTGGATCAGTTTCAGAAGATGACGCCGGGGATTCAAGGCGGCACAAAGTAGAATCTGGGTAGCTGCTTGACTCAAGTTGCCCCATTCGTAGTGTAGTGACGATGAAAGCCACGCCGGAGAACCCTTACCCTCGTAGATTCGAGGAGTT
>JAYVTU010000183.1:0-22519 GCA_043788485.1 Planctomycetota bacterium
TCCTTGTAGGCATTGCCGAGGCTGAACCACGCCATGCCGTCGGGCGCTTCCTGCGTCATCTTTTCCCACTTCGCGATCCGTTGGTCATTCACGTTTAACGCAGTTAAACTTTGTGGACTATGGACAAAGCAGCTCTCGACCAACGGATCGCGCAGTGGGAAAAGATGACGCAGGAAGCGCCCGACGGCATGGCGTGGTTCAGCCTCGGCAATGCCTACAAGGACGCCGACCGCTACGAGGACGCCGCCCGGGCGCTGCGCAAGAGCGTTGAGATGGACGCGGGCATGTCGCGCGCGTATCAGCTCCTCGGACAGGTTCTCATCAAGGTCGGCGCCGATGAACAGGCCGCGGACGTGCTGACCAAGGGCTACACCGTCGCCGCCCAGCGCCGCGATGTCATGCCTCAGAAGGCGATGGAATCCCTCCTCGAAAAACTCGGCAAGCCCGTCCCCAAGATCGAGCCCGCTCCCGAAGCGCGAGGCCTAGGCACTTCAGTGCCGAGTGATTCCGCGAATCAAGTCCTCGACCGCCGCACCAACCAACCCGGCCCGCGCCTCCCCGACCAACCCTTCCGCGGCCCGGTCGGCAAATACATCTTCGACCACTACTCCGCCACCACCTTCCGCCAGTGGATCAGCCAGGGCACAAAGGTCATCAACGAACTCCGCCTGGATTTCTCCCGCGAAGACCACCAGCGCACCTACGACATCCACATGATGGAATGGCTCGGCTTCACCATGGAAGAAGTCGAGGAATACGCCCGGCAATCGAAATAGTCCGCCGCTTGCGGCTTAGCGCTCCGGCGAAAAACCGCGGAGGATTAACCGCGAAGGCGCGAAGGACGCGAAGAAGAAAAACGGGGAGTTTTAACGCAGAGTTCGCAGAGAACGCAGAGAATCAAGAAATCGGCTTTATAAAAACTGCCATCGCATTCCTCTGCGATCTCCGCGGCCTCTGCGTTAAAATCCTCCTTCCTCTCTTCTTCGCGTCCTTCGCGCCTTCGCGGTTAAAATTCCGATATGTCCAAACCCATGCACACACCGCTGAAGATCGCCGCGGCCCTCGCGGTGCTGGGGCTCGGTATTTGGGCCGGCCAATACTTTTCCGGGCTCGTCGTGCCTGAACCGGAAAACAGCGGGCACGAATCGCATCATCATGCGCACCATGAACGAACCGAATTGAACGCGGTCACGCAGTTCCAGCGCCCGTATTACTCCTCGCAGCTCGTCAGCTGCGTCATCCAACAGGAACTCTACAAGGCCAGCGATCCGAAGCGGTGGCGCGAGATCTGTGATTCGCTGGTCGCGCAGCACGGACCGCAATATCGGCAGGGCCTCTTCCGCGAACTGCTCGAAGAAACCACCGCCGGCCGCGGCGATCGCGCTCAGCCGATCTTGAAAGCGATTCAGATTGTCGCCCCCGATCCGCATCGGATCGAATTCCCCATCGAACAGGCCGATCTCGCCAAACTCATCGACAAATCCCCGCCCGACGCCGCGATCGACGCCGAGGCGAAAAAAATCTTCGCCAAACTCGACCCGCGCGTTTACGACGTCTACAGCCCGATCGACCGCGCGCTGATGAACGACGACGACCGCCTCGCCGTCGCCTGCATGCGCCGGCTACTCGGCAAGGGCGCCGACGCCGACATCCGCCGCTACGCCGAATCTCGCGCGGACAAATCGCCGGAGTGGGGCGAGGAGATGAAGGGGATCCTCGCGAAACTGAAGTGATGATCCGCCGCCGGCGTCAGTTGTCAGATTTTCGCGGCGAGTTCGCCAGGATGATCTGCGCCATTTCCCGGGCCAGCTTCGCCTCGGAGCCGAGGCCCGCGCCGCGGTCGCGCACCTGGCCGACGACCTGCGCGCTGACGATCGCGCCTTCGAGCAGCAGGTTCAACTGCTCGGCGACATGCTGGGGATCTTCGAATCCCTCCTGCTGTGCGAATTGGGCGAGGTAGCGCACAATGGCGTGCTTGTGCTCCGCGGCGACCTGGCGGATGTCGCACGCCGGATCGCCGAATTCGGCGCAGGCGTTGATGAACATGCACCCGCAGAACTCATCACCGGCGAACCACTGCTCGTGGTAGTCGAAAATCGCCAGCAGCCGCTCGCGCGGCGACTCGGCCTTGGACTCGACAAACTTCATCATCCGGTTGCGGAAGATCTCATCACGCCGATGCAGGGCCGCGACGATCAACTCGTCCTTCGACTTGAAGTGGTTGTAGAGCGTCATCCGGCTGATGCCACCCTCCTGAAGCACACTCTCAAGCCCGCTGGCATTGAAACCGTGGCGATAAAAGACCCGCATCGCGGCATCCACCAGCTCATCGCGGCGACTGGGAGGCATGGAATCGCTCCGGCTTAAAAGGGTCAATAGTGACTGACTGAACAGTATATAATATCCACGCAATTTCCACAAAGCATTTTTGGATCATGGCCGATTTATGGCGTTTTATAACCGATTCAAAAGAATTTTATCTTTGTTGTTGACATATACTGAACAGTCAGTATATTTGTCTTGTGTCAGTCAAAAGGCTGGCATCTTCCGGCCCGGCGGGTGTTCCGTCCGGGGCTGGAGTCAGGTCGCTAAAACAGTGGAGCTTCACCATGGCCCGTCTGCCGATCCAAAACGTCGAAACCGCCACCGGCACCAACAAGGATATCTTCGCCGCCTTCCAAAAAGCCCTGGGCACCGTGCCCAACATGACGCGAGTCATGGCCAACTCCCCGGCTGTCCTTCAGGCCTACGCCCAGTTCAACGGGGCCCTGTCCACCGGAAAGCTCCCGGCCAAGGTCCGCGAGCAAATCGCTCTGCTCACCGCTCAGAACAACGACTGCACCTACTGCCTCTCCGCACACTCGCTGCTGGGCAAGATGGTCGGCCTGAGCCCGTCGCAGATCGATGCCGCTCGACGCGCCCAGTCCACCGACCCCCTCGCGCTCGCCGCGCTCACCTTCGCACAGGCCGTCATCGATCAGCGAGGCGGGGTTGATGAAGCCCAGGTCAGCGCCGCCCGCGACGCCGGCCTGACCGATGCGCAACTGGCCGAGATCGTCGCCGGCGTCGCGCTCAACTACCTGACCAACTTCTTCAACCGCGCGTTCGATGTGGACGTCGACTTCCCCCGCGTCGAAGCCCACGACCTCGCCGCCGCACAATGATCCTCGCCCCTCGCATCCGCGGCCGGTGCGCCGACGCGCCCCGTGCCGCTTTGATCCCGATTTGGTTTCAAGATGTTTTTGGCGCACAGCCTGCAAAGGAGTCCCGCGATGATGGACACGAACGAAGCACCTCTGATCCCCGCCGCCGCCATCAAGCCGCCCTTCACGCGCGAGGCCGCTCTGCGGAAGGTGCGCGCAGCAGAGGATGCGTGGAACAGCCGCGACCCGCAGCGCGTCTCGCTGGCCTATTCGCCCGACAGCCAGTGGCGCAACCGGGACCGGTTCGTGCGGGGCCGTGAGCAGATCAGGGCGTTTCTCGAAGGCAAATGGGCGCGCGAGAACGACTATCGACTCGTCAAGGAGCTCTGGGGTTTTCTGGGCAACCGCATGGCCGTGCGCTTTCAGTACGAATGGCGCGACGCCTCGGGGCAGTGGTTCCGCGCCTATGGCAACGAGCTTTGGGAATTCGACGACGAAGGCCTGATGCGCCGCCGCGAGGCGAGCATCAATGACATCCCAATCGCCGAGGCCGACCGCAAATTCCACTGGCCCGCCCCCGGTCCCCGCCCCGCGGACCACCCGGGGATCCCGGAGATTGCCTGAACGCACGCCCGTGCTTCGCGGAGTGGGGCGGAGAGGCGGAGGCGATGCAGCCGACTGGGCGAAAGCGGCTCAGAACTTCGGCAGGTCGTGTTTGATCGGCGTCTCGCGCGGCATGTCAGTCAGGGTCTGCGGGTGCGTCGCGAGGAGCTTCTCGAGGGCTCCGGAGAGCTCGGCGAGCTTCTGCTGATGGGCTGGATCAGTCGCGAGGTTGGTTGTTTCGCCGGGGTCTTTTTCGAGGTCGTAGAGTTCGGCGGTGTAGGCGTACTTCCCGCCGCCGCCGGCGGGGTAGCGGATGTATTTCCAGTTGGCCCAGCGCACGGCCCGGACGTTGGGCGTGTAGGGGAACTGGGTTTCGTAGTTGTATTCGTAGAGCCAGGGCTGCTCCCAATCTTTGATGTCGCCGGCGAGGAGGCGTTTCCAGGATCGGCCGTCGATTTGGTCGAGCGGTTTGGCGCCGCAGATGTCGAGGATCGTCGGCGCGAGGTCGATGTTGAGCACGGTGCCGTCGATCGTGACAGCCTTGGGGATCAGCGGCGGGTAACGGACGATGAGCGGGACGCGGATGCTTTCCTCGTAGGCGGTGCGTTTATCGACTCGGCCGTGGTCGCCGAGGGCGAAGCCGTTGTCGGTGGTGAAGATGAGGATCGTGTTGTCGAGCTGATTGATGTGGCGGAGCGCGGCGACGATTCGGCCGACGCTGTCGTCCACGGAGGCGATGGTGCCGAAGTAGGCCCGGGCGAATTTTCCGTACTCGAAGTTGTTATAGAGCGGCCCGCCTCCGCCGTGCCAGGTGGTGTACTGCTCTTCGAGCCAGGCGGGCTTGCCGTCGGCGGCGTGGTAGGCGTCGGCGTTGGCGGGGCGGGGCATGGGGATGGAATCGAAGGCGTGTTCGTAGGCCTTGTCGGGCACGATCGGCCCGCCGTGCGGCGCCTTGTGGCCGAGGATCAGCAGCCAGGGCTTGCCGGGCTTCTCGAGCCGACCCATGAGCCAGTGCTCCGCGGCTTCAGTGACGACGGTGGTGTAGTACCCGGGGATCTTGCGGACTTCGCCGTTGATATTGAAATCGTTGTCCCAGTAATTGCCCTGTCCCTTGTGGCTCATCCAGTGGTCGAACTGCGGCCGGGGCGAATCGTTCTGCTCGCCCATGTGCCACTTGCCGATGTAGGCGGTCTCGTATCCGGCGTCGTGCAAACGCTGCGGATAATTGGCCAGTTCACGCGGCAGGTCGGTGAAATTATTGAGCACGCGGTGACGGTTGGCATAGAGCCCGGTCAGCAGTGATGCCCGTGCCGGCGAGCAGAGCGAGGTGGTGCAGAAAGCGTTTTGAAAGCGTGCCCCCTCCGCGGCGACCGCGTCGATGTTGGGCGTCTTGAACCACGGGTGCCCGGCGCAGGACATGGCGTCGAAGCGCATGTCGTCGGTGAGGATGACGAGGACGTTGGGCCGGGGCGCGGCGGCCTTGGCGTCATCGTCGGCGCGGAGCGGAGCGATGAGCACGAGGCCGAGGATCACGGCGACAAGAAGCTGGGCGGGGCGGCTGTTCATGTCGCGCATGATAATCGCAGCAGTGCAACACCAGGAAGCACCGACATCGTGTGCGTGGGAAAAGTGGAAAATATAAAAGTGGGGTGACGTTCGCATCCTTCCCCGGGCTCCGATGACGTCGCTGCGGGGCTAGAACTCAGTTACCCCGGGGGCTTGGAGAATTAAGAAGAATTACAATCAGAAATGTGGACGATGGAATCAGGAAGGGACTGGCAGCACATCGGGGTTGGCGTTACGGTTCATTGGGTCATTTTGGAGTTTGGAAATGGTCATCGGCATATTCGGTGTCGACAATGGGACGCTGGCGGGTCTTTGCGGTGTGGGTTTGATTGTGTTTTCCGTTGCCGCGCTGATTCTCTTTCGAATTCGAGCGTGGTATCGCGAGATCGCCGAGGCGCTTGTCAATATGTCTCTGCATAATCCGGCTATGGAAGAGTTTGAAATGCGCCCGGTGGCGGCTGCCGATTTCCCCGAGGTCAGTCTTCAATTTTACGACGGCGAGCGGGACCGGCTTGTGGCGCAGGGTTTTAAGATAATCGGGGATTTTGTCTTACCCAAAAGGGGGGTGAGCATTGTCAAGATGCCGCCCGCCTTCCGACGGATGCTGATCAGCGAGGATGGATGGGTGTTGTGCGAGCTGGAGCAATTGCCGGCGTCGTTCGCTGGAACGCCGCTGCTGCATTCCGAGAGAACTTCGATTTCGTTTCGAACGGAGTTTGCTGATGGAAGCTTGCTTAAGACGACCAACAGTCGCATTGCGGGGACCGCTTGTCCGGGGATTACTCGCCTCCGCGTGCCGCCCAAAATGGGCATCGATGAAATGTGGTCGATTCACCGCGAGGCCCTGGCAGAGGTTCGGGCGGCGGAATCGGGGCGGATTCCGAAAGTCCTCTCCGAGGCGGAGGATCTGTGGCAAATGGTGCTGCGCGAGGAGGCTCTCTCGCGAACGCATCTTGAGTCGTTTGGATTTTATGATGCGGAGGAGATGGAGGCGGTTCAGGGGCGTCGGCTGACCTGGTCGGACAGACGGCTGATCAAGGCGGTGGAGCGGTACAAGCGAGAGCAGGGGCTGAAGCCGGGGCGGGAATGATTGGGCGTTAGGGGCATGTTGGAAATTGTCGCATCCCCTTCATCCGCCGGAGGACCGGCGACCTCTGTCGCGGGGCAGAGGTGGGAGCGATCAGTTGCCCTGGTGGGCGTTGTGGCAGGATTTGCAGTTGCTGGCGGTTTTGAGGGCGTCGACGGCGCCTTGTTTGTTTGCGGCGAGGTCGGTGGCGGCGGTGACGAGGGATTTGATGCGGTTGTCCCAGTCGGCCTGGTTGCCGGCGGGGGGGTGGGTGTTTTGGAGTTTTTTGATGTAGTCGAGGAGTTTGGTTTTTTCGGCGTCGGTGGCGGAGCCGTTGATGGCGCGTTTGAGGAGGGAGTTGTCGCCTTTCATGGATTGCTTCATGACGGCGGTGATGGACATACCGCCTGCGCCGGACGCACCGGCGTTGGAGGTGCTGGATCGGCCCCCGGGGCCGCCTTCACCGCCGCCGCCGTGTTCGTTGTCATCGTCGCCATGTTCGTGTTCGCGTTCGCCGCCTCGGCCGCCGGAGCCGCCGCGGTGTCGGTGTCCGCCGTCTTCGGCGAGGAGTCCGGCGGCGAGGATGGACAAGAGAAGGGAAGCGGCGATGAGGGGTTTGCGCATGGTGGGCGGGTCCGGAGTGGGTTGGGTCAATTATACCGCTGGGCACGGGGCGGGCGGGAGGCGCACGTTGAACATCTCGTGGCGCCCTCACCCGGCTCGCGGACTCGCCACCCTCTCCCCGAGGGAGAGGGAGCGCGCACGGATGTGGCAAAGCGGACGTCCGGGGGGTTACCCGGAGGCGAGAGGAGTGTGTGTGGGATTCGCAGCTTTAAGGTGTGGAATCGGGCGGGAGTTAAGACGGGAGGTTCGGCGGGAGCGGTGTGAAAAATGGAGAGGGGGGAGGGGGTGAAAATGTCCGGACGACGGGGTTGTGCGCACGGATGTGACGGCGGGCGAGCCGCGGGGAAGCGGAGGAACCGCATCCCCGGGCTTTAAAGAAGGGGAGGGTGTGAGGGCGGATTTCATTTGATCGGGGGCGGGGGGTCGATAGACTTGTCACGCACTATGGGCAGACAAGAGATCTTTACCGCGACGGTGGCGCACTATCTGGCGCCGATCCGGGCGTACCTCGAGGACGTCTCGGTCAGCGAGGTGATGATCAATCACGCCAACGAGATTTATATTGAGCGGGATGGGCAGCTGATCAAGACGGCCGCGGCGTTTGTGGATGAGGATGCGTACTCGGCGGCGGTGAACAATATCCTGCAGTTCACGGGCAAGAGCCTGGCGGATGAGGCGTCGCTGGTCGATACGCGGTTGCCTGACGGGTCGCGCGTACACGTGGCGAAGGCGCCGTGTGCGCGGTACGGCATGGCGATGACCATCCGCAAGTTCAGCAAGGCGATGCTCGACATCGACTGGCTCGTCGAGATCGGCTCTATCAGCGAGGCAGCGAGGCAGTACCTCATGCTCGCGGTGCGGGCGGAGGCCAATATCCTCGTGGCCGGCGGGACGAGCTCTGGCAAGACGTCGCTGCTCAATTCGTTGTCGAGCTTCGTGCCCGATGGGCAGCGCATCGTGGTGATCGAGGATTCGGCGGAGCTGCAGCTGCAGCAGGAACACGTGATCTCGATGGAGACGCGGCCTCCGGACCGTTACGGACGGGGCGAAGTGGCGATCCGGGACCTTTTCAGGTCGTCGCTGCGGCTGAGGCCCGATCGCATCATTATCGGCGAGGTGCGTGGCGGGGAGGCCTTGGACATGATCCAGGCGATGACGTCGGGCCATGGCGGGTCGATGGGCACGTTACATGCGAATAATCCTCGGGATGCTCTTAACCGCTTGGAAACGATGGCGTTGATGAGCAAGGTGGACCTGCCGCTCTTTGCGATTCGAAGCCAGGTGGCCAGTGCGATCGATATTATCGTTCAGATGCATCGCCACGTGGGTGGTCGGCGTATGGTTACGGAGATCGCTGAGGTCGAGAACCTCGGGGACGATGGGCAATACCGGTTACGGAACATTTTTGCCCTCAAGAGCGTCAAAGAAGCAGCGGCGACAAAAGACCTGCAATTGGTGTGGACGGAAGAACGTTCTTACCTTGCGGGTAAATTGAGGCCTCAGGAGCGTGATTTACTTAGCGACCTGACTCAGCCGATATTTGGATACCTGGAACCCGGACCGTAGGATAGAATAGATGGCCCTGAACACCGACATTGCCGATGAATCGAAGCCGCAGGGCCTGCAAGGGCTTATGCGCGATGAATCCGGTGCGGTGACGCTGGAATGGGCTCTTTTGCTCGCCGCGATCGCACTGCCGAGCTGGTACATCATCAAACTGTGCCTGACGACGCTGATCGGGCACTACCAGATGATGACAATGCTCAATAGCCTGCCCTTCCCCTGAAAAATAGAGGTCAGCGTGACCGATCGCAACCCCTCACTGAACTCCGATTACTGACCTGACTAACGCATCCAAGGAGCTACCCATGAAGAGTCTCGCCCAATTCATTAGCCGCCTTCACCGTGACGAACAGGGTGCCGAAGGCGCCGAGAAGCTGCTGATCATCGCCGCGATCGTGCTGCCCCTGCTGGGCGTTCTGATCCTTTGCCGAAACTGGATTTCGGATTGGATGACCAGCGAGGCGACGACGGTCAAGGATGATGCGCAGAACGCGGTGCCCACCAACGGCGTGCAATAAGCCCACGCCGGTCAAAGGACCTCCATGGGCCCTTGGGTGACCACCGTCCTGCTCGCCGGCGTGCTGCTCATTGCCGCCATCGCTGACGCACGCACCCACAAGGTTCCCAATTGGCTGACGTATCCGGCCATCGCCCTAGGACTTGTGTGGTCGAGCATCCTGGGCTTCTGCCACACCGGCGGCCCCGGTGCCCTCACCGGTTTCGAGGCCTCGCTCCTGGGCCTGGGCAGCGGGCTCGTCCCGTTCGCTATCATCTTCGCAGCCGGCGGGCTCGGAGGCGGGGATGTGAAACTCGCGGCCGTTGTCGGGGCGATCTCCGCCGACTGGCGTTGCGTCTTGGCGACCGCGGTTTACTCCTTCATCCTCGGAGCCGCGATGGCCCTCGCCGTGCTCATAAGCCGAGGCCTGATCAAACGCACCGGCAGCCGCCTCTTCGGCGCCGCCCTCATGGCCATGGCCCGGGTCAAGCCCGAAATCCCCAACGACACCCCCCGAATCCCCTTCGCCACGGCCATGTTCGTCGGCGGCACTCTCGCCGCGGCGGAGGTGCTGCTCGGGCTGCATACGCCGTGGGCGGCGTTTAACCCGTGAACCGCGCTCTGGCCAGGGCGTCCAATAGCCTTGGGCGTTCTCGTTCTCGTAATCGCTGCCTTTTCCCCACTCTTAGCGGAAAAGACCGATTACGATTACGAGAACGAGAACGAAAAAGACCGCGACTCTCCCCGTTCCCCTGGAGCACTCCCCATGACAGCCACCTCGGCCGAGTTTTGGCGGTGGACGCTCAGCAGTCCGCTCTCACTGTGGTGCGCCGCCGCCGGCGCGCTGCTCGTCATCTGTCTCATCCTCTGTCTCCGCGCCATGGTCCGCCTCGGCCGGGTCAGCCGCGCCGCGCGGCGTCCCTCTGGTCTTATCGCTGATGACAACGGCACCGCCACCGTCGAGTTCGCGCTCCTGATGCCCGTCCTCCTCTTCCTCATCCTCATGCTCGCCCAAGTCACGATGCTCATGGGCGGCAACGTCTTCGTCCACTACGCCGCGTTCGCCGCCGCTCGCACCGCCATCGTCCAGATCCCGCTCGACACCGGCGACTCCGGCCCCAACCAATACTCGCCCAGCTCCACCAAGCACGATGCGATCCTCCGCTCCGCCATCTTCGCCATCGTCCCCGCCGCGGGTCGGCTCGAATCGTCCACCGGCACCGCCAATCTCCCGATCGACGCCTACGTCGAGGCCGTCACCTCCTTCTACTCCACCTACGGCGAAACCCCGCCCGTCTGGATCAACAAGCTCCTCCGCGAGCGCCTCAACTACGCATCGTCAACCACCACCGTCACCGTCCAGGTCCCGCGCGTCGTCGATGAAACGCAGGTCACCTTTGACGATCTCGATGGCGAGGTCCGTCCCGCCGAGCCCATCGCCGTCCGCGTCGATCACAAGCTGAGCGTCGGCGTCCCCTACATCAATCGCCTCTTCGCCAACGGCGACCTCGGCGGCAACACCCGCTACACCGATGTCTACGCCATCGCGACGCTGACCAATGAGGGAATCCGCGACGAGTTCCCGCCGCTTCCGCCCCTTCCGCGCATTCCGTAAACCTCCCTTCCCCGAGACGAAGACGCATATGTCTGATCCGATCGTCAACACCATGCAGCCCGGTCTCCGCAACGGCGACAAGCTCAAGCACTTCGAGGTGCAGGATCAGCTCGGCGCCGGGGGCATGGGCATCGTCTGGCGTGGCTACGACCGCCTGCTCGATCGTCACGTCGCCATCAAACAGATCGCCAGCCCCGATGGCATCGATGAGATCGCCCGCCAGAAGTTCCGCGCCGAGGCTGAGCTCCAGAAGAAAATCTCGTCGTCGAGCCCCAACATCGTGCAGGTCATCGACCTCGTGGATGATCCGCGCGGGCTCTTCATCATCATGGAGTTTGTCGATGGCCCGTCGGTCGATCGGCTGCTCAATCAGACGACCGGTCCCGTCGAGCCGCTGCGGGCGCTGATGATCCTGCGCGATGCGGCGCAGGGCCTGGCTGCCGTGCACGCCGCCGGCGCGATCCACCGCGACCTCAAGCCCGGCAACATCCTGCTGACGCCCGCCGGTCAGGCCAAGATCTGCGACTTCGACCTCGCCACGCTCCTGGCCGACCAGGAGTCGCAGTCGATGGGCACCGCGCAGTACATGGCCCCCGAGATGTTCAGCGGGTCGCCCGTCGATGCCCGAGCCGATCTCTACGCGCTGGGCATGATTGCCTACGAGATTCTCGCCGGTCGGCCCGCGTTCCGCGAGGCGTTCAAGGCCATCGTCAAGGACACGCGCAACCAGGCGATGAAGTGGATGAAGTGGCACACGAATCTGCGCGTCAATGCGCCGCCGCTCAAGGAACTCAATCCCGCCGTCCCCGATGTGCTGGCCGAGCTCGTCGGGCGTCTCCTGGCCAAGGACCCGGCCAACCGCATCGAATCCGCCGCGCAGCTTCTCGAAGCGATCAAGCGCCACTTCGTCAAAGCCTCGCCGCAGCAGATCGCCGCGGCACGTCAGCAGGCGAAATCCGCCACGGGCACTGCGAAGGCGATCGCCGGCATGGGCCGTGGAAATACGCCGCTCTCGCCGCTGCCCCTGGGCGCTGGCCCCGGACCGGCAATGGCGGGGACCCTCGCCACCGCGCCGCTGCCCAAGAAGAGCAAGCTGGTCTGGATCCTCGCGGCGACGACCGTGATCCTCGCCTCCGCGGTCGGCTTCATCTTCTGGAAACAGGGCCACGACAAGCAGCTCCTCGTGGACGCGCGCATCAACGAGGCGAAGCTCGAATACAAGGCGGCGTTCGACAAGTATTTCGCGACGCCCACGCCCGATTACGCCGGCGCGAAAGCGGGCTTCGACGCCCTCGCCCCCAAGTGGGAAAAAGACCCGCTGCTGGGCGTGGGGTCCACGGCCTACTCGCATCTGGCGACGGCACGCATGACGATGACGACCGCCGAAGGCCTGATGAAAGAGGCCAAGTACGATGAGTCGGCCAAGGCGTACGGCGAGGTGCGCAAGGAGCTCGATGTCGTCGAGGCGCTCAACATCCCCGGCAACCCCGAGAAGCTGACCGGCGAATTTGAGTACATGGACCGCGAGGTCAAGAACCGCAAGCCGTTTGTCGAGGTCGTCGGCGAGATTCAGAAGCTGATTGCCAGCGCGGATTATGATCCGGCTCGGTTGCGGCTTCAGCGTCTGATCGATTCGAGCCGGGGCGCCGCCGGGACGGTGCGCACCGCGGCCGAGAAGGAAGTGATCGGCGGCCTGGCCAACAGCATCGCCAATCAGGAGCAGGCGCATTCGATCGAGCAGGCCGACGCGGCGGCGGCGGCGCTCGTCGCCGATGGCAAGCTGCCCGAGGCCAAAAAGAGCCTGGAGAAGTCGCTGCAGAAGTTCGGCACAGCTCCGGTGCTCAAGGATCGCCTGCGCAGCGTCGAGAAGACGATCTCGCTCAACGCCGCGCTGGCCGATGCTAAGACCGCCGAGGCCGCCGGCAAGCTCGACGCGGCGGTGGCGGCGCTCCAGCGTGCTAACGAGATCGAAAGCGCCAAGGAACGCGAGGACAAGATCAAGCAGCTGCGCAGCACGATGGCGTACAACGAGGGTGTCGAACTCGAGAAGACCGACGCGACCGCCGCCGCGGCGAAGTATCAGGCCGCGACGCAGTTCTGGCCCCACCCCGAGGCCGATGCCCGGCTCGCCGCGATGAAGCTCTCCGGTGACCGCGCCTCGATGCTCAGCGCCGCCGACAACGCCCTGGCCTCCGGCGACTATCAGCAGGCGATCAACCTGTGGGAGAGCGCCCAGAAGATCAATGCCGCCCCCGAGATCGCCGAGAAGATCCAGAAGGCGACGGTCCGCATCGACGTGAAGGCCGCCGAGGCCCTGCTCAAGAAGGCGGACCTCAACGGGGCCCGCACGGAGCTGGAAAAGGCCCTGGCGATCGATCCGGCCGACGCACCGGCCAAGACGATGCTCGGGAAGCTGGAACAAATCGCCCAGTACAACGTCTTTGTACAGGAGGCGGACAAGCTGCGCGCAGCCCACAAATACGGACCGGCCAAGGAGACGTATCAGAAGGCGATCAATCTGGCTAAGGATGCCAAGTTCGACTCGAAAGAGATTCAGGACCGCAAGTTCGACACCGAATACGAACACCTGATCGCCGAGGCCCGCAGCGCGATCAGCTCCGAGCTCTGGGAGCAGGCGAGCGGGCTTCTGACGGCTGCCAAGAAAATGCGAGCAAGCGACGTCGTGGACGGACTGCTCGCGGAGGTCGAACCGCATGTCAAGAAAAAACCTGCTGAATGATGGAACGCAATCTCGCGCTCCCCTGATGTCTTTTTCGTACTCGTACTCGTTCTCGCGAGTCGATGGTTTGAGTACGAACAAGGCATTCCGCGCACGCAACTCCGGCGTCGTGCTGGTCATCGCGCTCCTATCCATTGTGCTCCTGGCGGCGCTGCTGCTGTGGGTGATCAACATCGGCCAGCAAGTCGATCACCGCGTCAACGCGCAGAACGGCGCGGATGCGACGGCCCGCGCCGGCGCCGGGTGGACGGCGCGCACGATGAACATGATCGCGCTCAACAATGTGGAGATGACGCGCGACATCGCGGCGGTGAATGTGATGAGCGCGATGCCGCAGGCGGCGGATTTCCAGTTGCGCGAGTCCAAGGCCTTCCGCGAGGCGCTGGCGGGGCAGATCCAGCGCGGCGTCGGCGGCGGCAACGCGTTGACGGTACAGACCGTCCTCGGGCTGCTGCAGGAGATGCTCGGCGAGTTCGACACCGAGGTCGCCGACATGCAGCCGGTCGATGACTTCTTCAAGAGCATCGATGTCACGGTGATGACGGACTACAAGAAGAACGGCACGCTGTGGCAGGCGATGACCGCGATGGACGACATGAACGCGGCGCTGATCGACAGCGTCGCCGACGGGGCGCAGTCGGCGGGCGTCTACGGGTCCAACCCGAACATCCCGGCGTCGGCGGTGAGCGATGCGGCCAACGTGCTGCTGCCTCTCAGCCCGGCGATCCCGGCGAAGCGCGGCAAGTTCCTGGATTTCGAGAGGCCGGTGCGGCGCGGGATACTGCCGGTGGAGCAGGACGATCGGCAGTACAACCGCGGGCCTTGGGATGCGGTGTTCGGCTGGCACGAGATGGTGGGGCGGTACACCGGCGGGACGTTTGTGCCCGGGACGCAGAACGTCGTCGGTGCGGGACAGAACAAGACGATCGGTCTGACTCACGGAGCGGGCGCTGGCGGCAACAGTGGTCACATGGTGGGCCAGACCTTCGTCCCGACGAATTACGTGACCTGGGGACCGCAGTCGTGGATGGATCGGATGGTTGCGGACTATCGCGCCGCGAAGCTTTGGCTGACTCGTTTCGACTGGTACGAGGGGAACCTGGCGCGACATAAGATGAGCTTCGTGTTCCCCAACGCGCTCGAAGTGGACCTGCCGGCGGGGATCGATCCGAAGCTGGTCGAGCAGGCGGCTCAGCGCATCGGCCGGGCGCTTTCGACGGTCTACAACCCCGATTGGCGGACGAGTTTCCCGCAGGCCACCGCCATCGCCGACGCCCGCACCCCGACGATCCGCGAGACAGCTTTCTTTATCGTCGAGATCAAGAGCAAGTACAAGGAAGGCGACGCAGGATACATGACGCCCGGGACCTGGGCGGTTGTTGAACACGACAACATCCGCAGCGCACGCCTCGCGATCGAACGCGGCTGGGTCGATCCGCGACGCTGGACCGCGCCGATGGTCGCCAACTACGTCTGGCGCGACAAGTGGGACTACACCGTCCTCTGGGACACCACGATCGGCATCGCGCCGCAGTTCATCACCACCACCAACCCCGACGGCACGACGACGCAGACGCCCGTGCCCCAGCCCGTCTACCGCATCGATCACGTCGCCTTCGCGGGCATCAACGTCGGCGACCCGTCGAACATCACCAACCCCTACGACGGATTCGATCCGGCGTCCGCCTCGGCCCCGGCCCCGATGCAGCTCGATCAGGCGGCGCTTCCGCGGACGGACATGGATCGGCGTTTCGCGCAGCTCAGCTTCCTGGGCGTGACGCGGCTCACGGATAAGCCGCAGGGCTGGCCGAGCCATTTCCAGGGCGGACGTCCCGAGCCGAGCATGCTGGCGGTGGCGCAGGCGCGGGTGTTCAACAATCACTCGTGGGATTTGTGGACGCCGATGTGGCGTGCGCAGTTGGAGCCGGTGAGCCACTACGACGACTGGATCACGGCGGCGGGCGGAGCGTCCACGAGCAGCGTGGTCGATGCCGCGGAGGTCGCCAAGACGCAGCAATATCTCACGTCGGCAAAGGCACTGGCGGCGGTGATGCTGCAGCACTGAGAGGCGAAAAATGAAAATGACCAATTCCCAAATCCCAATGACCAATGTCCGCCGCCGCGGCGCCGCGATGAGCGAGGCGGTGATGATCATCCCGCTGGTCGTCGTGATCCTCGCGCTGCTGATGTACTTCGGGAAGCTGATGGTGCGTGCCGAGCGTGATTCGATGCTGGCGAGGTATGAGACGTGGCGCTCCGCGCAGCAGGCCCCGGGGCCCGGGCGCAATGAACCCAACGGCAATGCGCACCTCAACTCCGCGTACTTCGGCGGTCACGCTCAGGAAGTCGCCGGCGCCTGGGACGACGATGTGTTCGCCGAGGAGCCCTACGACAAGCTCGTCGAGCACGCCGGCACCATTGGCGGCAGCGGCAACGCCAAGGGGCTGACGCAGTCGCTGCTCTACCGCGCCGGCAACGTGCACCGCTACTCGAACGGGCACAGCACGGGCTTCACGGTCTATTACAAGAACACCGCCGATGCGTGGGACCGCATGAACGCGATCCGGCCCGATCCCGGCAATCAGGTCAACCCCGAGACAAACAAGAAGATCGCTCGCACCTTCCTGCGTATCGGCACGGACTGGTCGTACACGAACGACTGGAAGGCCGCGGCTGCCGACTGGACCGGCGGCGGCGGCGGGGATTGGAACCACCCGCGCGGCGTGCGCGACACCTTCTTCGCCGACTTCGACAGCCAGCTCGACGCCGTCGATGGCCAGGCCTCTCACGAATACGGCGACTCCGCCGAGCCCGAGGTCCCCGCCAACAGCCTCGCGGGCATGGTCCGCCGCATGTACCTCGCCGCCCCGGGATATGGCGGGCCGACGGTGCACTATTGATTCGTTGCCCTGCACCTGGCCGCACCGCATGACCGATCCATCACCCGCCCCACAACCCGCGCCTGCCCGCATCATGCGGCTTGTCATCGCCGCGATCGCGCTGCTGGCGGCGGTGCTCGTCCTCGAAGTCGTCAACAAACTTTTCCTCACGCAGCACGCGCCGTCCGTTGCGCCGCTGCCGCCGCGTGACGCCACCGCTCTCTCTGCAACCACCACTCCTTCCTCTCCCGCGCTCCCCGGCCTCGCCGCCAGTGCCGACCTTACACTCCCCCCCGGCGCCCACGCGCTGGCCGCTCTCCCCGCCGATCTTCCGCTCATGCCGGGCGCTAAAAAGCTCCTGAGCTTCGAGCGCACCGAGGGCGGCTTCACCGAGCAGCAGGGCGTCTGGTCCATCCCCGGTGTCACGCCGACCGCCGTCCTCGACTTTTACCAGCACGCCGCCGAGGAGCGTGGTTTCTCGCTTCCCGGTGCAAACACCGCAAATCCCGCCGCCGCCCGCGTGATGAACAAGGGCTCGCAGCAGCTCCTGCTCCGCGCCACATCCGCCACCGACCCCGGCTCGCCGGTTCGACTGACCGTGATCTTCCGTTACACTAATCCCTCGACGCGCTAGTGCCGTCGTGATGGAAACCACCTCATGAATAACAGCACCATCCCGCTCCCCACCGCCGCTCAGCAGGCCGCCGCTGCGGAGACGACGAACATGACGCTTATCGTCGTCGCCGTCGTCATGGGCCTCGTCGCTGCGGGCATCAACTTCTGGTACATCAAACGCGTCGAGAACCAGATCACCGCCGACTCGGTCACCGTCTGGAAGCTCTCGCACAACATCAAGCCCGGCGAGCGTCTCAAGGTCTCCAAGGACCTCATCGAGGCCCGTATGCCCAAGCAGTTCGCCGAAGGCCTCGTCGATATCGTCACGACCGAAAAGGCCCGTGATAGATATGACGGCAAAGATCCCTTCGTCCGCTCCGCCAATCAGGGTGAATGGCTCGCCCCCAGCATGTTCACCTCCAACACCGAGCCCATCGAATCCAAGATCGGTGAAGGCCGCCGCGCCTGCCCGCTGCCGATCAACGGCCGTAACGCCTCCGGCATCCTCCGCCCCGGAATGTATGTCGATCTCCTGGGCGACTTCACGCCCCCCGGTTCCAAGACGGCGCGCAGCATGACCGTCATCCAGAACGTCAAAGTTCTCGCCGTCGGCGCCAACATCGACGACTCCGGCAAGACCTCGCGCACCGGCTTTACCAACATCAGCGTGGACGTCGAACTCGCCGTCGCCGAGCAGCTCATCACCATCTCCCGCATCATCGGCCGCGACGGCTACGACGTCCTGCCGCGCGGTCCCGGCTCCGAAGCCAAGGACAAATTCCCGAACGTCAACAAAGAAGTCCTGAAGCTCGTCGGCCTCGATCAATAATCCCGCGGTCACCCGAAGAACAAGACACGCATGGAATTCTGGCTCTACGATCACACCGCCAACACCCGCACGACCCTCGAGGTCGATGGCACCCCCATTTCCATCGGCCGCGATCCCGATTGCACGATCGTCCTGCGCGGCCCGTTCATCGCGCGCAAGCACGCCCAGATCAGCATCAAGGGCAACCAGCTCTTCGTCGATAACCTCAGCCGCTCCGCGCTCCGCGTCGCCAACCGCGATGTCGTCGAGGGCCATCCCGCACGCCTCGAATTCGGTGACGAGCTGCAGATCGCGCAGTACTCCCTGGCCCTCGTCCGGCCCGGCAAGCAGATCAGCGACGCCGAGCAGCGGCGGCTCCTGCAGAACCGGCTCAACGGCTTCGAGCAGCAGATCCACGGCGAGCTCATCGAGCGGATGAATCTCCGCGTCACCGGCCAGATCCGCAAGGACGATCCCGCCTACGTCCAGCAGATCAACATGCACCTCGACCAGATCCTCGACACGCGCTCCGCGGAGCTCGACAAGGACCTGACCGGCCACATGGTGCACATGCACCTCGGCCGGCTCGTCACCGCGGACGTCGTGCGTCAGTGCACGGGCAAGGTGCAGACCGAATACCGTATGGAAGCCAAGGGCGGCGCGGACAGCGCCGCGGAGCGCGCGCTCGCCGAACTGGCCAGTTCGCTGGTCGAGATGATGCCGCTCTCGCTCGATTCGACGACCGTGCAGGAGGACCTCGCCGCCGCGGAGCACGCCTTCGAAGAGCTCTTCACGCAGTACTATCCGACCATCGCCGCCCGGCTCAAGCAGTACATCGTCCGCCAGGTCGTTGCCAAGGATCTCCGCGACATCATGCTCGGGTTCGGCCCGCTCCAGGATCTCCTAGAGATGGCCAACGTCACGGAAATCATGGTCGTCGGCAAGGACCGCATTTACGTCGAAAAAAACGGCCACATCCAGCCGACCACGCGCAGCTTCTTCAACGACGATGTGCTCATGGGCGTCATCGAGCGCATCCTGACCCCTGTGGGCCGGCGCGTCGATCAATCGTCGCCGTTGGTCGATGCGCGATTGCCCGACGGCTCGCGCGTGAACGTGATCATCCCGCCGCTATCGCTCGTCGGGCCGTGTCTGACGATCCGCAAATTCGCATGGATCCCCTTCACGATCGACGATCTCATCGAGCGCGGCACGATCAGCGAGCAGTGCGCCCGATTCCTGCAGGGCTGCGTCGCCGGCCGCAAGAACATCATCGTCTCCGGCGGCACCGGCTCGGGTAAAACTACGCTGCTCAACACACTCTCCGCTTACGTCCGGCCGACGGAGCGCATCGTCTCCATCGAGGAATCCGCGGAACTTCAACTTCCACAGCCGCACGTGGTGAAGCTCGAAGCCCGCCCGTCGAACATCGAGGGCAAGGGCGCGTACACCATCCGCGAGCTCGTCCGCAACGCCCTGCGCATGAGGCCCGACCGCATCATCATCGGCGAAGTCCGCGGCTCCGAGGCGCTGGACATGCTCCAGGCGATGAACACCGGCCACGACGGCTCGCTCTCGACGCTGCACGCCAACACGCCCATCGACGCCGCTGCCCGACTCGAGACGATGGTGCTCATGGCCGTCGAAATGCCCGTCCGCGCGATCCGCGAGCAGATCGTCTCGGCGATCGACATCATCGTGCAGCTCCAGCGCCTGCCCAGCGGCCGCCGCCGCGTGACGCACATCTCCGAGGTCACCGAGATCGACCTGCAGACCCAGCAGATCCGCGTCGAAGACATCTTCATGCTCAAGGACCCGGAGCAGGAACGCCTGCGCCACACGGGGTACATCCCGAACTTCACGGAGGGGATGATCCAGCAGAAGCTGATTGATGTGGAGCTGTTCCTGTGATGGCCAATTTACGCTAGCACGCCTCAACGATGCCAAACGACGCGACAAACATCCTCTACCCCTTCCTGATCGCCCTGCTGGACTTCAGCGCGCTGTTTCTGCTGATCGTCTATGGCTGGTCCACGATGCGGCGCTGGCTCAAGCGGCAGGAGGCGCATTACGACCTCGTGCTCAATCACGATCTGCTGCTGGAGGTCCCGCCTCGCATCGCCATGGCGACGACCGCCAGTGCCGGCGTCGCGCTCGGAACGCTCATCGCGCTGACTTTCAAGTCGGGCGTTTTCTTCCCCATCGGCCCGATCCTGACGATCTTCGGCGTCCCCGTGGTCTTCAATTACCTGCATGAAAAACGCCGCCAGAAGCTCGACGAGCAGGTCGTCGATGGCGTGACCGCCCTCGCGTCCGGCGTCCGCGCCGGGCTGACGCTCATCCAGGCGATGCAGCTACTGGTCAAAAATCGCACGGGGCCGATCAAGCAGGAATTCCAGCAGATGCTCCACGAGTACGACCTGGGCATCGACCTGCACGCGGCGATGATCAACACGTCCAACCGCATCGGGTCCAGCTACTACCGCCTGCTCTTCGCTGCACTCCAGGCGCACCGGCAGCGCGGCGGTGACATGGGCCAGAGCCTCGATCGCATTAGCGACTCGATCCGCGAGATCCAGCGCCTCGAGGGGCGCCTCGAATCGCTGACGAGCCAGGGCCGCGCCCAGGCGCGGTTCATGGCCGTCATGCCTGTGGTGATCCTTGTGATCCTTATGGGCATCTTCCCCGAAGAAACCAGCATGCTCTTTAACGAACCGGTCGGTCGCCTGATCCTCCTGGCCACCGCCGGTCTGATCACGCTGAGCTTCCTGTGGATCAGGAAGATCATGGAAGTGGATATCTGATGGACGCGCTTCTCCAGTTACTGATCAGCCTGATGATCTTCAGCGCCGTCGCGCTGCTGATCTGGGCGGTATTTCGTTTCCCGGTGACGCCCGAGCCGCCGATGAATCGGCGGATCGCGATGGCGATGGGGCTGGGCAATCGTCAGACCGTCTTTGAGAACCCGATCACCGGGCAACTGCTCGGTTTTGCGATGATGCTCGCGCGTCGGTTCCCGTTCTTCCGCAAAAAAATCCGCGCCGATCTCGAAGCGGCAGGCAATCCCAGCGGCTACACGGTCGATGAATTCCTCGCCCTGTGCATCGCCACGGCGTTCATCCCGCTGATCTTGGCGATCCCGCTCATCGGACAGTTCGGGCAGTTCGCGCTGCTGATGCTGCTGCTGGCGCCGGTGCTCGGTTTCGCCGGACCGCTCTACACGCTGCACGAGGCGGCTCGGGGCCGGGTGAAGCAGATCGCCAAGAAGCTGCCCTACACGCTGGACCTCGTCGCGCTGATGATGGAATCGGGCGCGATGTTCACCGAATCGATCCAGACGATCATCCAGGATGAGCCCGACGACGAATTCAACCGCGAGCTGGCGCTGGTGCAGGCGGAGATCGAGTTCGGCACGACGCGCGCGGTGGCGCTGGCGAACATGGCCGACCGCATCCCGCTCGAGACTTTGCGCTCGGTCGTCGGTGCGATCAATCAGGCCGAAGCGCTGGGCACGCCGCTGAGCACGATCCTCAAGAACCAGTCGGGCATGATCCGGCTGATGCGCACGGTCCGGGCCGAGGAATCCGCCGCGTCGGCGTCGATGAAAATCCTGATCCCCGGCACGCTGATCCTCATCGCGGTCGTCCTCATGTTCTTCGGGCCGATTATCATGAGGATGTACCACGGGAATATCATGGGGCCGTGACCTCTTGCTCGTTAACCCATCAACCCGTTAACCCATTAACACTGCTATGTCCGCCACCATCCACATCCAGATTCTCGCCGGCCCCGATGCCGGGTTGCAGAAGGCGCTGACCGATGAGCGCATCGCGTTCGGGCGTGCGCCGGAGAATCCGATCTGCGTCGCCGATCCCAATGCGTCGCGGCTGCATGGCGAGCTGGCGTTTCACGAGGGCCACTGGTACGTCTTCAACCGGAGCCCCAACGGCACGACGCTCAACGGCAAGCGGATCAAGGACGGCGAGCCGATCGCGATGAAGCCGGGCGACATCGTGGGCGTGGGCAAGACGAAGCTGCTGAGCGTGCACTTTACGCCGCAGGCGGCGGCGAAGGCACCGGTCGAAGAGGTCCCGGCGGTCGGACGCAAGAAGATGTCCGCGCGGACGAAGCTCTGGACGGGCATCGGCGTCTACGCCGGGGCGATGCTGATCGTCGGCCTTTGGCTGATGTCGGCGGGCGCCGGGGGGGGCAAGGAACTCAAGGCGGTTTTGCCGCTGACGGATCAGCAGATCGACCAGGAGATCCGCAAGCCCGCGGTGGTGAGCGTGAAGGACGATCGCGAGGCGACACTTCAGATCGAGGAGGCTAGGCAGCTTTTCAGCCGGCGCACGATGAAGCCCGGCGCGCTCTACGAGACGTACAGCCATTACAAACTCGCGCTGGCGCACTCCGGCAAGCGCAGCTTCGACGGCCTGGATCAGATCCAATTCGTCGAGGTCGAGGCGGAGCTGATCGCGCGGACGACGACGAATTACCGGGATGCGTACAACAAGGTCAACAGCGGGCAGTGGGCCAACGCGGAGAAGGCGCTGCGCGACATCCTCAAGCAGTACCCCGATGAACGCAGCGAGATCTACAGGAATACCGGCCAGCAGCTGGATTTCGTGATGGCGCACACGGCCAAGAAGAAGGGGTTCTTCTGATTCGGCCCCCTCTCCCTGCCAGGGAGAGGGCTGGGGTGAGGGTCAGAATATTGTGACGCATTGTATCGTGCGTGCCGGCGCCGATTGAAAGTCGTGACATCTCACCCTCACCCGGCTCGCGGACTCGCCGACCGCTC
>JAYVTU010000184.1:0-9783 GCA_043788485.1 Planctomycetota bacterium
CGAATCCAAAACGCCCAGCGGATCACGCTTGATCCGCCCCAGCGACGCGGCGATACTGGCCATCCTTGGCCTCCTGTTTTGATGTTGCTTCGCAACACCCTCATCTCGGGAGGCCTTGTTTTGCGCAAATCACCGTAACGCACGCCGCGGCGCAGAGTTGCGGTTAACTTAATGCCATTAGCCCCAGCCACAGATTCCTTGACTCGCGCGGGTTACATCGAACGGTTCGCGGTGCGGGCGGCAGCGGTGTCGGTGTGTTGGAGTATTCGCTCGGATTGGGTGGCAGCGCAACCATCAATCACCGCCGGCGCCGATGAAAGGTTCACGCGTGAGGTCAGCGGATTTCTCGATGCGCTCGCAGCGGGTCGCGCGGTTGTGGTCGTCGAGCTCGATGAAGACGCCGCAGAGGCGGATGTCGTCTTCGGCGACGTCGAATTGCGTCGGCACGGCGGTGGTCATGTACTGGATGACGCGCTCTTTTCGCCGGCCGAGCACCGAATCGTACGGGCCGGTCATGCCCAGGTCGGTGATGTACGCGGTGCCGCCGGGGAGGATCTTCGCGTCGGCGGTGGGGATGTGCGTGTGCGTGCCGACGACGGCGGCGGCGCGGCCATCGACGTAGTGACCGAGCGCAACCTTTTCGCTCGTCGCCTCGGCGTGGATCTCGATGAGCACAGCGGCGTCCTTGGGGAACTGCGCGAGCAGGCGGTCGGCCGCGGCGTAGGGATCGTCGGCCGGGGCGCTGTTCATGAAGAGGCGACCGAGCAGCGTTGTCACATACAGCGACGGCTTCGATTTGTCCTCGGGTGTGAGCCGCATCCAGCCCCGCCCCGCCGCGGACTCGGGCCAGTTGGCCGGGCGGATGAGCTCGGGGGCGCTGGCGAGGATGGGGTAGACATCTTTTTGGCGGAAGGCGTGGTCGCCGAGCGTGACGCCGTCGATGCCGTACGCGCGGAGCTTCTGATAAAGCTGCGGCGTGATGCCCGACCCGCCGGCGATGTTCTCCCCGTTGGCGATGATCAGGTCGGGCGCGTACGTCTCACGCAGCCAGCCGATCTGCTGCTGCACAACGCGCCGGCCGGGCTTGCCGACGATGTCGCCGATCATGATGAAGCGGAGAGCCATCGACGCATCCTACCACGGGATGCGACCATGAATTGGCTTTTGGGTGCCACGGCCAGCGCAGGCTTTGCGGAGTCGGCCGTGTGCCTTGGCGAACGACACGGGGACACGGCCGACTCGAAGACTCGCTGGCCGTGGCACCCGAAACTGCAGGCCCGCGATTAGAGCGGACCGACGCTGATCTTGATCTTGCGCAGCGGAACCTTGCACGCCTGACGCAATTGCTGCTCGAGGCCGCTGCGCAGCAGGCGATCGAGTTCGTAATGCGTCGGCGAATCGGCGACCTGCACGGTGAGGACGCCGCGGGCGATACCGCGCAGCGCCGTCCTCACGGCCAGTTTCTCGGGCACCGCCTCGCGCCATAGCGCCGCGAGATTCCCGATCTGCTTGTGCGGCTTGACGATGTTCTTCTCGACCTGTTCACGGACGAAAGAGAGCGTCCGGTCGGGCTGCGCCTTGTTGCGCCACTGCCGCAATCGTTCGAGCCGTCGCTGCTGGGGTGATCCGTCGGGCATGGGAGTGTTCATTCCGCCACGGTCGGCTTCGACTCGATGTACTTGCGGTGCACATCCATGTAGCTCTCGCGGATCAGTTGGTCGGCCTGCTCCGGGCTCATCCACTTGTCAGAGAATCCGGGGATGTCCGGGTCGATGCAGAGCTTTGCGGCGGCGATCAGGTGCGCGAGCAGGTCGCGCGCATCCTCATCGCCGACGGCGAATCGGATCATCGTCGGGCTGATGCCCGCTTCGCGCTGCGCCTTCTCATCGAGCTCCGAGTGCGTTGTCAGCCCCGGGCAGCTGACGATCGTGTTGGACTGGCCCAGGCTGATCATGTGGGCGAAGGTCGGATCGAGGTTGTCGAAAAATCGCTCGAAGGTTTCGCGTTTGAGCGTGGGCATGTCGATGGTGAAGAGCGGCGCGGGCAGGCCGAGGTAATGGAGGCGAGTGGTGAGCTTGTGATTGGGATCGTCGGGCAGGCCGTTGCAGCGCACCGCGATGTCGGGGTGCGAATCGAGGAAACGGGCGAGGATCGTCGTGTTGATGCACTTGGCGATCATGCGGACATCGAGCGTGCGGATGCCCTGGATGACCTCGAAGGCGGCGTCGGCGTTGAGGAACGCGCCCTTCACGTAGTACACGTTCCAGAACATCGTCTGGTTCCACGACACGCCGCCGACGCTCTCGCCCTTGGGGATGAACATGTCGACGTTGCGGCCGATCACGACGCCGGCGATCGCCGAGCCGGTGCCGGTGAGGTCCTTCGTGTAACTGTGGATCACGAAGTCGGGGCGCTCCTGCGGATCTGGGCGCTGCAGCGGACGGCAGAGGAAGGGCGTGCCGACGGTCGCATCGAGCAGCACGCGGATACCGCGCTTGTGCGCCGCCTTGCAGATGGCGGGGATGTCGAGCGTGTAGCCGTGCGGGTTGCAGGGGGATTCGAGGTAGAGGTAGGCGTGGCGGCGCGGCTTGCCGCTGGCGGCGAGATTCACGGCGTGCTTCTTGGCGACGCGGTCCCACGCCTTTTCGAAATCGGCGACGCCGTAGCCGTCGAAGCTTTCGACGGCTACGTTGAGGTTCGACGGCTTGGCGTACCAGTCGTGGATGAGCTGATGGGCGCCGCCGTAGATGTTGCGGCTGTGCAGCAGGATGTCGCCGGCGCCCAGCACGTGCGAGAGAGCCGCGTCGATCGCCGCCATGCCGCTGTTGAAGTTCCACGCAAGATAGTCCGTCGCATACGGACCGGCTTCGAGGTCCACGATGTAATTGGCGAGGCAGAGCGATGTCGGATTCAGCAGGCGGGAATAAATCTGCGTGAGGAACTCTTTGCCCTGGAACGCATCCTCGACCCACTCGGCGCAGGCGAAGACGTAGGTGGCGGTGCGCGCGATGACGGGCGTGGCGGAGAATATCGCCGCGACGTTGTCGAACATCGCGTAGGGGCCCTTGGCGGACTGCGTGGCGAGGCTGTAGCCCAGCGACTGATAGGTGCGGCGGAAGGGGTTCTGAAGGTTGTCGAGCAGCTTGGCGATCTGGAACGAGAGGAATTTCTTGGCGCTGAACCACGCCACGCGATCGCTGCGGTCGAGCTCGGCGATGCCGGCGGTGCTGACCTGCCAGAGCTGATCGAGGTCCGAGCCGCACTCGTAGATGTGGCGGGCGACTTTGGCGAGCGACTTGCCGAATTCGCTGCGTGGGTCGATCTGGTAGTGCTCGAGCTGCTCGGCGACGAGGCCGCTGAGGTCGGTCGCCTTGCTGGTCTTGCGTCGAGGCGAGAGGCGGCGCATGGCGTTCATCGAATCTTTGGGCGAGGAACTGCGTTTCATAAATCGCTTCCTGTGTCTGTCATTCGGTCACGCCCGGGTTATGATATGCGCCCAATGGTCGGGATCACGCTCACGAAGCTGACACGCCGTTTCGGCGCCACGACCGCGGTGGACTCCGTCGATCTTTCCATCGCGCCGGGCCAGCTTTTTTTCCTGCTGGGTCCCAGCGGTTGCGGCAAGACGACGATTATGCGCATGATCGCCGGGCTCGTCGAGCCGACGAGCGGCACCATTCGATTCGGCGACAAGGACGTGACGAACCTGCCGACGTCGCAGAGGAACACCGCGTTGGTGTTTCAGGGTTACGCATTGTGGCCGCACATGACGGTGGCGCAGAACGTCGCGTTCGGGCTCGATGTCCGCAAGGTTCCCGCGGCGGAGAAAACGAAGCGCGTCGCCGAGGCGCTGGAAACGGTGCGGCTCAGCCACCTGGGCGATCGCCGGCCGATGCAGCTTTCGGGCGGTCAGCAGCAGCGCGTCGCTCTGGCGCGGGCGCTGGTCGTCAAACCCGATGTGCTGCTGCTCGATGAGCCGCTGTCGAATCTGGATGCGAAGCTGCGGCTCGAGATGCGCAGCGAGATCCGCCGGATCTGCACCGAGACGAATGTCACCGCGGTCTATGTCACGCACGATCAGGAAGAGGCGCTGAGCATCGCCGATCGCGTGGCGCTGATCCGCGACGGTCGCATCATTCAGGACGGCACGCCGGCGGAGATCTACAACCGGCCGCGGAACCGTTTCGTCGCTGACTTCTTGGGCAAGGCGAATTTCTTCGAGGCGACGGTCGCCGAGCGCGGCACGTATCACGTGCTGCTCGACAGCCCCGTGGGGCGTCTGCGTTCGGCGGTGTTCCCGCCCGGCGTGGCGGTCGGCGCGGCGGTCACCTGCTCGGTGCGTCCCGAATCGGTGCGACTACTGGACACCGAGGCGGCGGGCGCGCGGCCGGCGGACAATCGGCTCGCCGGGAAGCATGAGGAAAGCGTTTACCTCGGGCACATGGCGGAGCACGTGCTGAGCCTGACGGGCGGGATCAAGGTATCGGTCGAGGAACTGCGGCCGAAGCAGCGTGACTGGGCCGCGGCGGTGCCGATCGGTTTCGATGCGGCGGACCTCGTCGTGCTCGCCGAGTAGACCCGGCCAGAACATCCCACCACTTTTCGGAGTCTCTCTTGCCCATCCTCGACATCACCATGCGGGTTCTGCACATCCTCTCGGCGATCGCGCTGCTGGGCGGGACGATTTTCATTGTGATCGCCCTGCTGCCCGCGCTGCGGCTTGTCGATGAGCAGTTCAAATCGTCGCTGATGGAGATCGTCAAGAAGCGCTTCTACCGCATCTCCCACCCGGCGATCGTCCTGCTGCTCATCACGGGCATTTACAGCTGGATGAAGAATATCGATGTTTACCGTCTGAGCTCGAAGCAGAACGGGCCGCTGCTGCAGGGACTGCTCGGTACGAAGGTGCTGCTGGCGGCGATCGTGATCGTCATCATCTTTGCGCAGACGTTCAAGGTGCTGCCCGGCCCGCCGGCGCGGTGGGCGAAGGTGAATCTGGCGCTCGGACTGATCATCGTGATCCTCGCGGGGATCGTGCGATCACTGCACCACCAGGTGTTGTTCATCCCGGGCGGATGAGTCGAGCGGCGAATCCGGAATGCGGAGTTTGGAGTGAGGGTCGCAAGGCAAAAAACGGTGCAGGTGCGCGGCGTGCCGCTGGAGCGCTGGATGGCGGCGCGTCGGCGGCGGCGGTTTTTCATCCTGGCCCTGGCGGTGATCGTGCTCGCGATGATGAGCGGCTTGCAGATCGTGCGGCACAGCGGGCGGTATGAGGCGGCGACACGGGTGACGGGGAACGTCACGGCGGTCGAAGACGGCCGAACGCTACGCGTCACGCCCGACGGTGGCGGCGCGGCGATCGTGGTGCAACTGCTGGGAGTGACGGTCAGCGAGGCGAAAGAGGACGCCGCGCGGCGGTGGCTCACCGCTCACGCGGCAGGCAAGTCGGTGATCATCAGCTTCGACCGCCGGGCGAACCGCTACGATGCGGCGTCGCGGCTGCGTGGTTACGTCTACACACCCGACGGCCGGATGCTTAATGAGGAACTGCTGGTCCTGGGGCTGGCGCGGGTGGATGCGTCCGAGGGATTCTCGCTCAAAACCTGGTTCACGAAGGTGCAGAGTCGCGCGAAGCCGGGGGCATCGGCGGCGTCGAACCCGCCTCCGCCCGTCACGATTCCGATGGAAGTGGATGAGGATGATTGAACTTTACGATGGAATCGCCGTACGAACAGACACTACTGGACGGCCACACGGGCCATCCTATACTTACGGACCAACGGTATTGGAGTCAGGCGCTTGCATTACCGATCAAATCCCGTGGGCTCGTTTGATCGGCGTCAACAGATGATTGACGAGACGGGGGCATTTCTGACCTGGGCGCTGGGGGCCGGGGTGGAACTGCCCAAGATTCCGCGAAGGCGGGTCGAGTCGGGCGGGTTCACGCAATTACTCCGGGCGCCGGGGGCCCGTGCTGCGGTGGAGCGCTGGTGGGCGACGGCGATTGAGAAGATCGATCAGCTGCGTTGAGGCGAGATCGAGGCGGAACAGATTCAGCAAGGTCAGCAAGGAGCGATTGGATGTCGATCGAAGCGCGTGTCAACCCGACGTGGGCAATGAAGTGGAAGATCATGGCGCTGGTCCTGCTGGGCTGGTCGGCGTACTGCTTCTATGACGGTCTTGTGGGCTACCCCGCGCATGACAACCGAGTGGCCAAGTCACGCGAATACAAGGAAGAGACATCGAGGGGTTCCGGACAGTGGAAGTGGCGCAGCGATCAGGCAAAGCTTGACTGGGCGGCGTACGCCAAGTCGCAGGGCTGGAGCGATGCCGACCCCGGTGAACCGCACAGCGACCAGGATTATTACGCACAATGGTGGCAGCCGGCGCTTTGCATCTCGGGCGCGGTGGCGGCGCTGGTCATGGTGATTGTCACGAGCCGCAGGAAGCTCGTGGCCGATGAAACGGGGCTGACGGGCACCGACGGCGTCAAGGTACCCTACGACGCGATTACGTCGATTGACAAGGCCCGCTGGGATTCCAAGGGCATCGCGATTGTGCACTGGGACGACGACGGCAAGGTCGGTAAGACGAAGATCGACGACTGGGTCTACCGCGACGGCGAGAAGGTGCTGGAGGAAGTGGAGAAGCAGACGGGGCTGGATGGCGTGGTTGAGGCGTGAGAATTCGAGTCACCTCAGGTGCGGCGGCGAGCAAGCTCGCCGGCTAAATAAAACATAAAAAACGCCGCACAGGTGTGCGGCGTTTTTTATTGATACGTGTCATTGGCGATTCAACCGTGCGGTTCGCCGAGCAGGC
The DNA here is from genome assembly GCA_043788485.1 of Planctomycetota bacterium. Classification (GTDB taxonomy): domain Bacteria; phylum Planctomycetota; class Phycisphaerae; order Phycisphaerales; family Zrk34; genus JAYVTU01. The sequence continues at coordinate 6,820 of JAYVTU010000184.1, forward strand.
GGGTCTTGAGCAGCAGCAGCGCGGTTTCGAGCTGCGGGTCGAGGCCGCGCGTCAGCAGGTCCTCGGGGTTCTTGACCAGCGCGGGCTTCTCGACCGGCTCATCGTCGTCCTTGCGTGGCTTGGGCTTGGAGATGACGGCGTTGGGATCGAGCTCCTGCCCCTTGTCGCGGAGGATGTCGAGCCATGTGCGTGCCTCGATCTGATCGATGATCTGACGGTCGGTCATCTTCACCGCGACATCGGGGGCAACGCCCCAGTGCGTCGCGCCGGGGCGGCGGTGGATGATCTGGCCATTGGGCAGGCGGTAGTACTGCGTGGTGAGCTTGAGGTAGGCCTTCTCATCGTCGAGGCGGAAGAGATTCTGCACGGAACCCTTGCCGTAGGAATTCTCGCCGACGATGAGGGCGCGGCGGTGATCCTGCAGACAACCGGAGACGATCTCACTGGCCGAGGCGGAGCCCTTGTTGACCAGCACAATCACGGGGAATTCGGGGTAGGTGTGCGAATCGTCTGCCGTGGCGGTCCAGGGCCGGCCGGTGAAGGTCTTCTCGGTCGTCGAGACGACGGTGCCGGCGCTGATGAAACGGCTGGAGACGGCGACGGCGGCGTCGAGGCGGCCGCCGGGGTTGAAGCGGAGATCGAGGATCAGGCCGTTGCAGCCCTTGTCGGCAAGCAGCGGCTTGACGGCGGCATCGAGCTCGTCGGCGGTGGTCGGCCCGAAGCCGGTCATGCGCACGTACGCGATCTTCAGCGCGGGATCGATGTAATACTCCCAGCCGTTGCCCTGCCGCTTCCATCCCTTGATCGAGACGATTTTGATGGTCGTGCGCGTCAGGACGACATCGCGCGACTTGGCATCGCCGGGCGTGAGAATGCCCAGCGTGATCTTCGTGCCTTCGGAGCCGGTGATCTTGTCCACGGCGGCGTCGAGGTCGAGGCCGACGGTGCTCTTGCCGTCGATGGACATGATCTTGTCACCGGCGCGGATGCCTGCGGCGAACGCGGGGCTGTCCTCGATGGGCGTGACGACGGTGAGCTGGCGGTTGACCTGCGCGATCTGCACGCCGACGCCCGAGAAGCTGCCGCGTGTGGTGCGCTCGAAGCGGGCCTTCTGGTGGGGCCAGATCGTCGTGGAGAAGTCGTCGAGCGTGCTCGTCGCGCCGTCGCCGAGCTCGTGGACCATCACCGCTTCGGGCAGATCGACGGTCTCACGCCCCTTCTGCATGATCTTCGTGACGATGCCGTTGGCCTCGCTGTAGCCCATCGGCTCCTTGCGCGTGGCGATGTCCTTGCGCAGCTCCGCGAGATAGTCGAGCATCGGCTTGGTCTTCGCATCATCACCGAGGCTCGCGAACGTCTTCTCAAGCCCCTTGGTCTGCAGCATATTCTCGAGCTGATCGATGCAGCCCAGCAGAAGCTGCTCGAAGCTGCAGTCCTCGACGTGCTTGCTCTTGGCCAGACCCAGCGACTCGCTGAGCATCACCAACTCGATACTCTCGAGCTGCTTCTGCCAAGTGTCCTCCGAGAAGTCCCAGGGCTCGGGCGCATCTTCGCCGAGTTCCAGAGCCTCAGCCTTGTAGAGATTGAAGAGCACTTCCGGAGCGTAGAGCCGCATCAGACCGACACGCCGACCGACGCGCTTCATCGGCTCCTTATAGCGGCCATCGATCTTGTAGAGCTCGTTGAGATTGCTGTAGAGAGTCAGGGCCTTGAGCCACTGCCCCGCCTTCTCGTTGTCCTCGGCCTGCTTCTCGGCCCGCTCGACGAGGCCCTTGAGCTTCGGATCCTCGAGCATCTGCTTGGGGTCTTCCGCCAGGCCATACGCCTCGACGCCCGCCGCCAGCGCCTTCCGAAGGTCGCCGCTCTCGGCTTCCTTGTGCAGCTTCTCGATCTTGTGGTTGTAACGGACCAGCGTCTTGGCAGCGCTTTCACGCTCGTGCGACTCGTGCAGGTCAATCTCCTGACGCAGTGACGCGATCGCCGGCGTCTGATCCGGCAGACCGCGGATCTGCGTCCAGAGGTCCTGCAGATGACCATCGCTGGCCAGCGACCACGTCTTGGTCGAGATCTCCTTGACCGTCAGCTTCTCCGGCGCCGGTGCGGGCGCGACAGCCGTCGGCGACACCGCCGGTTCACCGGCCGGCACATCCGCCGCGCGGAGCGACGCCGCCGTCGCCGACATCAGCATCAGTCCAATCGCCAGCCCGATCCGCGATCCACGAAGAGCCTGAATACCTTGCATGATGAACCCTTTAGCCAGAATATGGAACCTTCCTACTTGACGAACCGCGTGCGGTCTCATTAGATCGGTGCATCAGCGTCACCGATTGAGTGCTCGGCCCACGCCGCGGACACCATCCGCCGCCCCAACCGGACGGGATATAGTATGTGCCACCTCTTTCTAAGCCAAACGCTCCCGCATTCCGATCGCGAGACCGGCACGATCATCCTCGCCGTCATCGTCATCGGCGTCGGCATCATCATGATCGCCACGATGCGATGGATGCGAGCCCACAGCCGCGCACTGCTCAAATCCCACACCCGCAAACCCGCTGTCGCCACGCCCGATCCATGGACCGAATCCGCACGCCGCCTCCGCCCTGATGAGCCGCCGCCAGCCGATGAAGTGCAGGAACCCTGATCACGCATAGCGATGTGATCACGCAGCAACTTCCGCCGCTTGCGGCTTCGCGGCAAGCGGGACATCTCAGTTAACGCAACCGCCAGCACTGACAAGTTTCAACAATCACCCATCAACAATCATCAATCCCTAAGCCGGCTCAAACGTCGCGCCTTCCTTGATGTCCAGCCCAACGCGCATCCCCGCCTTGAGTTCACTCGCCTGCCATCGCTCCGGCAAATCCCCCACGATCGGCTGACCCGCCACCTCGACCACCACACTGTTGCTCCCCGCTACCGTCCCAATCACCGCGCCCTGCACACGCCGCGGCCGCCCCTGAATCG
>JAYVTU010000185.1:0-12886 GCA_043788485.1 Planctomycetota bacterium
GACCCGCCGGCTTCCGCCTGCGGCTACAAAAGGAATCCGGTGATAGCCGCAGGCGGGAGCCGGCGGGAGAATTCGCGTTAATGGACATCGTGAAACTGCGATTCGAGGAACGACTTCAATGCGTCATTGCGGAGATTGCCATAGTTCCATCCCTTTCGCCCGCTTGGATCGGAAAAGAGATTGAGGAGGACGCCTTTGTTGTTGCCGGTCGCATGAATTTGAAATGAGAAGTGGGGATAGTCGGTTGTAGTGTCGATGTCGACGAAATACATTTGTCCGCCGCGCGGGCGATTCGGGAGGGTTAACGTGGCGACCGAAACCAGCGATAAAAAATCTGAAATTTCAGCGCCGTGCAACACGCGCTCGTCCTTGACAATCGCTCCGTGGCTTAAGGATTCGGTATGCACACGCAGTGATTGAACCTGTTCGGGGCGCAAAGACTGTAGAGCGTGCTGATAGAACAAGGCATGTGGCACAATCCACAAGAAGTAAAACAAGACGATGAGGATGATGACGGTGATGCCGACCCGATTGATTCTCCGAATGTAGATTCTTTTTTTCTCAGACGTCATAAAGTCTCTCAAATGCGGGGTCTACGAAGATGCGATTACGGCCGCACAAAGTGTATCGCTGAGACGCGGCGATGGCATTGGGGAAGCGGCGGGAGTTGGGTTTTAGTATAGAGGGCCGTTTGCTCGCGAAGCCGCAAGCGGCGAGGCGTGGAGGGATTCACTTGGGCGGAGTGGGTGGCTCATAGGTCAGAATCATGAGCATCATGTCGGCGAGGTCTTCGTCGGATCTTATTTTGGCGAAGAAGTTGGCGGTGGAGTCGGGGAAGGTGATGTAGAGGGTTCGGTCCTTGGTGAGGACGATTTTGACGGGATGACCTGCGATGAGCTGGTCTTTGGACCAGAGGATTTTTTCTTTTTCTTTCTCTTGGGCGGCGGCGTGGTTCCCGGCGAAGTAGCCGATGTCGTATTGGATTGTCAGGCCGTCGGGCTTCGAGATTTTGCCGACGAGGGTGTCTACGCCCTGGAGTTTTTCATGGACGTAGCCGGTGAGGAGTTTGATGTTGCCGGGGGCGGGGGAAGCGGGATCGTCGGCGAGGGCGCAGGGGAGGGAGAAGTAGAAGAGGGCGAGGAGGAGGGCGAGGAGAAGAGGGCGCATGGAGGGCTCCTTGTGGGGAAATTCTAGGGTGCGGGGGATGGGCAGTAAAATGTCTGGGCCTCGCGTTGGGGGCGCGGGGCGCACATTGAAAATCTTGACGCGCCCTCACCCGACTCGCGGAGCTCGCCGGCCTCTCCCCGGGGGAGAGGCGGTCGAAGCGCGCACAAACGTGGTGCGAAAAGCGGACGTCCGGGGGGTTTCCCGGAGGAGACATTGGTGTCGATGGGATTCGCGTGCTTAAGGTGTGGAATCGGCGGGATGTAAAGACGGGAGGTTCGACGGAGAGGGCGCGAAAAGGTGGGTGGGGGGAGGGGGTGAAAATGTCCGGTCGACGGGTTTGTGCGCATGGATGAGGTTTTTGTGCGCTATGTTTGTGCGCGGAGGGGAACGATTGCAAATTGACAATTGCAAATTGGGGAGAGGAATTCGGAGCGCTGAGCCGCGAGCGGCGGAACTTATTCGCCGGGGATGTAGTTGATGGTGCCTTCCCAGGGGCTTGAGGCGGTGGCGTAGCGGCGTTTGGGGATACGGCCGGCGAGGTGGGAGAGGCGGCCGGCGAGGCAGGCGTGGCGCATGGCGTGGGCCATGGCGATGGGGTGTTTGGCGTGTGCGATGGCGGTGTTGAGGAGGACGCCGTCGGCGCCGAGTTCCATGGCGATGGCGACGTCGGAGGCGGAGCCGACGCCTGCGTCGACGATGACGGGGAAGCTGGGGTCGCCGCCGTGCGCGGGGTCCTTGAGGAGCTCGAGGATGAGGCGGATCGCGGCGGGGTTGAGGATGCCCTGGCCGGAGCCGATGGGGGAGCCGGCGGGCATGACGCTGGCGGCACCGGCGTCGCGGAGCTTGGTGGCCATGATCGGATCGTCGCTGGTGTAGCAGAGGACTTGGAAGCAATCCTTGACGAGCTCGCGGCAGGCTTCGAGCGTGCCGACGGGATCGGGCAGCAGCGTCTTCTTGTCGCCGAGGACTTCGAGCTTGACCCAGTCCTTGCCGGGGTTGTGGAGCTGGTCGAGCAGCTCGCGGCCGAGGCGGGCGACGCGGACGGCATCGTCGGCGGTGAAGCAGCCGGCGGTGTTGGGCAGGATGGTGTAACGCGAGGTGTCGATGAATTGGAGGAGCGATTCGCCGCGCTCATTGATGAGGCGTTCGCGGCGGACGGCGACGGTGATGACGTGTGAGCCGGAGGCGTCGAGGGCGGCCTGCATGGTGGGGTAATTCGCGTACTTGCCGGTGCCGACGATGAGGCGGGAACGGATGGTGCGACCGCCGACGATGAGTGGGGAATCGGCGGGATCGGCGATGGGTGCGGCGGGAGTTGATGGAGTTGATGGAGTGGGTGTCATGTGGAGCGGGTTCCGGAGTGTGACGATCAGCCGCCGCCGACGAGCGTGACGATCTCGAGTTGGTCGCCGTCCTTGATGGGCGTGGATTCGTGGTCGCGCTTGCGGATGAGTTCCTTGTTGAGCTCGACGGCGACGGGGTGGCCGGCGAGGCCGAGCTGGGCGAGGAGCTGGGCGACGGTTGCGGCGGGGGATTCGATGGTCTTGTCGCGGCCGTTGACGATGAGGTTCATGGCGAGGGGATGATATCAGGCGAGCGAGGAAGTTTCCCCCGCTATAATGCCGGGCCACTTTGGAGCCACGCCGATGCCGACTTATGCGTTCGCCTGCACGAAATGCGGTCACGAGTTCGAGGAACTGGTTGGCATAGGCAAGACCGCGCCGTGCCCGAAGTGCAGCTCGAAGGATGTGGAGAAGCAGATCACCGCGCCGGCGGCGGTGGGCGTGGCTGGAGCGACGACGGGACCATCGGCGAGCCCGGCGCCACGGAAGATGGGCGGCGGGGGATGCGGGTCGGGTTGCGGGTGTCACTGAATCACTGACTTACGGATGCGACCAGGTCAGGTGCTGTGCGGTGATGGTGAGCTTCACGTTGTTGGAGAGCGTGAACTCGCGTTGATCGCCGCGCGCGTCTCGTGCGACGCTGAGGATCTGGTCCATCGTCGAGAGGCCCAGGCGATCCGCGGCGGCGCCGTGGGCGAGGCATTGGTGGCGGATGATCCCGGCGAGCAGTTCGCGGTGCATGCGGCGGGCGGCGGTGCGATCCATCTGCGTGGTGTGATCGTTGAGCTGCTTCAAGTGGCGGCGCTCGGCGGCGCGGATGAGGGCGTCGACGAGCGAAGCGGTCTCGCGCAGGCGGTCGGCGGTGTCGCAGGCTTTGGCCACGGCGGAGTCGCTGATCTGCGTCAGGGCGGGGATGACGTTGGTGCGGAGGGCCGCGCGGAGGCGTGAGACGTCGGCGTTGGTCGCGTCTTCCCGCCAAGGCTGCTCGGCGGCGGCAAGCAGGGCGCGGCCGGTGTCACGTGAGAGATCCAGCATGGGGCGGATGAGCACGCGGTCGCCGAGGCGGCGGCGGTGCGCCATGCCGCCGAGGCCGCGGACGGACGCGCCGCGGATGAGGCGCATCAGAACGGTCTCAAGCTGATCCTCGGCGTGGTGGGCGGTGGCGATGGAGTCCGCATCCACTTCGGCGGCGATGTCGAGCAGCGCGGCGTAACGCAGCTTGCGGGAAGCGGCTTCGAGATTCTGGCCCTCGGTTGCCGGGTGGATATCGCGGCGGTGGAAGCGCAGGCCGAAGCGTTCGGCGAGGTTGCGAACGAACTCGGCGTCGGCTTCGGCGTCGGGGCGGAGGTGGTGCTGGACGTGGGCGATGTGGAGATCGAGCTTCCAGTGGTTGAGCGAAGCGACGGCCGCGAGGCCGATCAGCAGGGCGGTGGAATCGGCGCCGCCGCTGACGGCGGCGAGGACGCGGTCGCCTTCGAGGACGCCGCAGCGTCGCAGGCCCGCTTCGAGAAAGGTGGCAAAAGCGTGGCGACGGATTATGATCAGGGCGTCACGGGCCATTTGCCTATCTTACTGCCGAGAGCATGGAACAGCCGCCGACCGAAGTCGTGGAACTCGCTGCGAACCTGGACGACGCTCCGGGCGAGCTGATCGGCGCGGCGGCGGCGACGCTGCTGGAGGAGGGGGCGCTGGACGTGTGGACGACGCCGATCACGATGAAGAAGGGCCGGCCGGGTGTGATGGTGAGCCTGCTGTGCGAGGTTGGCGTCCGCGAGCGCATGGCGAAGCGGCTCATCGAGTTGACCGGCACGTTCGGCGTGCGACACCGCACATGGCAGCGCACGGTGCTCGAGCGGCGTCACCAGACGGTGCGCACGGACTATGGCGCGGTGCGTGTGAAGATCGGCTCTCTCAATGGCGAGGACCTTGTGGTCAAGCCCGAGTTCGACGACGCTGAGATGGCGGCGAAACGGCACGGCGTGACGGTGATGCGTGTGATGGACGCGGCCCGCGCGGCGGCGGCCGGAATGGACAGGAGCGAGCGCGATGCCTGACTGGATGCCCTATGTGATGATCGGCGTGGCGGCGGGGCTGGTGCTGATGCTCAGCAAGCTGCGAAGCCGCGGCGCGACGCAGCTCGGTGAGCAGCTCAGCCCGTCGGAGAAGGCGGAACGCCAGCGGCAGACCGATGGTGTGCGCGGCGACCTGCGCCAGATGATGCGTGAGCTCGAGGAACTCACGCAGCGGTTCGGTGATGAGCTGGAGGCGAAATCGAGCAAGCTCGAGAAACTGCTGCGTGAGGCGAACACGAAGATCGCTGAACTCGAGAAGCTCCGCACGGCCAAGCCCGCTTCGCCGCGGCTGATCCCGGCGAAGGCTATCGAGGTCGAGATCGGCGAACCCGTCGATCCCGTCACGAGCAAGATCTACGAGATGTCCGACGGCGGGCGCACGTCGATCGAGATCGCCAAGCAGTTGCAGGAGCAGGTGGGCAAGGTGGAACTGATCCTCGCGTTGCGGCAGCAGAAGTGATTATTTGGGCCACTCGCCGCTGAAGACCTCGGTCGCCGGGCCGGTCATGTAGACGTGGTTGTCGGACTCGCGCCATTCGAGCTGCAGGTCGCCGCCGGGCAGGTGCGCGAGGAGCTTGCGTTCGGTGCGGCCGGTGAGGACGCCGGACACAGCGACGGCGCAAGCGCCGGTGCCGCAGGCCATCGTGATCCCGCTGCCGCGTTCCCACGTGCGCATCGTCACCTCGTCGCGGCTGTGGACCTGCACGAAGTGCACGTTGATGCGGCGAGGGAACCAGGGATGGTGCTCGATCGCCGGCCCGATCGCCGCGAGCGGGATGCGGTGCACATCGTCGCAGAAGAATGTCGCGTGAGGATTGCCCATCGACACGCACGTCATGTGCTTGTCGAGCAGGTTGAGATGTTTGTCGCCGTATTCGTGGTTGATCACGCGTTCGTCGGGCTCGATGAGCGGGATCTTCACGGGGATCTTCGCCGCCTCGAGGATCGGCTCGCCCATGTCGACGGTCGCCATCGCGAGCTTGCCGTTCGCATCGGTGGTGTAGTCGATGCTCAGCACGCCGCGGCCGGTCTGCACGCGCATCGGTCGCGATTTCGTCAGGCCGTGGTCGAACGCATACTTGGCGACGCAGCGGATGCCGTTGCCGCACATCTCGGATTCCGAGCCGTCGGCGTTGAACATGCGCATGCGGACATCGGCGGTGCCGCCCTGCGACGCATCGGGCGGGAGGATGAGGATCAGCCCGTCGCCGCCGACGCCGGTGTGGCGGTCGGCGATCTTGACGGCCATCGCCGCGGGATCGTTGACGCACTCGGCGAAGCCGTTGACGTAGACGTAATCGTTGCCCAGGCCGTGCATCTTGGTGAAGCGCATGTGTAAAGCTCGAAAGTGAAGCGTGAGGCCCTGAAGTTTAGCCAGGGAACAGTTTATGCAGCAGTCGGATGATCTGCTCCGCGTTAACCAGGACATATTGCTCCGCCGCGACGATCGCCAGCAGCGCCGCCGACGCCCAGCAGATCATGCGGACGACGCGGTCGATCGGGCAGTTGTCAACGGTCAATCCGGAGAGCGTCTGGAGGTGTTCGATGCGCCAGCCCATCGAGCCGTGACGCCAGGAGCGATAGAGCGAGATGGCGTAGCCCATCGGGCGGATGAGGATGTGGCGCGACTGGTTGCGGTCGTCGAGCGGGATGTTGTTGAGCAGGGCGACGCGGGTCAGGGCGTTGGTCACGACGGAGATCGCCACGGCGTTGATGGGCACAGGTGTGACAGCCGGATCGGCGCCGCGCCGCGAGAGGTGCTGGACGGCAAACACATCGGCCTGCCGCTCGAATCGCCGGCTGATCAGGCCGAAGATCACGAACCAGAACGCGAGCACCACGCACATCGCGATCGCATCCTGTGCCGCGGCGGGCACGGAGTCGAACTTGATCCGCGTCCCCAGGTGCAGCGCCCCGATCACGAACTGCACCGCCACCGACAGCGCACCGAGCGTGCCCATTGCGCAGACGATCATCCAGATCATGTGGTTCCTCTTGATGTGCGCCAATTCGTGGGCCATGACCGCTTCGACCTCATCTTCGCTGAGGCGTTCGAGCAGGCCGTCGGTCAGCATGATCACACGGACCGGGCCGAAGAGGCCCATGACGGCTCCGTTAATCATCCCGCCGTACGTGCGCCAGAGTCGCAGGTCGCGGACCTTCAGGCCATACTCGGCGCAGAGTTTGAGGAGGCGGGTGCGGAGCGGGCCCTCGGGAAGTGAGATGGTGTCGAGGATGCGCATGCCCAGCATCGGGGCGAGCAGGAAGACGAGGGCTGCGCCGCAGAGGACCAGCGATTCCTTCCATTCACCGATTTCGTAGTGCGTAGCAATCAGGTCGATCAGTTCTTTCCAGCCGATCATGAGCAGCAGGGGGATGAGTGTGAGGAGGATGTTGATGCGGACCTGCGAGGCGATGTACTGCCAGCGTGTCCAGATGTCGACCGGTTCGCCGCGCTGGATCTGGCCGAAGACGCGCGCCTCGCGGAGGTGGCGGTCGATGGGGTAGTAGCACCACCACGATGCGATGAACACCGCGATGACGGGCACGATGACCAGCACGTCGCCGATGAGCATCGTGGGTTTCGTGTGGTCGTGCAGCCAGGTCAGCCAGCCGAGCCAGAAGATTTGGAGCATGAAGACGGCGACGGCGGCGATGTGCGAGACGTCCATGAGCGAGTGGAGCGCCTCGACGTAGAATCCCGCGGTCTGCGGCCGACGTCGCAGGCGCCACAGTCCGATGGTGCAGCCGATCCAGAGCAGGGCGATGAGAAACGCGAACGGCCCGAGCGCGGCGGCGAGCATCGCGCCGCCATCGAGTTGCGGAGCGATTCCAACCTCCGCGGTGTCGTGGAGGATCACCGCCATCATCATCAGAAGCATGAGCAGTTGCATGGCGGATTCTTATCGGCTGATCGTGCCCATGTCGATGACGATCTCGGGGGCCTGGTAGTAGTCCACGTTGATCTTGTCCTTGTCGATGAAGGTCAGGACGAGGGCGCCGAACTGCTGGCGTTTGACCATGTCCAGGTCACCGATGCCCGGGCCGGCGTAGCGGCGGTTCTTGTATTCCTGAGCGTGGAAATGGTAGTGCGCCAGGGCGGTGTAGGCGTCGAAGGCCAGTTCCTTGGGCGGATAATATTTGTAGTTGTTCTCGCGCATCATCGGGCTGTATTTCTGGGCAAGCGGCTCGCCCTTTTCGCTCACACGCACCAGCCCGCCGTATTCGGTCGACTCGTCGGCCACATCGGCATCGCCCTGCTCAAACCACTGCCCAACGACGCGGCGGTCCGCCATCACGCGCTCGACGACGTGCAGCGTCGCCAAGTCCGCCCAGCAGAGCTTCTCCTGCCAGTTGCGGAGCTCCTGCGGGTGCTCGTCCATCGGGCCGTCGAAGGTCGGGCCCTTGAGGTGGTGCTGCTGACCGGCGACGAACTGCTGGGCTTCCGCCAGCAGTTCTGCGCGGCTCCGGCCCAGCACCGCGGCTTCGTGGTAATCGAGGAACACGAGGATCGGCAGATGACGCAGTTCAAGGCCTAGACGCTGCTCCGGGCCGAGCTTCGCCACCGCCTTCGTCGCACTCTCGGCAAACGCGCGATACGGCTCGGTCCGCAGCATGCGCGCCCACGTGATCGTCTCCAGATTGATCGGGATCACGCCCAAGTCCCGCGCCGCCCACTGCAGATCCAGCAGCAGCGGATCATTGCCGCGAGCCGGTTGTGCCAGCAGCAGTTCCTGCATCTTCGCATGATCGCCGCCCAGGCGGTAGAGAAGCTGCCACGCCGCTGCGCGCTGCTCGATCGGCCGCGAGGGGTCGGCTGCGAAAACCTCCATCACCACCTGCTCCAGGCTCTTGCCCGGCGCGAGCTTCTCGATCGCCTTTCGCTCCGGCCGGTCCACATCCCGGAAGCCCGCGCTCGTCCGGGCATAGCTGCGCACCAGCGCCGGCACGAAGTCCGTCCAGTTCCGATTCACCGCCAAGTCGATGATGTAGTTGGTCGTGTCCCAGTCGTTGACGAGCACGATGGATGTACCGAGAAATTTCCGCGCCGCCGCCTCATCCTGTGCGAGGAGTTGATCGACGGCGTAGTTGCTCCAGTCCGCCGGGTAGCCGCGCTCCCACACGATCCGCTGCAGCGCCTTGATTCGCTTGGGGTCGCTGGGCAGTTCCTTCTCCGCCTGCGCCGCCGCGGCCCAGCGCGGCACCATGCCCTCCTCCTTGTTGAGCATCACGGTCACCGGGTCGTCGAAATGCTTCGGCGGTCCGCCGCAGCCGGTTACGCAAATCATGACCAGTCCCGCCAACAGGAGCATCGCCCGCGCCGCCATCCTTGTGCCGCCAATCGTCTGCATCTTGGGTGCCTCGCTGAAAGTCGCACGATTGTACCGAGCCCCGGCCCTCGAGACCGCCTCCGCTTGTCACCGCACGCCGCAACCGCTTTAATATGCGTCTTGCCGCTCATCGCAGCGGACGGAGCCTCACGATGACCACCGCCGGAACTTCCGCCACCCCGACCACTCCCACAGCCCCCGCGCCGCACCCGACGCTCGCTCGTCTCAAGGAGCGTTTTGCCGCCCAGGGCCTGCGCGCCGCGGAGTTCCGTGGCGACACGACCGTGCTCGTCCCCCGCGAGAAGCTGCACGATGTGATGCAGTTCCTCCGTGATGATGCGCAGTGCCGTTACGATTTTCTCTCCGATGTCGCCGGGGCCGATTACCTGAATTATCCGAAGGGCCACGCCCAGGGCTTCGAGGGCCGCTTCGCCGTCGTCTACAACATGGTCTCGACGCACTTCAATCGCCGCCTCTTCGTCAAGTGCATGCTCACCCCGACGCTCGACACGACCGGCACGCTCGACGATCCCGCCCTGCACGTGCCGAGCGTCGTCGATCTCTGGCCCGGAGCCGAGTTCAACGAGCGTGAGGTCTTCGACATGTTCGGCATCCGCTTCGACGGCCACCCCGACCTCCGCCGCATCCTCATGTGGGAGGCGTATCCCGCGTTCCCGCTCCGCAAGGATTACCCGATGACCGGCCGCGGCGAACGCGAGAGCTACCGCATCGTCGACCGCGATTCGGCGTGAGTGAGCAGCGTCGCCACGCCATCCCTTGAAATCCAAATTGCGATCAGGAGGCATCCATGCTTCATCTCACGAGGTTTTTGACGCCGGTCGTGTTGGCCATTCTGTGCACGCCCCTCGTTGCGGGCACGGTTTCAGAAGAAAAATACAATGATTTGCTTAACGCATATCGAAGTTCACAGGAGCAGGTCGTCGAACTTCAGGACAAGCTTGCCAAGGTGTCCGCGATTCAACCCTATCCGGATCACGTGGGCCTCGCAGCCCCAAAAAAATACGAACTCACCGCTGACTCGCAGCGGCAGCCCAATGTGCCGCAGGGCAAGGTCACGAGTTTCACATGGAAGAGCGAGAAGGCGTTCCCCGGCACGATCCGCGAATATTGGGTCTACGTGCCATCGCAGTACGATGGCACCAAGCCCGCAGCCCTGATGGTCTTTCAGGACGGCCACGCCTACGTCGATGAGAAGGGCCAGTTCCGCGTGCCCATCGTCTTCGACAATCTCCTCGCACGCGGCGAGATGCCCGTGACGATCGGCATCTTCATCAACCCCGGCAATCACTCCGACAAGTTGCTGGAGCAGAAGGGCTGGGCGAAATACGACAACCGCAGCGTCGAGTACGACACGCTCTCCGATGACTACGCGAAGCTGCTGATCAACGAGATCATTCCCGAGGTCGCCAAGACGTACAAGCTGACGGATGACCCCGCCCGCCGCGCGATCTGCGGGATTTCATCGGGCGGGATCTGCGCGTTCACGGTCGCCTGGCAGCGGCCCGATTATTTCCGCAAGGTCGTCAGCCACGTCGGCTCGTTCACCAACATCCGCCACGGTGACACCTACCCCGGCATCATTCGCAAGACCGAAGCGAAACCCATCCGCGTCTTCCTCCAGGACGGTGACCACGACCTGGATAACGAGCACGGCAACTGGCCGCTCGGCAATCAGCAGATGGCCGCGGCACTCAAGTACAAAAAATATGACTACCAATTCATCTTCGGCGGCGGCGCCCACAACGGCGAGCACGGTGGCGCAATCCTGCCGGATGCCCTGCGGTGGATCTGGCGAGACGTAAAATAGTTGCAGGTTTCCATGCTCAGCGAAAGATTTGAAAACGCGTTGGTATTTGCCACCCGTGCCCACGCCAAACAGCGGCGCAAGGGCACGCAGGTTCCCTACGTCTCGCATCTGATGGCCGTCGCCGGGATCGTGCTCGAGCATGGCGGGACGGAAGACGAAGCGATCGCCGCGATGCTTCACGACGCGATCGAGGATCAGGGTGGCCCGCCGATGCGTGACAAGATCGCCGCGGAATTCGGCGAGAACGTCGCCGAGATCGTGCAGGGCTGCACGGACACCGATCAGGTCCCCAAGCCGCCGTGGCGCGACCGCAAGCAGCGTTACGTCGATCACGTCTCGCACGCCTCGCCATCCGTCCGGCTCGTCTCGACCGCCGACAAATTGCACAACGCCCGCAGCATCCTCGCCGATGTGCGCCGGCAGGGCGATGCGGCGTTCACCAAATTCGCTGGCGGCAAGGAGGGCACGATGTGGTATTACCGTGCCCTGATCAACGCGTACCGCAAAGCTGAGAAGCCGGTCGCACTGGATCTACTCGAAGAGCTGGACCGCGTCGTGACGGAACTCGAACGGCTGACCGGCACGAATCCATGAAAAAGCCCGGAGAGGATTCCCTCTCCGAGTCTGTTGTTGAAATGTTGTGTCACCTACTTGGTCAGATACGCCGAATACTTCGCCGGGTCTTTCTCGAAGTCCTTCCGGCATTGATCGCTGCAGAAGTAATAGGTCACGCCCTTGTAAACGCATTGCGGCGTCTTGTCATCGACCTTCACCTCCACACACGCCAGGTCCGCGTTGCACTTGCACACCGTGCAGCAACCGATGCATTTGACCTTCGCCCCGGGAGCGGCCGCGGTGTGCGGCCCGGTGGCGCAGCCGGTCGTGAACCCAAGCGATGCGATCATCGCCGCGACGCAGATCAATCGTGTCAACATCGTTGTGCCTCCGTTGAACGGGTGAATGATAGCTCGCCGACGTGAGCTTTGTCTCCCGCGAGCCGGGGTGAGGGTGAGACGTTGGGACTTTCAAGCTGCGCCTGGTGATGCGCGTGTCGTGTCATCGTGCCTCACCCTCACCCCGGCCCTCTCCCTGGGAGGGAGAGGGGGAGGGAGTCAGAATGAGAAACTCAGGATCACGGCGAGCTTGAAGTCGACTTTGCCCTGGTTCCCGTAGACGTTCTGGTAGACCGGGATCGATGGCGAAACGGTCAGCGATGTATGCGGATCGAATCGGACGCGCACGCCCGGGCCGAGGTAGATGGAATCGGAGCCGCTGTTGGAGTCGGTCTGGCCATCGAGCCGGTCGCGGAAGAGGTGGATGTACTGCGTTTCGAGGAAGACGCTGACCTGCGGGAAATCCTTGATGTCCTCGGTGATGCGGTAGGCGACCGTCGCGGCGAGGTTCACGCGATCGCCGACCTTGAAGCTCTCATGCTCGGTGCGTGCGACGTAGAGGGCGCTGGCGTCGATCGTGACCTGCGGCGTGAGAAAGCGCGAGTAACCGAAACCAATCGGGAAGTCCCACGCGCCTGTGCCGGGCTGATCGGACGGTGAGAGCAGTTCGCCGTTGCTGAGCCGGACGTCATCGCGGCCGGTCGGCGCCTTGACACCGAAGACGATGGCGAGATTGCCCGGCTCGCCCTTCATGAAGCGGTACTTTCCGATGATGGTCAGGTCGGTCAGGCCTTGCGGATCGATGGTGCCGAAGTCGCCTTCGCTGCTGGCGCCGATGAAATGGTCGCCCTTGAAGAAGCCGATGCTCGCTCCGACCTGCAGGTCGTCCATGATGCCGTAGGCGACATCGAAAGTAGTGAGGAACCCGCGTTTGAGTGCGTCGAAATCGCCGCCGTCCTGGGCACGGGCGAGCGCCTCGGCGCGGCTGAAGCTCTCGAACTCGGTGTAGTCTTCGCGGACGGAAAGCTCCCACGCGCCGGGCTTGAGCGTTTCACCTGAGATGGTGGAACTGCCGCCTCCCGAGGCGCCGGGGCCGTGGTTGGCGTGGGCGGGATGGGTGACGGTGGTGAGTGCGAGGAGGCAGAGGGAGGCGCGGAGGAGCGCGGCGCGCGCGCGGAGCGGAAGCGGATGAGACATGGGTGGCCTTTCGTGATTTTGAAGGGGAGGGGCTATCGGGGTGCCACGGCCCGCT
>JAYVTU010000186.1:0-12916 GCA_043788485.1 Planctomycetota bacterium
CCCGTCGTACACCGCCGTCGCGTCGCGCATCACGCCGTCCAGCCGCATCGCGCCCAGAAGCGTCATCGTCTTCCAGTGCCCGTGCGGCGTGTGATCCACCGCCGCCAGAACCTTCCGTCGAAAGTCGTCCGAGTACGCCATCGTGGAGGCCTCCTTGCCTGATCCACGCATCATAAGGCGGGGTCACAAAAAGCGCGAATTTCTCTAAGCGGCGGAGTTTTCTGCTGTGAGCTTGACTAATGCACGGTCAGGTAACGAGACTACGAACTGTGGCATTCCACCACCGCTTGCCGCGTGATCTTGGGTTCAAGTTCAAATCGAGAGGAGCTTGTGATGACAATGTGTGACAATGCTGGTACGTCTGACACGCCCCAACTGCCCGACGTTCAGCAGAGCCTGCTGGATGCCGAGGGTGTGCGGAGATTGATCGCCGAGATCACGCAGCATGCGGAGGTGACCGAGGTGATCCCGCGTGGCAACGCCAGGCAGTACGTCGGCGAAGGCTCGGTGACATTGGAGGAGGGGCGGGACCTGCTGTTGGGCGGGTGCCTGACGGGGCTTCAGATTCGCTATCGCTATGAAGGCGCGGTGTGGTGGGACACGCTGCTTTGCACGCCGCAGGGCGTGCGTGTGGTGAGGATTCGACCTGATTTTCAGCCGTGAGGCGGGACGAGGGTCTTGCCGTCCATCGACACGTGGCCGGTGAAGATCGGGATGGCGATCTTCAGGGCGATGGTCAGGGCCATCAGTCCGACGGACCAGATGCCTGCGGTGATCTTCCACTCGATGAGGCTGGGCGTGTACTCGACGATTTCGTGCAGCGTCGAGGGGATGAATCCTGGGATGATGAGGCCCATACCCTTCTCGATCCAGATTCCGACGAAGGCGAGCACACAGGCGAGGATGAGCGTGGGCGGGTGCTCGAGGGTCCGGGGTCGCAGGAAGAGGATGGCGGCGACGACAGTGAATCCGATCGCGGTCCAGATCCAGGGGACGAGGGCGTGGTGGCCGTGCAGCCCGAAGAACAGGTAACGGGCGGAGGCGATGTGGGCGCCGCCGGTGTAGAACTCGGTGAAGAGTTCGGAGGCGACCATCAGCAGGTCGATGAGGATGGCGACGCGGACGATGTTGACCAGCGTGTGGATGGGGCTCCGGCTGATGGTGAAATGACCGAAACGCCGGATGGTCATGAGGACGAGGATGATGAACGCCGGACCTGAGACGAATGCGGATGCGAGGAATCGCGGTGCGAGCAGCGCGGTGTTCCAGAAAGGCCGGCCTCCAAGCCCGCAGTAGAGGAATGCGGTGACTGTGTGGATGGAGATCGCCCAGACCACCGAGACATAGACGAACGGCACATACCAGCGGGGATTGGGTTCGAGGCCCAGGAAGCGTGTGTAGAGGAGATAGCCGCAGATGTGCAGGTTGAGCAGGAGGTAGCCGTTGAGCACGATCACATCCCAGGTGAGCATGGAGAAGGGCCAGTGGAATCGTCCGATGCCGGGCATGATGTGCCAGAAGCGATCGGGGCGGCCGAGGTCGACGGTGACAAAGAGCAGGCACATGGTGATCGCGGCGATGGCGAGCAATTCGCCGATGATGACGACGTCGTGCATCTCCTTGTCGTGGTAGAGGTACGCGGGGATGACCATCATGACGGCACCTGCGGCGAGGCCGACCATGAAGGTGAAGTTGGCGATGTAGAGCCCCCAGGAGACGTGATCGGACATGTGGGTGAGGACCATGCCGTCGCGGACCTGCGTGGCCCAGGCGTGCGCGCCGACCAGCGCCACGGCGGTGAGCACAATCATCCAGGTGTAGAACAGCGGAGAGCCATGGGTCGACAGAGCCAGCGATCGCCAGAGGAATCTCGGGTAGCTGACGAGGTGGCTTTGTGCGCTGCGGAGCGTGCTCACGTTGATTTCCCGTTCGCGTGGCGGGCAAGCGTCAAGAGAAATTTCACGGGCTCAATGGCTTCTGCGGAATGGTTGGAGCCCGTGGGTATGATCAGCCAATCGCCGGCGGTCATGTCGTAGTCGGTGCCCGCGGCGTTGAACCGCAGACGACCGGCGAGCACCTGAATGGTCGCCAGCGATGCGGCGCGGTGTTCGTTGAGCAGTTGACCGCGGTCCATGGCGAACAGCATCTGCTGCATCGGGCCTGTATTGATCAGCGGGATGGTGACAATGGCCCCGGGGACTATCTGGACAAGGTCGTCCAGTGCGGCTTGGGCGATATGGGTTTCATCAAAAATTGCAGCGACCATGGGCGGTTCCTGTTCACTTATTGAAGAAGTAGAAGAAGCGGGGTTGTGTGCCGAGCTCTTCCTTGAGCACGAACACGCGCTTGTTCTGGAGGATCCAGCGGATTTCGGAGTCGGGATCGAGCATGTTGCCGAAGACACGCGCGCCGGTGGGGCAGGCTTCCAGGCAGGCCGGCAATCGCCCCTGCCGCGTGCGGTGCAGGCAGAAGGTGCACTTCTCCATCACGCCCTGCGGCCGGATGCGGTTGGAGAGATAGCCCTGATCCGGGTTGACCTCGGCGGCGGGGATCTGGGGTTTTTCCCAGTTGAATCGTCGCGCGTGATAGGGGCACGCCGCTTCGCAGTAGCGACACCCGATGCACCAGTTGTAATCCACGACCACGATGCCGTCGTCTTCCTTCCAGGTCGCCTCGACCGGGCAGACGCTCACGCAAGGCGGGTTGTCACACTGCTGACATTGCACGGGCATGTAGAATTTTTCTGGATCGGGCACGGGGTGGTCGTAGTGGGCGTTGCCCTTCTCTAGATCGATCGAGCCTTTCTGCATTTCAAGGACGCGGATGTACGAGTTCTGCGTGGCGCGATCGTGATTGTTCTCGTGGTGGCACGCCTCGGCGCACTTGCGGCAGCCGATGCAGATGCTCAGGTTCAGCGCGTAACCGAACTGCACGCCGGGCTGCGGCCGGTAGTCGTGGATCTCGACAACCGCGTCGTAATCGGTCTTGGCCTGCTTCTGCAGGCGATCGATAACGCGCTCCATGTCCGCCGGGCCCAACTCCTTGTAATGCTTCTGCAGGAACTCATCTACGCTGATGTTCGCGGCCCACTCGGTCAACGGCACCATCGCCTTGGCGAACGCCGCGGCGCCGAGCATCGCACCGCCCGCCTTCATCACGTTACGGCGTGAGATGCCGCCCTCCTCACCGAGCACCGGGAGTGATATTTTTCTGCCATCACTCATGGGTGGTTCCTTCGTGATGGGGCTGGTGTGCCGCAGGCACCGGTGGGAACACCGGCATCACGGTCGGATACTTGGGCGTGTGAGGATCATGGCAATCGACGCAATTATTGCGGGTTCTTGGGCCGCGAGTCAGGTCCCAGTAACCGGTCATGCCCCCGTGGGCTCCGTGGTTGTAATCACGCAGCTGGGGGCCGTGGCACTGGCCGCAGAGGTCCATCACCTGCGTGAAGGTGACGACGGTGCCGTCGGCCAGATGCAGCGTGTTGTAGTCGGCGCTGTTGTGGCAGGCGATGCAGGCCCGATTGCCGTGGTTGAATGCGAGGCCCTTGTGAAACTCTGTGAGCTGCTCGGCGCTGTGCGTGGCGGCATTGGCGGGCCGGGTGGCGTGACAGGTGGCGCAGGCGATGCCCGCCGGCTGGCCATGATGATCGAGCCGACCGGAATCGATAGTCGGCGGACCGGCGGGCAGGCGAACGATCACAGGAAATTTTTTCACCGCGGGGACGGCCAGTGTCGGGGCGGGTGCCGCTGGAACAGATGCGGAGCCGTTTCCCCGAGTGACCTCCACTCCAATCAACGCAAAACCGGCGAGCGAAGCGAGGGTGATGAACATGCTGCGACGTGGCGGTTTCAAGCGTAAACCCTGCTGTTTGCGGCCAATGGGCTTCGGATGATCTAAATCTGACCTACCCTGCGATTTGACCATAACCGGGGCGATCAAATAAATCAATACTTTAACATCTTTAACTATTGATTATTGCCCTTCGGTGGGTTAGGTTTGCGTTTGTCGGCGGAAATTGCCTCCACGGTTGCCGGACCGCAAACGAGATGCAACCCGCCCATGGACCTAGTTGATGCCACTCAGTGGGCTACTAATCACCCTGTGTGACGATGAACCGCTCGCTCATCAAGCGGTCGCACAGATGGGCCTGCGCCGCGGGATCGAGCTCGGCCATCGCCGCGGTCGGCGCGTTCCGATCGTTGTTGATTCCCCGGACCGTCACGCGGATCAGCAGATCTGGGGCTGGCTCAACGAACTGCCCGGGGTCGTGTTTGTGGATGTGGTGTTCGTTCACTTTGATGACGACTGCGGCGAGCCTACGACGCTTCAGGATCGCAAGACCTGCGGAACGGAGACCTTCTGATGGCAACGCAGATGGAGCGACGGACATTCATCAAATCCGCGGCCATGGCTGCAGCGGTCGCGGCCTCCAAGAGCGGTGCGGCGGCGAGAGGCGGGGAGAATATCTCCCTGCCTGTCGTCAGCGATCCGCCCCTGCTTCCGGGCGTCGTGTGGAACAAAGCCCCGTGCCGATTCTGTGGCACGGGCTGCCATGTGCAGGTCGGCGTGAAAGAGGGCAAGGTCGTTGCGATTGCCGGTGATCGCCAGGCGCCCGTGAACAAGGGGCTCCTCTGCGTCAAGGGCTACCACGTGGGCTTGGCGCTCTACGGCCAGGACCGCCTCACGACCCCGATGCTTCGCCGCGGCGGCAAGCTAGAGCCCATCACGTGGGACGAGGCGATCGAGATCGTCGCCAAGCGCGTCATGCAATCCGGCCCGCGTTTCGCCGTGTATGGTTCGGGGCAGTGGACGATCCCCGAGGGTTACGCGGCGCTCAAATTTGTCAAAGCCGGACTCTCCAGCAATCAGATCGATCCCAACGCCCGGCTCTGCATGGCCTCGGCCGTCACCGGTTTTCTGAGCACGTATGGCGTCGATGAGCCGGCCTGCTGCTACGACGATCTGGATGTGTGCGACACGGTCATCACGTGGGGCAACAATCCCGCCGAGATGCACCCCGTGCTCTTCAGCCGCATCATCGACCGACGCTCGTCGGGTCAGAGTGTCACATACATCGACATCTCGACGCGCCGCACCCGCTCCACCGAGCAGGCCGATCACCACCTGCTGTTCACGCCGCAGACCGATCTGGCGATCGCCAACTGCATCGCCCATCAGCTCATCGCCGACGACAGCTACGACAAGACGTTCGTCGAGAAGCACTGCAATTTCCGCATGGACAAGCAGCCGGCCGACCTCGGCGGCCAGCCCGCCACGCTGGAGCAGTACAAGCAGTTGGTCTCGAAATACACCGTGGAATACGTCGAGAAGCTCAGTGGAGTGCCTGCGCAGCAGCTGCGCATGCTCGGCAAGCTCTTCGGCGACCGCTCGAAGAAGATCGTCAGTCTCTGGTGCATGGGCATGAACCAGCACACCCGGGGCACGGCCATCAACAACCTCGTTCACGCCGTGCATCTGCTCTCGGGCCACTGGGGCAAGCCCGGCGACGGGCCGCAGAGCCTCACCGGCCAGCCCTCGGCGTGCGGCACCGTGCGCGAGGTGGGGACGACCGTCAACGGCCTGCCCGGTGGCCGCATCGTGACCAATCCCAAGCACCGCGCCGACGCAGAGAAGATGTGGAACCTGCCCGAGGGCCGGATCAACGGCAGCATCGGCTACCACACCGTGCTCATGTGGGAGAAGTTCAACACGCCCACCGATCATGGCGGTGACATCGACACGATCTGGGTCCAGGCCACCAACCCCGGCCAAACCATCCCCAACGCCCAGAAGCTCTTCCTCAACAAGGCCAATCTCAAGGACAAGTTTCTCATCGTTTCCGACGTCTATCCGACCGCGACAACCGAGTTGGCCGATCTCGTGCTGCCCTCGGCGATGTGGGTGGAGAAGAACGGGGTGTACGGCAATTCCGAGCGCCGCACGCAGCAGTGGTTCAAGATGGTCAACCCGCCCGGCCAGGCACGCGATGATTGCTGGCAGACGCTTGCGGTCGCGCACAAGCTGATGGAACTCGGTCACGCCGGCATGAAGGACAAGGACGGTCGATTCCTCTTCCATATCGAAGACGAAAAGGGCGTCGAGGTGCCGGCTTGGCGATGGGAACACTACTACGACGTGAATGTGGACGAGCGGCTCTTCGAAGAGTACCGCGGGTTCACCTTCATGAAACACAAGAATGTCGCGCCCTACAAGCAGCTCGTCGCGCATCGCGGAATGCGATGGCCGGTGAACCAGGCGACCGATGGAAGCTGGCGCGAGACCCGCTATCGTTTCGTCGAAGGGGAGGACGTGAATGTCAAGCCCGGCAGCGGGATTCAGTTCTACCACTCCGTGACCGAAGACGATAGGGCGCTGATCTGGTTCCGCCCCTACGAACCGCCGCCCGAAGTGCCAGACACGGAGTACCCGCTGTGGCTCTGCACGGGCCGGGTGCTGGAGCACTGGCACAGCGGAACGCTTACGCGCCGCATCCCGCAGTTGCACCGGGCGATGCCCGGCTCCTACGTCGAGATCAGCCCCGAGGACGCCGCCGCCCTGAACATCAATACCGGTGAGGCCGTGAGGCTTGAAACCCGGCGCGGATCGATCACGCTGTCCGCGTGGGTCAACGGCCGATCTCGACCGCCCAGAGGCTCGGTCTTCGTGCCCTTCTTTGATGAGTCCCTGCCGATCAATCGGCTCACGCTGGAGGCACATGACCCGTTCTCCAAGCAGCCTGATTACAAGAAATGCGCCGTGCGTCTCCGCAAGACCGCACCGGTGGAGAATGCGCGGTGAACAGCGACTCGCCTGACAAAGTGACTCCGGGCCGCCTCGGCAACATCGTGATGGCGGTGGCGATCGGCTTGGCCTTGACGGGGTATTTCTCCGGACTCGCCGGCACGGAGGACCGCCAGCCTCGCGCGGGCCCCGCCGCATCGCAGGCCGCCGCCACCGCATCGCCCAACCATCCCGGCCACGCCGTCAGCTATCTCGAAATGGGCCAATCCGACCTGAAGCCCAACTCCCGATTCCGCAGCTCCGTGACGCAGATCGTCGGCGCTCCGGCCGATCTTCTCGCCCCCGTGGTGCAGGATGCCACGCAGAAGGCCCAAGCACTGTCGCAGCGCTCCGAACGCCGCGCCTACAGCGGAGCGCCGCCGGTGATCCCTCATCCCATCGATCAGCGCAGCGCCGCCGGCTGTCTCGCCTGCCATGCCAGCGGCATGAAGATCGGCGCACGCATCGCACCGCCGCTCAGCCATCCGCAGATGACCGTCTGCTTCCAGTGCCATGTCGAATCAACCAACCGTGTGCTCCAGCCGCAGGGGCCGAAGCTGCTGATCGAAAATGTCTTCGCGGGCCTGGCCTCCCCCGAAGCCGGCACGCGCGCCTGGCCCGGCGCGCCGCCGACGATCCCGCACGCCACGTTCATGCGCGAGAACTGCGCCGGTTGCCACGGTGTCTTCGGCAAGCCGGGCATGCGCACCACGCACCCGTGGCGCAACAACTGTCTGCAGTGCCACGCCGCGAACTTCCAGTTCGATCAACGCACCTTTCAGGGAATCGCCGAGCCGCGATTCGCTCCGGCGGAATCGGAACTTCATGAGCGATGACCGGGCGATATCCAGGCGACAGATGATCACCGGCCGCATGCTCGGCGGTGTGGTGCGGTCGCTCGTCAATTCGTTGCCGGTCATCTCGCTCGCACCCCCATTGCCTGATCACACGCTGGCCACGGCACCTCGGGCACAGCCGATCGCTATGGTGAATCTGGAGACAATTTGCAGCGCGCGGCCCGCCGGAGCCAAGGCGATGATCCGCCGCCACGCCTGCCTGGCGCACCTCCACGTCTCATGCAGCACCTGCATCGAGCGATGCCCGGTTCCCGGCGCGATCGTGCTTCGCGCCGGCATGCCGGTCATCGTCCAATCCGCATGCACAGGTTGCGGCGTTTGCCAGGATCTTTGCCCGGCCCCCGTCAACGCGATCGAGATTACCAGCCCAGACCCAACGACCCGGTCTAAATAGGAACTGACCCTCATGCGCACCTCGCACTGGTTCATGGTGGCTCTCGCTCTCTTGTGTGGCGCGGCTCTGGCGGTCGAGCCCGGCGCCGCACCGGTTTCCGATCCGTACAAGCCCCAGTCCGCACCAGCGACAGATACCGCAGAGTCGGCCGCCGAAATCCCGCGGCCCACTTTTCAGGCCCTCCGTCAGAACGAAGATTGGTCCACGCTCACGGGCAAGGATCTGACGAGCACCGGCGACGTGTTCGATCGCCTCAAGTACGTGCCGCTCTCCGACAATGGCTCCGTCTGGGCCGGGTTTGGTGGACAGGTGCGCGAGCGCTACGAGATCTGGAACAACTTCAACTTCGGCGCCGCCGCACCGGGCGGTGCCGCGTTCAGGCCCCACGACGACGCGATGCTGCTGTCCCGCCTCATGTTCTACGGCGATCTGCACATCGGGCAGAACTTCCGGGTCTTCGCCGAGGGCAAGAGCGCCCTGGCCACCCAACGCGATCTGCTGGGCGGCAACCGCAATGTCGAACGCGACGAACTCGATCTTCAGAACGGATTCGGCGATTTCATCATCCCGTTCGGCGATGCCCGGGAGTCGCTGACACTCCGCGGCGGTCGCCAGGAACTGCTATTCGGCAAGCAGCGACTGGTGAGCCCTCTGGATTGGACGAACACACGGCGAACCTTTGACGGCTTTTCGGGCATCGCCAAGCTCGGCGACTGGACCGTGACAGGCTTTTGGACACGGCCTGTGATCATCGAGAAGTACGAGTTCAACCAGCCCGGCAACGATCAGGAGTTTTACGGACTATACGCCGCCGGGAAAATTCCGACGACCAGCATTGGCCTGGACATCTACTGGCTGGGTCTCAACAAGCAGACGGTCACTCTCGGCGGCACCGCTCCGGCTCCCGCGCCCACACAGTTCAACGGCACCGCCGGAGACGAAGCCCGACAGACCGTCGGCGGCAGACTCTGGGGCAAGATCGAGAAAACCGCATTCGACTACGAACTCGAGGGCGCGTACCAATTCGGCGAAGTGGGAAGCGGCGACATCAGTGCCTACATGTGCACCGGCCAGCTCGGCTACAACCTCGCGGATTTTACGACAGCGCCGCGGCTCTTCATCAATCTCGACTACGCCAGCGGCGACAAATCGACCGGCGGTGATGTGCAGACCTTCAACCAGCTATTCCCCCTGGGCCACGCCTACTTCGGCTGGATCGATGAGATCGGCCGTCAGAATGTCATCGACTTCTCCACCGGCCTGACCCTCAAGCCTTCCAAGGGCCTGAGCGTGGAGCTGCAAGGCCACCTCTTTTGGCGCGCCGAGTCCGCCGATGGCGTCTACAACGCCGCCGGCGCTCTTGTCCGAAATCCCGGCGTCGGCAACTCGCTGGAGATCGGTCAGGAGTTCGACCTGCTGGTCAAGCATCAACTCGACCGCCATACCGAACTCTCCATCGGCTACAGCCACTTCTTCGCCGGCGATTTCATCGAACAAACCGGTGCCCATCAGGACATCGATTTCATCTACATGGCTGTACAGTACACCTTCTGATGGAATGACGCCGAAAGGGACGTAGAGTCGGCTCGGCGAGTCATGGCCGCCCACTTGAATACAACGCAGATCCGCTGAACCTGCTTATTGATGCTCTTGAGGGTCCACGCTAGGCCGATCATGTGCTCACGAATCGCCTTGATGCACTTCGGCCCAAACTCAACGGCGGAGCTGCGGCCGTAGATGTGGCGTACCGGCGGCCCGCACCACGAGACCTGACCTCGAATCCTCCAACCCAATAGAGCATCCATGCCTCCCACATCCGCTCAGCTTGGCCAGCAGGTCGCCTGGCTCTTTGTGCTGGCGATCCCGATTGCCTGCGTGGCCTGGACGATCACGCACGAGGAAATTTTCCGCGAGCCTCGCGAGTTCTGTGCTCAAAAGAGCAAGCTGTGCGTATCGATACTCAAGAGAAAGTTCTTCTACCTGTTCACCTGCGAATACTGCTTCAGCCACTACGTCACGGCGTTCTTCGTCTGGTTCACGGGCTACCGGTTGCTGCTGGATGACTGGCGTGGCTGCATCATTGCATTTTTCGGTTTGGTCGGGATTGCCAATGCTTATATGAGCCTGTTCTCTCGGCTGCGGGTTGACATCCGCAGCGAGCGGGCCGAGGCCGACGTGAAGGCGAAGGAAGTTGCGGTCAAAGAGAAGGAGATCGAGCGGATGGACAAGCAGGTCGGGGACATGGACGGGGGCGAGCAAAGATAGTGGATCTTAACTCACACTCATTGTTTCATCTTTGGGCTTGATCATCGCCAGAGTGTACAGCCGGCGCACGATATTCGGTGTTGACTGCGGCACGGCTCCGCGAGACATTGCATTCATGCGTCACCCACTTCTGGTTTTGTTCCTGCTCCTCTTCGCCCGGCTCGTCGAGGCCGGCCCGCCGCAGACGGCGATCCACTGGGCCGACGATTGGCTCGATGTGCAGCACACGACCGCCGCGGGGGAGAAGCTGCCCCTCGTCCGCATCCATTACCTCGAAGCCTACTGCCGCTCCGACTCGCACACGACCGACTGGGTCACGCACACCGTGATCGGGCACAAGGCGGCGCTCGTTGCCGTCAACGACGACCGCACCGTCATCAAGCTCCGCGACACGCTCGCCGACGGCGTCACCGTTGACCACGTCATCGCCGTTCTACCCGATAGCGTCGACTTCCAGCTCACCGCGACCAACCCGACCGACAAAGTCTCCGAAGCGGTCTGGGCGCAGCCCTGCATCCGCGTCGGACCCTTCACGGGCGGCGACGAGAAGACGTACCTCCCCAGGCTCTTCATCTTCCTCGACGGCAAGATCGCCATGATGCCCACGAAGGACTGGGCGACCGAAGCCCGCTACACGCCCGGCCAGGTGTGGGCCGCCCCGGGCATCGGCAAGGACGACGTGAACCCACGCCCGCTCAATCCCCACACGCCCAGCAACGGTCTCATCTGCTGCTACTCCGCCGACAACCGCTGGATCTTCGCCGCCGCGTGGGATCCCTACCAGGAACTCTTCCAAGGCGTCGCCGCCTGCATCCACTCCGACTTTCGCATCGGCGGCCTGAGCCCCGGCCAAACCAAAACCATCCGCGGCAGAATTTACTTCGTGCCCAACGATGTCCCGGCTCTGCTGCGTCGGTACGAAAAGGACTTCGGCCCCGCCGAGCCGAAGGCACCGTAGTGGGCGTGACCAAGACGCTGGTCGTCGCGTCCACGCGGGGCAACGCCAGCACCACCGCGATGATCAACGGCAAGCCGTTGACCGTGGGCTTCAACGCCTACATCAAGAAGTGAAGAGTTTTGTGTGGTGTCGCACATAGTCACCCCACCTTTCCGAAGATGTCGATCATCTTGTTCATGTCCCGCTCGGCGTAAACGGAATCGGTAACGACAGCGCTGGAATGACCCAGGGCGAGCTGCGACGCCTCCAGGCCGAAGAGCCGTCGGATCTCGGTGCCGGCGTTCTTACGGAGCCGGTTGGGGGACCAGCGGTGCGACTTCTGCCACGCAAGGAGTTCCTTCCATCCTTCGACCCCGAGCCTCAGCTCCCACTCGGCGTTGGTCTCCCAGCGGCTGTGGCCGCGGACCCCAGGAACCTTCTGGTGGGCGAGGTGCGGCGGCGGCGGGAAGGCCTGATCGCAGGCCCGGTGGATCGCACGACGGTAGGTGTCCTCGGTGTAGCAATCGTTGGGCTGGCGTTTCGGAGCCGGGCGGCGGTTGGAGCCGGGATTGTTGCCGCACGACAGGGGAGTTCGGCGTGCCTCGTGGAGCTTGAGGCGCCGCTCCCGCTCGGCCTCAGCGGCGCTGAAGAGGTAATCCTCGGGCGACCGGCCCGCCATGTAACGGGAAAGGATTTCCTGTGCCTGGGGACCGAAGAGGATGTGGCGGTCCTTGTCGTGGTGAGCCGTCTTGTGCTGGTCGGGTTCGTGGGCCCAGATTTTATCCATTGCCTTGATGTCCTTGACCTTGAGCGTCACGATCTCACCGGGGCGTGCGGCGCACAGCAGCTGGAGCCGGATCATGTCGCACACCTGGCGGCTGAGGAACGGCATCACCGCCTCGATCATCTCCACCGGCACCACCGGGATCCGCTGGCTTTCGCGGGCGGTGGTGCGGCCGCGGCGGAGCGCCTGGACCGTCTTGATCTGCTCGTAAACCGACGCGGGCAGGAGCTCCTCGCTCGCGGCCCACTTGAAGGCGGCGCCGATCCGGTAGACATGCTTGTTGACGTTCTTGCAGCACCAGCCCAGGCCGACCATGTGTTCGCGGAGGGCCTTGAGGGACTTGGGTCCGAACTCCATAGCTGGCGTGTGGCCGTAGAGGCGGCGGAGCGGACGTAGGGCCTGGCGGAAGTTGTCGACCTCCGTGGTCTGCGTGCCGTCGGGCTTGCGGTAGTAGGACTGAACGTGCTCGAAGAAGGAGAGGATCAGCCGGTTGATTGTCAGTGATTGATCGGCCCGAACTTGCGGTGACTGACGGCCACCGCTGAGCCACTCGGCGATCAGGCGGTCGTATTCCTGGATGCTGGTCTGGCTGCCGTGGGGACCGAGATAGTGATCCCTGCTGTTGAGGGTCACGATGGCTTGGCCCGACGGGCGGTGACGGCGGTACTTCGGGAGACGACCCTTGAGCTTGGGCATGTGCGGAGCTCCTTCGGTTGGAAAAACGGTATGTACGGCTCTGTCTCTACCCTCCCGATGTTCGGCGCTTGTTAGGCGTAGCGCTGGCGCAAAATGGTCGTTATACGGATCGTGATTAATCCTCGCGCGCCCAGTAGCGCCCTCGCCTATTTTGTGGCAGGATAGCGCCTCCACCATCAAGGAGGCACGGATGCTGA
>JAYVTU010000187.1:0-3493 GCA_043788485.1 Planctomycetota bacterium
ATGTTATACGGCTTTTCGTCTCCCCTCATCGCTTTGCTCAGCCCCTCGACGAACGGATCCAGGTCGAACGGGTGGAAGCGCATGTCGTACACGATTTCCAGCCGTCGCAAGAGTCGCACCTGGGGCGACCGGGCCAGGGCGGCGACCGCAGCTTCGGGGAACGGCAGCACGCGGAGCAGGTCGGGCCAGCCGCGCCGGAACTCGTAGTCGAACGGCTTGTCCGGGCCGCTCCAGTCGCCGACGAGGAACCGGCCCACGTCTCCGAGCCACTGCCGGGCGTGCTGGACTTGGAGTTCGTCGGCGCGGGCCTGGAGGCGGGCGCGTTCCGCAGGCGGCCGCGCGGGGTCTTCCAGCGCGAGTTGCATTTGGATGTACTCGCCGCGCGGGTCGCCCTGCTCCATGAGGTAGTCGGCGTAGGCCGAGTGCGCCGCCAAGTCGTCGGGGTTCTCGACGAGCGTCGCCTCGAGCGCCTGTTGCAACGGCGAGACGGGCGGTGCCTTTGCGGGCGTCGTCTCGACGTATCCCTTGCCGAGCTTCTCGGCGACGAGCTTATCGTGGGCCTTGCGGGACGCCACCTCGTCGGGGAAGGTCTTCGCCTGGGTTTGGCCCTTGGTGCCGACCTTGCCGAAGGTCGTGGTAAAACTGGAACCGTCGGGGGCAATGTTCCAGAACTTGTCCGACTTGTCGTCGCTGAAAACGAACGTTCGCATGAGAGTATCTCGTCAAGGGAGCCGCTCACTGCTTCTTACTGTACGTCGGCCTTACCAAGGTGGCCATCACGGCGGCGTCGTGGATGGTCGTGACCATCACGAGGCAGTGGCGCACCCCAGCACGCCCGGCCTGCGGCAGGAGGACTTGGGTGACGGTCGCCGCTCTGGGTGCATATTTCTTCACCTCTCCTCTTGCACTTGTCGTCTCGTTGATCTAGTGTACTATGCAGGTAGTACACGGCGGCCAGGAGCCCCCCATGCTGTGGCGCATCGAACCGGACCGGCGTGAGTCGTCGGTCCCCCTCTACGAGCAGATCGTGGCGCAGGTGATCTTCGGCGTCGCCTCGGGGTCGCTCGAGGCCGGCGCGCTGATACCCAGCGTCCGCGACCTCGCGGGCCGACTCACGGTGCATCCGAACACCGTGGCGCGGGCGTTCCAGGAGTTGGAGCGCCAGGGCGTCGTCGAGGCGCGGCGCGGGCGAGGCATGGAGGTGACGCCGGACGCGCGGCGGCTGTGCCAGGAGAAACGCCAGGAGATCTTACGCGCCCGCATCCGCGAGGTGCTGCGCGAGGCGGTGTCGAGTTCCCTTGCGGACGCGGACATCCGCCGCCTCGTCGAGGAAGAACTAACGAGGGTCAACGGGCAGGCCAAATGAAACAAGGGGGGCGATGATGGACGCGGTCATCCGGACGCAGGGGTTGACGAAATATTTCGGCGGTAAGAAGGTCGTCGATCGGCTCGACCTCGATGTCCCCGCCGGGGCGATCTGGGCGCTCCTCGGCGACAACGGCGCGGGCAAATCGACGACGATCCGCATGCTCACCGGCCAGTTGCAGCCCGACTCCGGGCGCGCGACCATCCTCGGGCGGGATTGCTGGAAGGACGCCGTCGAGATGCGGCACCAAATCGGCTACGTCCCCGAGAAGCCGCGCTTCTACGACTGGATGACGACGGCGGAGATCGGCCGTTTCGCCGCCGGGTTCCACCGCGCGGGCTACGCGGATCGCTACGCCGACCTGCTCGACAGCTTCGGCCTGGAGCGCGGGGTGAAACTCGGCACCCTGTCGAAGGGCGGTTACGCCCGCGTCGGATTGGCCCTGGCGCTCGCGGCTGATCCGCAGGTTCTCATCCTCGACGAGCCGACGAGCGGCCTTGATCCCGTCGGGCGGATGAAGGTGCGTGAGATCATCCAGCGGCTGAAAAACGATGGGAAGACGGTGTTCTTTTCCTCGCATGAACTGGGCGAGGTGGAGTCGGTCTGTGATCGCGTGGCGATTCTGGCGCAGGGGGAATTGAAGGCGGTGGGCCGGGTGAACGAGATCGTGCAGGCGAACGAGACGAATTTGGAACAGGCGTTCTTGCGGGTGATCGGATTTCAACCGCAGCCGGTGGTGGGAGGCATGTCATGAACGTGATTTTTGCGATTGCCTCGGTGGTGCTGACGGAAATGATCCGGCGGAAGGATTTTTACGTGCTGTTCTTTCTGACCGCGCTGATCACGGTGGTCATGGGGTCGGTCAACTTTTTCCATGACGCCAACATCGTCCGGTATCTCAAGGAAATCTGCCTGTTGCTGATCTGGATTTGCTCGCTGGTCGTGGCCATCGGGACGACGGCGCGGCAATTGCCATCGGAGAAAGAGCAGCGCACGATCTTTCCATTGCTCGCCAAGCCGGTGACGCGCGCGCAATTGATCGTCGGGAAATTCCTCGGCTGCTGGCTCGCCTGTGGATTGGCACTGGTCGCATTCTATTTGTTCTTCGGCATGGTCGCGGCCTCGAAGGAACATACGTTTCCAGTGGGCAGTTATTTTGAAGCGATGACGTTGCACTGGGCGGCGCTGGCGGTGGTGGTGGCGCTGGCGTTGCTCGGCTCGATTGTGCTCTCCGCGCCGTCGGCGAACGTGACGATTTCTTTTGTGGTGGTGCTCGGCATTTTGGGCGTGGGGATGCACTTGAACAAAGTGGCGGTGAAAGCGGGCGGCTTCGCCGGCACGGTGCTCGCCGCGATCTACTATGCGATCCCGCATCTGGAATGGGCCTACGCGGTGCGTGATCTGGTGATTCACAACAAGGCCATGCCGGAGCTGGGCTGGTGGTTTCTGGCGCTGCTGTATTACGGCGCGTACACGGCGGTGTTGTTGATCACGTCCTGGCTGTTGTTCCGCCGGCGCGCGCTCACGACTTGATATGACGACGCCTGTGTTGCAGATGATTTTTTTGCTGACCGGTTGCTTCAGCATTGCGACCTGGCTGGGGCCGCGCCTCGAAACGATGACGACATCGAAAGACACGAGCGTCCTCGGCAGCATCATGGGAGACAGCCGCCGGTTGTTCGCGAATCATTTTTTCGTGAAGTCGGACGTGTATATGCACAGCGGTTTTTATCCATCGTTCTTCGATCAGGCGTTGAAGGAAAATCACCTCGCCCAGAAGGCCGGCGCGCAGGAGACGAAGGATGATGAGCATGATCACGCCGGCAAAAAGCACGATGCAGCCTGCACGCACGGCCAGCCGGGCCACGTCCACGACGAAAAGTGCGAGCATCACGATGAGGACGGGGAGGAGCAGGAGGCGAGTTTTCTCGGCAAACCGACGGATTGGATTGACGCTTTCAGCCGCCATTTTTTCGTCTCGAAACATTCGCATCTCGGCGAGGACGGCAACACCAACGCCGCGCGGGAAATTTTGCCGTGGGTAAAACTTTCCGCCGAGCTGGACCCGGAGCGAGTGGAGAGCTACACGGTCGGTGCCTTCTGGCTGCGCAGCCTGAACAAGCACGA
>JAYVTU010000188.1:0-22782 GCA_043788485.1 Planctomycetota bacterium
TTCATTGACCATGTCGTCAATAAAAAGGCGGAAGTAGTACGCGTCTATCTTCCGCCAGATGCCAACACGCTGCTCTCGGTGACCGATCACTGCCTGCGCAGCCGCAACTACGTCAATGTGGTCGTCGCGGGCAAGCAGCCGGCGCCGCAGTGGCTGACCATGGACCAGGCCATCAAGCACTGCACTCAGGGCCTGGGCATCTGGGAATGGGCCTCGAATGACAAAGGCAGCGAGCCCGATGTGGTGATGGCCTGCTGCGGCGATGTGCCGACCCTAGAGACCCTGGCCGCCGTTGAGCTGATCCGCAAACACCTGCCCGAACTCAAGGTGCGAGTGATCAACATTGTGGACCTCATGAAACTCCAGCCGCCCAAGGAGCATCCTCACGGGCTTTCGGACCGCGATTACGACGCCCTCTTCACCAAGGACAAGCCCATCGTCTTTGCATTCCACGGCTACCCCTGGCTGATCCATCGGTTGACCTACCGGCGGACAAACCACAAGAACCTGCACGTCCGCGGCTACAAGGAGGAGGGCACGACGACCACGCCATTCGACATGGTGGTGCTCAATCAGCTCGACCGCTTCCACCTCGTGGAGGACGTGATCGATCGCCTGCCGCAGCTCGGTGCCCGGGCCGCCTATTTAAAGCAATCCATTCACGAGAAGCTCCTCGAACACAAGCAATACATCGCCGAACATGGCGACGACATCCCCGCGATCGCCGGTTGGAAGTGGGGAGTCAAAAACGCGATCAAGGCGGGTCGCACCTCGACCGAGGGCGACAACATCTAACGGTGGCCCGTCTCCGTATGCAGTCAACAGCGAAATGCCAAACATCTTTGTATGCAATGCGGGATCAAGCAGCCTCAAATTCGGCCTCTACGAGGCCGAGCGGGAAATCCTGCAGGCCGAAGGGATCATTGACTGGACACAGTCGCCCGCCCGCTTGACAACGCAACGTACGGGCGAGCCCAAGCGTGTCAAAACTCTGTCGTTGCGCAATCACGCTGAGGCGATACCGCATATCCTCGACCATCTCGGGGATGTCGGCATCTATGCCGTCGGACACCGCGTCGTGCACGGCGGCGACCGATACACCTCGGCGGTGTTAATCACGCCCGAGACGACGCAAGCCCTTGAGGAGATCGCCGACCTGGCGCCCCTGCACAATCCCGCCAGCATCGAGGGCATCCGAGCTTGCCAGCAGGCCTTGCCCGGCGTTCCCCAGGTGGCCGCGTTCGACACCGCGTTTCACACGACCATGGCGCCGGCCGTCAGCACCTACCCCGTGCCGCGGCAGTGGACCGATGAGTGGCGCATCCGCCGCTACGGTTTCCACGGCCTGAGCCATTCCTACTGCTCCGGCCGCGCTGCTGAATTGCTGCGCCGCCCCGATGCCCGTCTCATCATCGCCCACCTGGGCAACGGCGCTTCCGTCACGGCCGTGCGCGACGGGCGATGCGTCGATACGTCCATGGGCTTCACCCCGCTAGAAGGCCTGATGATGGGCACACGCAGCGGCAGCATCGATCCCGGCATCCTCATCCACCTGATGCGCACCCGGGGTCTGGATGCCGATCAGCTTGACCACGCCCTGAATTTTGAATCGGGACTGCTGGGGGTCTCCGGCGTCTCGTCCGACATGCGTGAGGTTCTCACCGCAGCTCCAACCAACCCCGCGGCGCGGTTGGCCATCGAGATCTACGTTCACCGCGTCCGACAGACCATCGGCGCCATGGCCGCCACACTCGACGGTGTCGATGCCCTGGTCTTCACCGCGGGAGTCGGCGAGAACTCCTCCGAAATCCGCCGCCAGGTCTGCGGCGGTCTGAACCACCTTGGTCTGACCATCGACTCGGCTGCCAACGACAACTGCACGCCCGATGCGGATATCGCGACGGCCTCCTCCCGCGGACGCATCCTCGTCGTCGCTACGAAGGAGGCCCTGACCGTGCTCCGTCAGACATGGCAATTGACTCGCCCCATCCCGTCGGCCAGACCGTTCAATTGAGTCCTTCGTCCCACCTGCTGAAGGGTTCTTGTTTTATGGGAAGATGAGGACGCCCCTCAGCGTCCGACCTGCTATAAGCGGCTATAATCTTCACCATTAGAGCATGACACCTAACTACACTACCCGCTAGAACAACGCGCACTTGTCTAAAATCCGTCGCGATGCCGAACCGCATATAGCGCGTTTCCCAAAAACTAGAACCTACGAGAAACTGAAGCCATGACTGCTGACAGACATTTCGGATTTCGCCCCAAAGCTGCCCGGGGGTTGCTTGTTTTCGTTGCGTTGCTCATCACCGGCGGCTGCGAGAAACCCCCTGCCGCCGCGCCGCCCGCACGACCGGCTCCGCCTGTGAAAACAACACTTGCCATAGCACAGGATGTGCCGGTCTATCTCGACGAAATCGGCCGATGCGTGGCATATGAGATGGTCGCAATCCAGCCGCAGGTCTCCGGCAAGATCACCGACCGGCATTTCAAAGACGGCGACGCGATCAAGATTGGCGACCCCCTCTTCACAATCGATCCACGCCCCTATCAGGCTGCGCTCGATCAGGCTCAGGCGACCTACGACCAATGGAAGGCCGCCGCCGAACTGGCGAAGATCGAATTCAAACGGATTGAACCGCTGGTCAACACCAAGGCCATCGCCCAGTCCGACTACGACACGAGGAAGAGCGCCGTCGCCATCGCCGAGGCGCAGGCCCAGTCCGCCGCCGCCTCGTTGCAGACGGCGAAAATCAATCTCGAATATTGCTCGATCCGTTCACCGATTGAGGGCATTGCGGGGCAGCGACTTGTCGATGCCGGAAACGTCGTCATGGCCGGCGCCAATACTTCACTGCTGGTCATTCAGCGGCTCGATCCCATCTACGCCGATTTCACCATCACCGAGAATGATCTCCCCGCGGTGCAGCGAAATCTCAAGAACGGGACGCTCAAAGTCGAGGTCCGTCTGCCAGACGACCCGGATCACCCCGCCACCGGAGACCTGACATTCCTCGACACCGCCGTGATCGAGACCAGCGGCACCGTCAAGCTCCGCGCAACGATCGCCAACCCTGATCACCGCTTCTGGCCCGGACGCTTCGTGAAGGTGCGCCTCATCCTCGAGACGCTCAAGGATGCGGTGCTCATCCCCGCCGGTGCCCCGCAGGTCTCGGCTCAGGGGCAGTTCGTGTTTGTCGTTGTCAATCTCGACAGCGCAGGCATCGGCGTCGCCGAGATGCGCATCATCAAGCCGGGCCAGCGACAGGGTGAATTGCTCGTCATAAGGGAAGGCGTCAAGGCCGGTGACCGAGTGATCACGCTCGGTCAATTCGTGATGCCCGGCGGGAAGGTGCACGTAATCGAGGACGGCAAGCCCGCCGATGCGGCGCACGACAAGCCCGCGACGCCCGCAGCAGCTCCGGCAGCCAAGGACGTTGGGAGCAAATCGTGAACCTCTCAGAACCGTTCATCCGGCGGCCCGTCATGACGGCCGTGCTCACTCTCTCGGCCATTCTCGCCGGCATCGCCTGCTACCTGCAGCTGCCGGTCAACGATCTGCCGGCCGTCGACTATCCCGTGATCGAAGTGCAGTGCGACTACCCCGGCGCCAGCCCCGAGACGATGGCCAGCAACATCGCCACGCCTCTCGAGCGTTTCTTCATGCAGATCAACGGCCTTGAGCTGGTCACCAGCAAGAGCCAGCAGGGCCACACACAGATCACGCTGCAATTCTCGCTCGAGAAGAGCATCGACGCCGCCGCGACTGATGTGCAGACCGCGATCTCGCAGGCGACCGGCAGCCTGCCGGTCGATCTGCCGTCGCCGCCGACGTTCTCAAAAACGAATCCCAACGATCAGCCGATCCTCTACATCGCGCTGACGAGCAATTCCGTGACGCGAGGCCAGATCTACGACTATGGCAGTACGCAGGTCGGCCAGCGCATCAGCATCCTTCCCGGTGTCAGCCGTGTCATCGTCTTCGGTACCAAGGGCGCCATCCGCATCAAGGCCGATCCCTCCGCCATGGCCTCGCGCGGCATCACGATGGATGACATCGCCGCCGCTGTTAAGAACGGCACCAGCTACACCGGTGTCGGGCAGTTCGACAGCGAAAGCGGCACCGCGCTGCTCCGCCCACGCGTCCAGCTCGACACCGCCGCCGGATACAACGACCTCATCGTCGGTGGCCAGGGCGGTCCGCCCGTTTTCCTCCGTGACATCGCCACCGCCAGCGACACCGTCGAGGACGAGCGCGTGAACATGCGCTTCTGGGCACGCGGGTACGAGACGCCGTCGGCCACCGTCGTCGTCGCTGTCTACCGCCGCGCCGGCGCCAACGCCATCGAGGTCGCCAACAGCGTCAAACGCCTGCTGCCGCTCGTTAATTCCGAGCTGCCCGCCTCCGTTCGCATCACGCCCATCTACGACCGCTCGCTGACCATCGTCAACTCCGTGAGCGAAGTGCAGGACACGCTCTATGTCGCCTTCGTGCTCGTCGTGCTTGTCATCTTCCTGTTCCTCGGCCGCGCGACCGACACGCTCATCCCCGTCGTCGCCCTGCCGCTTTCGCTGCTGCTCACGTTCATCGTGATGAATCTGCTTGGCTACAGCCTCGACAACCTCTCGCTCATGGCGCTCGTGCTCGCTATCGGATTCCTTGTCGATGATGCGATCGTCTTCCTTGAGAACACCGTCCGCTGGATGGAGCGCGGCGAATCGGCGATGAACGCATCGCTCATCAGCGCCAAAGAGATCAGCTTCACCATCATGTCGATGACCATCTCCCTGGCGGCGGTGTTCATCCCGCTTGTCTTCATGCCAGGCCTCGTCGGCCGCGTCTTCCGCGAGTTCGCCATCACGATCGTCGTCGCCATCTTCGCCTCGGGACTCATCTCCCTGACGCTCACGCCCCTTATGTGCGCCCGTCTGCTCAAGCCGCGCGGCCACGGCGTGAAAAAGACATTCGTCGAGCGCGTGATCGGCGGCGTCGAGAAACGCGTCCTCGCCATCTACGGCACATCGCTGTCATGGTTCCTCCGCCACCGCTGGATCTCCGCCATCACCTGGGTCATCTGCCTCGCCGGAACCATCGGGCTTTTCACCATCGTGCCCAAGGCGTTCCTGCCGCTGGGCGACAGCGGTTTCATCTGGGGTTTCCTGATTGCGCGCGAGGGCTCCTCGCCTACCCAGATGCGCCAACTGCAGGACCAGATCGACCACGTCCTGCAGTCCAACGACAACGTCGCCACCACCTTCACGATGACCAGCAGCAACTTCCTCTCCTCCAACCAGGGCCTCGCCCTCGCCTTCCTCAAGCCCGCCGACCAGCGCGAGCCCATCCTGCAGGTCAACGGCGAACTCATCGGCGGCATGTCGCAGATTCCCGGCGCCATTGCGTTTGCACGCCCGTTCCCGGTCCTTGAAATCAGCACCGGCGCCACCAACAAGAACCAGGGCCAGTACGCCTACTCACTGTCGGGCGTGAACCCCGAGCAGGTCTACGAGGCTGCCCAGAAGCTCAACGCGAAGATGTACGAGTTCCCGGGATTCGTCATGCCGATCCTCTCTGATTATTTCCACGACACCCCGAATCTCGACATCGACATCCGCCGCGATCAGGCCAAGATGTACAACGTCTCCGAGACGCGCATCCTCAACATGCTCCGCAACGCCTACTCGCAGAACTACGTCTACCTCGTCAAGAAGCCCGAGGATCAGTACAAGGTGATCCTCGAAGTCAAGGACGCCGACCGCGCACATCCCGAAAACCTCGGCCTGCTCTACATCAAGTCCGACGATGGCAAGAACCTCGTCCCGCTCAGCGCGATGATCAACTGGAAAAGCACGCTCGGCCCCCAGGCCGTCAACCATCTCAACCAGTTCACCAGCGTCACAATCTCCTTCAACCTCAAGCCCGGCGTCCCCATCGGCGACGCCACCGACTTCATCGAGAAGGCCGCTCGCGAGACCGTCCCCCCCGGCGTCACCGGAAGCCTGCAGGGCGAGGCCCTCACATTCAAAGACACCGTCCGCGACCTGACGATCCTCATGTTCGTCGCCGTCTTTGTCATGTACGTCATCCTCGCGATCCTCTATGAGAGCTACGTGCATCCGCTCACCGTGCTCTCCTCGCTGCCCGTCGCCCTCGTCGGCGGGCTGCTGACGCTCTGGCTCTTCAACGAGCAGGCGTCGCTCTACGCCTTCGTCGGCATGTTCATGCTCATGGGCATCGTCAAGAAAAACGGCATCATGATCGTCGACTTCGCGCTGCAGCGCATCGCGGCCGGCGAGACCGCGGAGAAGGCGATCCACGATGCGAGCATGGACCGCTTCCGCCCGATCATCATGACCACGCTCGCCGCCGTGATGGGTGCAATCCCGATCGCCCTCGGAATGGGTGCCGACGGCGCTTCGAGGCGACCACTGGGACTCGTCATCGTCGGTGGACTAGTCGTCTCGCAATTCATCACTCTCTACATCACACCTGTCATCTACCTCTACCTAGAAGATTTCCAGGAGCACGTGCTTGACCGGTTTGCGTTCTTCCGGTCGGCGCGCACGTATCACGAGCCGGGCTCCGCTCACGCTCAGCCGGAACCGGCGCTCGCCATGGCAACCCACAACGGCGGGAGCAATGGCCATGAATAAGAATCTGCATTACCGCCTGCGGCTCAGCGCTCCGGCAATCGCCGCCGCCCTCCTCGCGCTCACCGGCTGCACTGTCGGCCCGGATTACAAAACCCCTGACACGCAGATCGCCCCGGCGTGGACCGAGATCGGACCCGCTGCGAAACCGGCCGTGGAGTTGCCTCCCGGGCTCACGCCGCCTGTCACATCCGCCGCTACGGCGAATCCGATAAAGCTTGCCGAGTGGTGGACCACTTTCAAGGACCCCGCACTCGACTCGCTCATCGACCGTGCCGTGAAATCCAACCTCGATCTGCGCAAGGCCCAGGCGCGCGTCCGCGAGGCCCGCGCACAACTGGGCGTCACCAGCGCCGATCTGCTGCCCACCGTGGACGCCAATGGCTCCTACAAACGCAGCCGCACCAGCAAAAACACCTCGCCCTTCGGCCCGCTCGGCGAGGAGCACGACCTCTATCACGCCGGATTCGACGCCTCATGGGAGATCGATGTGTTCGGTGGCCAGCGGCGGAGCATCGAGGCATCGGACGCCGATCTCGCAGCATCGATCGAAGACCGCCGCGATGTGCTCGTCTCGCTGCTGGCGGAGGTGGCGAGGAACTATGTCACTCTTCGTGCCGCGCAGCGTGAGGTGGTCATCGCTCGTGAGAATCTCCAGACGCAGCGCGAGACGCTCGATCTGACACGCACCCGGCTTGATGCGGGGATCGCGACCGACCTGGATGTCGCTCGCTCCGAAGCGCAGGTTCAGGCCACCGCATCGACGATCCCCTCGCTGGAGAGTACTGCCCGGCAGTCAATGCACGCCCTAGGCGTCTTGCTGGGCCAGGAGCCAGGATCGCTCACAGCGGAACTGACGCGCGAATCACCGATCCCCGCCGCGCCGCCCGAGGTGCCGATGGGTCTGCCATCGGAGTTGCTGCGTCGCAGGCCAGACCTCCGCCGCGCCGAGCGTCAGCTAGCCGCCGCGACCGCGCGCATCGGCGTCGCCACCGCGGACCTGTTTCCCAAGTTTTCGCTCACCGGGTCGCTGGGCCTCGAGAGCGCCACCTTCAAAAAGATCGGCAACTTCGAGAGCC
This sequence comes from Planctomycetota bacterium, assembly GCA_043788485.1. Lineage (GTDB taxonomy): Bacteria > Planctomycetota > Phycisphaerae > Phycisphaerales > Zrk34 > JAYVTU01. The sequence continues at coordinate 7,728 of JAYVTU010000188.1, forward strand.
GCTTCTGGTCGATCGGCCCGAGCGTGAGCTGGACCATCCTCGACTTCGGCCGCATCCGCAACAACATCGATGTGCAGGGCGCCCGCGAGCAGCAGGCGCTGGCCAATTATGACCAGCAGGTGCTCACAAGTCTTCGCGAGGTTGAGGATGCACTGGTGAGATTCTCGCAGGAACAGTCGCGTCGTCAGAGCCTCGCCGGCGCGGTCAGTTCCAATCAGCGAGCGTTGAAGCTCGCGGATCAGCTCTACAAGCAGGGTCAGACCGACTTCCTGAGCGTGCTCGATGTTCAGCGGAATCTTTTTATTGCGCAGGATGCGCTGGTGCAGAGCGACCGCGCGGTGTCCGTGGAACTGATCTCGCTCTACAAGGCACTGGGCGGCGGTTGGGAGATCGAGAGTCGCGCCACCGAATCCACAACCCAGGAAAACGCAAAGCCTGTCGCCGCGCCCGCAGAAGGCAAGTGACGTGCTCTGCAAATCATTTCAGCAGCGGGTTCACGCCAGCATCTTGTCGAGGACCGTCCCCTTGCCGTCCTTGGTGACGTAGAACGGGCGCTGCTCGGTCTCGACGCCGTATTTGGGAGAGATGCCCAAGGCGTGAAAGATCGTGGCGTGGAGATCGGTGACCGAAACGGGATTCTCGATCGTCGTGCAGGGCATTTCGTCGCTGGTCTTGCCGTAGACAAATCCCTTCTTCGCCCCGCCGCCGATCAGCAGGGCCGACCCGGCGCCGGTGAAATGGCGGTGGTGGCCGAAGTTCTTGAGTTCGGCGATCACATCGGGCTGGGCGACCTGGCCCTTGACGGGATTGTCAACCTTCCCCTCGACGAGCACCGAGCGGCTGAACTCCGTGGCAAGCACGATCAGCGTCCGATCGAGCATGCCGCTCTTCTCGAGATCAAGTACGAGTTGCGCGATCGGCGCATCGATCTGCTTCTTGAGCGCGGCCATGCGAGTGTGGCCGTTGTCGTGAGTGTCCCAGTGAAGGAAAGGCACGTATTCGGTCGTCACCTCGACGTAGCGTGCCCCCTGCTCGATGAGCCGACGAGCGAGCAGGCACCCCTGTCCGAAGCGGCCGGTGTTGTAGATGTCGTAGCTCGCCTTGGGCTCACGCGAGAGATCAAACGCCTGCGCGGCGGGAGAGTTGAGCAGGCGGTCGGCGTTCTCCAGCGACCGCAGCAGTGACTGCCTCTGGTAATCGGAGCCGTACTCGCCGACCGGCGACGCCGCGAGCAGCTTTTTGTAGGCCTTGTAACGATTCTGGAAGCGATCGACCGTCATGCCCGCCGGCGGCCGTACCGCGGCAACAGCCTCATCGGGATTCGGCACGCGGAACGGTCCGAACTCGCTGCCCAGCACTCCGCCGGTCTGGAACGCCTTGAGCTCCTCCGCTTCGCCGTTCTCGTAACGCTGACCGATGTCGATGTACGCGGGCACAGCCGGATTCTTAGGCCCCAGCGCCTGCGCGATCCACGCCCCGATGTGCGGCGCCGCGACGGTCTGCGGAGGCTCATAGCCCGTGTGCCAGTGATACTGGTGACGCGAGTGCAGGATGAATCCCAAGTCCGCGGCGATCGCTGTGCGGATCACCGTCCCGCGGTCGATCACCTGCCCGATCTTTTCGAGGCCCTCGGAGAACTTCACGCCGTCGATCTTCGTCGGAACAGCGGGGAATGTGCTGACGACATCCGCGGCTTTCATGCCTTTGACAAACGGCGTGTGACGCTTGGGATCGAAAGTCTCCGTGCTCGCCATCCCGCCGCCCATCCAGAGCACGATGACCGCATCGGCCGTCGCGCCCTTGCGGATCGCGTTGTCGAGGTCGAGGCCAGCTGGATTTGCCCGGATAATCCGCGGCGCACCGGCGGCCAGCGCTCCGAGCGTGGCGGCGCTGGCGGTCTTGAGAAAGTCGCGGCGTGATTTGTGCAACTTGCTGTTCATTTTGTGCTCCGTCTCAGTTTAGCTCAGTAGATCAGTTGAAACTCGGGCAGCATCGTCACGACCCAAAGCAGGTCCTCGACGCTCTCAAGCGTCGGCTTCTCGCCCAGCAGTTCCATCGCCGAGGCGAGTTCGACCGCGGTCGGCGCGCGGCCCAGAGCCGCAAGATAGATAGCACGAGCCAGTCCCGCGGGATCGGCATTCTGGCCGAGCCATTTGCCGGCGCCCTTCTTGAGGGCGGCGTCGAGCGTCGAGCCGTTGGTCAGCTCGATCGCCTGGAGTGTGGTGGCGATGGATTCACGCCGCGTGACGACCTGCTCGCGATTGGGCCTGCCCAAAGCCCGGGTCAGCGCATCGTCCTGCGCCAGCGCGGCACGGACTTCATGCGGGGCCGCAGCGGATTTACCCATCACCAATTCAGCCAGCGGTAGCGTCTTGTATGAGTCGGGAATATCGGTGAGCTCCGACACATGCTGCCAGCCCGCGGTGTCGAAGCCGGGCTTCATCCATGCCTTGTCCGCATTCTTTGTCCAAAGCCAGGTCGCATCGCTGCTGAGCGTCCACGCCTGTGTCTTGCCCTTGAATCCAACCGCCTCAAAAATAAACCCGGCGCCGTTGCCGGCCTTGAACTGCGTCCCGCGATTGTGCTCCACATCGGGCCAGTTCGTCGCCTCAATCGCAAACACGTTTTCGCCGACGGCCAGGTGCGACGTCAGATCAACGACCACCGGCTTCTGCCAATCCTCACTCGAAATGAGCTTTCTGCCGTTAAGGTAGAGCGTCACCTCGTTGTCGCAGGTCAGCACGGCGGCGGCCCGATTGGGCTTCTCGGTGAGCGTCAGCGTCTTGCGTAGAAGAATGCGTCCGCCGGGATCGGCCTTACCAGCGTCAGCGTGGCTCCAGATCCACTTGGCCTCCAGTTTCGTGTCGCTCGATGCGGCCGGCGGCGAGACGCCGAGCTTGCCGATGTCCGCCGACGCCGCGGATGGACCGACGCCCGTCATCGCCGTGATCGCATCGGTGAACTGCTCAGCCGTCATGCGCTTGACGGTCGGCCCGGCGAAGGCGTACACCTGCTTGTCGCCTGGCAGCGCCATCGCGACCGCGCGCATCTGATACGCGCGGCTGGTGCAGATGAGCGACAGCGTGTGCTTCATGTCGCAACCGTGCTCGACGAAATCCGATGCGAGCCAGTCGAGCAGGTCCTGGCTCCACGCCTCCTGATCCATGTCATCGACGGGCTCGATGATGCCGCGGCCCATCATCTGGGCCCAGAGGCGATTGACAATCGTGCGCGCGAAGCGGCCATTTTCGGGCTTGATAATAATGTCGGCCAGTTGCTTCATCCGCACGTCACGCGGGGCGGCGGGATCGATGGTCCCAAGTTCCGGGTAGATGAAACCGACGGCGGATGTCTTGCCCGTCGGCTTGTCGCAGCGGTGAATCTCCAGCGGCTTCTCGGCAAAGACGCTGGCCAGCGCGTAGGCGTCGGCGAGCTTCCAGTAGTTGACGAAGCTGTCGTGGCAACTTGCGCACTTGAGGTTCGTGCCGAGGAACACCTGCGCCACATTCTGCGCGGCCTGCACGGGCGGAACCTGGCTCGCGTTGACGACACCGCGCCACACGATGCCCTTCGTGAATCCCTCGGAGCCCGCGACGGGGCTGATCAGTTCGTGAACGAATGTGTTGTAAGGCTTGTTGTCGTAGAGAGCGTGATAAAGCCAGGGTGTGATGGGATTTCGCCCACCGTCGATGAAGCCGGTGCCGCGGTAGGCGTTGCGGAGCATATCGTTCCAGAACGTGAGCCAGTGGTCGGCGTAGGCCTTGTTGTTGCTGAGCAGTTCCGCGACGAGGGCGGCTCGCTTGCCGGGCGATCTGTCGGCCTCGAATGCGTCGAGCTGCTCGGGCGTGGGCAGCAGGCCGACGAGATCGAGGGAGGCGCGGCGGATAAACGTGCGGTCGTCGATAAGCGACGACTCGGAAGCGGTGCCGTGATCCTTGAGATACCCAGTGAGGATGCGATCAATCGGGTTCGTGGCGGAGTCGCCGGCCGACAGCTCGGGCCGGCGCGGCGCCAATGGCGCCTTTCGGAAACCGAAGCTCTGCGACGCGGGCCAGTTCATCCCGCGGTCGATCCACGCACGCAGCAGGCCGATCTGCGCGGCCGTCAGCGCATCGCCCTTGCTGGGCATCTTCTTGTCGGGGTCGTTTGTGGCAACGAGTTCGATGAGCGGGCTTTTCTCACTGTGTCCCACGATCACCGCCGCGCCGTCCTCGCCGCCCTTGAGCGTCGATTCTCGGGTCTCCAGCGAGAGCCCGCCCTTGTACTTGCCACGCGAATGGCATTTCAGGCAGTTCATCTGCAGGATCGGCTTGATGTCACGATCGAAGTCCACATCGGCCGTCGCAACCGGCGGGAGAACCGGCGCTGTGTCCGCCGCATGGATTGTTTCGCCGCGCATCAGCAGCGACAAGAAGGCGACCGCGACAAGAGCAGTTGAGAATTTCATTTCCTGGTTTCCGGCCCGCGGCGGTGGTGGATCGACAGTTTGAGCCTCGGGCGTGTCTTCTACTTTAACAAATTCGCGACTTCCGTTCAGCGGAAATCGCGTGAATGGGTGACGAGGCCCGTCAACTGCTCATCCATGGAATTGATCTTCCTGACCAGCACGTGGACGACGCGGCCCTGCCGCTCGACGCGCCCGCGCACCAGCATCACGCCCGCCCCGCGCGCCGCCGCACGGTGAGTTTGAAAGACACTGTAACGCACAACGAGATTCGCCGTGCCCGTCTCGTCCTCCAGCGTCATGAACGTGATGCCGCGCGCGGTGCTGGGCCGCTGTCGCAGGAGGCAGAGCCCGGCGATCGTGACCCACTTGCCGTGCGGCGTGGCCGATTCGTCGGACAGCCGCTCCGCGGTGATCGCGCCAAGCCCCCGCAGATCGTCACGCAGAAACGCCATCGGATGACGCTTAAGGCTCAGCCCCACCGTTGAATAATCCTGCATGACGCGGCGGAGCAGCGGGATCGGCGGCAGCGCCACGGCGGCATCGACATCGCACGCATCGGCTCGCTCAAAAAGCGGCAGCCGCTCATCGTGCAGTGCCCGCACTTGCCACAACGCCTGCTGACGGTCGAGCCCCATGGAACCCAGCGCATCGGCTGCGGCCAGGGCCCTCATGGCCGAGACGGTCACACGGCCGTCGAGAAATCGCCACAACTGCGTCACCGATCCCACCGGGCCGTGTTCCCGCACGAGAGCCACGATGATGTTCGCCTCCGACACGCGCATGCCGCGCACCCGAGACATGCCCAGGCGCAGCGCGGGCCGGTCTGCGCTCCCATCATGTTCGAGCGTGCTGTCCCATACGCTGCGGTTGACATCGACGGGCCGGACCTCGACACCGTGGCTCTGCGCGTCGCGCACGATCTGGGCCGGGGCGTAAAAGCCCATCGGCTGGCTGTTGAGCAGGGATGCGGCGAAGGCGGCCGGGTGGTGGCACTTGAGCCACGCCGACGCATACACAAGCAGCGCAAAGCTTGCGGCGTGCGACTCGGGAAATCCGTAGCCGCTGAAACCCTTGATCTGCTCGAAGCACTGCTCGGCGAACTCGCGGCTGTACCCACGCTTCAGCATGCCCTCGATGATCCGCATGCCGAACTGCTCGAGCTTATTGCCGCGCGTCTTCCACGCCTGGATCGCCCGCCGAAGCTGATCCGCCTCGCCCGGTGTGAACCCCGCGGCGACGATCGCCAGCTTCATCGCCTGCTCCTGAAACAGCGGCACGCCCAGCGTCCTGCCCAGCACGTCGCGGATGTGATCGTCGGCAAACACGATGGGCTCGATCCCCTGCCGCCGCCGCAGATATGGATGCACCATGTTGCCCTGGATCGGACCGGGGCGCACGATCGCGACCTCGATGACCAGATCGTAGAAGCAGCGTGGCCGCAGGCGCGGCAGCATGGACATCTGCGCCCGCGATTCGATCTGGAATACGCCCACCGTGTCCGCGCGGCAGATCATGTCGTAGACCACCGGGTCCTCGCGCGGGATTTCGTGCAGGCGCAGCGGTGTGGGCAGGAGATTGAGGCACTTGCGGATGCACGTGAGCATGCCCAGCCCCAGCACGTCGACCTTGAGCATGTTCATCGCGTCGATGTCGTCCTTGTCCCACTCGATGACGGTGCGGTTGGCCATCGCCGCGTTCTCGATGGGCACTAGCCGGCAGAGCGGCTTCTGCGTAATGACGAAGCCGCCGACATGCTGCGAAAGGTGGCGTGGAAATCCGCGGAGTTCCTGCGTGAGACCGATCCACCGGCGGAGCGTCGGGTCCGCGGGGTTGAGGCCCAGCGCGCTCAGCGGATCGGCGTCCATCGGGCCCGAGCCGTAGTGATCCACGCCCTTGGCCACGCGATCGATCACATCGAGCGGCAGCCCCAGCGCCTTGCCGACGTCGCGCACCGCCGATCTCCCGCGGTACGAGATCACCTCCGCGCAGATCGCCGCGCGGTCGCGGCCGTACTTGGCATAGATGTACTGGATCACCTCCTCGCGACGCTCGTGCTCGAAATCGATGTCGATATCGGGCGGCTCGTTGCGCTCCTTGCTGATGAAACGCTCGAAGAGCACGTCGATCTGATCGGGATCCACGCTCGTGACGCCCAAGCAGTAGCACACCGCCGAATTCGCCGCGGCGCCGCGCCCCTGGCACAGGATCCCGCGGCTGCGCGCAAACCGCACCAGGTCATACACCGTCAGAAAATAGGGTGCATAGTTCAGCTCGCGGATCAGCGCCAGCTCGTGTTCCACCTGCCCACGCACCTTCACCGGCACACCGCCGGGGTAATGCTCCGTGGCGCCGGCCCACGCCAGCTCGATCAGATGCTCCATCGGCGTCTGCCCCGGCGGCGTGATCTCTTCGGGATACTGGTAACGCAGCTGATCGAGGCTGAAACCGCGGCAGCGATCGGTGATCTCGATGGTCCGCCGCATCGCGCCGGGGAACTCGGCGAAGAGCCGCGCCATCTCTTCGGGGTGCTTGAGGTGTCGCTCGGCGTTGGGCAGCAGCAGGTGCCCCGCTTCTTCGATCGTGCAGCCGTGGCGGATGCACGTCAGCACGTCCTGCAGCGGGCGGCGGCTGGGGTGGTGATAGCAGGCGTCGTTCGTGGCGACCAGCGGCACATGCAAATGATCGGCGAGGTCGGCGATCTGCCGCAGACGCTGACGGTCATCGGGCCCGTAGAGACACGACGCGGCGATCGAGATCCGATCCCCATCAAACACATCGCGCAGACTCGCCAGCGTGTCGATCGTGTCCATGTCCACGACGCGCGGCGGCGCGGCGATGACGATGAGCCCGCGCTGCTGCCCGATCAGATCGTGGAGCGTGAGATGGCACTGGCCCTTGGGCGCACGCCGCTTGCCGGTGGTCAGGAGCTGGCAGAGTTGGCCGTAGCTCTCAAGGTCCGTGGGGTAGACGGTGATGCTCAGCTCGCCGAAGAGCAGGCGCGAACCGACGATGAACTGCAGGCCCGCGTCCCTGGCGGCGACATGCGCCCGAACGACACCGGCGAGCGTATGCACATCGGTGACGGCCAGCGCACGATACCCCAGCGACGCCGCCTGCTGCACCAGTTCATCGGGGTGGCTGGCGCCTGTGAGAAATGTGAAATTGCTGATGCACTGAAGCTCGGCGAAGTTGGGAATGCGGAGCGCGGTATGCGGAGTTGGGGACAGCATCGCCTCCCCGTGATGCGGCTCGCGCACGGGATGAATCTTCATTTTCGGTTCGGGCAGTTCCGGCATTCTTCATTCCCCATTCCGAATTTCCACTCCGCGTTTCCTAGGCCCACTGCCCGTGCAGAAACCAGCGATTGGTTTCGAGCTGCCGGAACACCCACCACCAGCGGCCCGCCTCATCCTGCAGCTTGAAGTAGTCGCGGGTCGGCGGCGCGATCGAGGGATCTGGCAGGAGCCACCATCGCCCGGCGAGGCGGAGCGGACCGACGGTCGTGACGATGCGGCTCGGTTCCGCTTGATCGGCCTCCACGGAGTTCAGCCACATCACGGGACCATCGGGCGCGAGCATCGCCACACGGATGGGTCGCGGCGGGTCGAAGAGAATCGACGGGCGATCCTGATCGAGGATCGCGGCGGTTAGCGAGCCGGGCGGCGCGGGCTCGTGCCACAGCCGGCGGACGAATGCGGCGTGCGGGGCGTAGGTCTCGACGGCATCGAATCGGCAGACGCGATCCGCACCGAGTCGCGCGGCGAGTCGATCGATGAAACGGCTCAGCGATTCATCGCCGCCGCGGACACCGCTCGCGTCGGTGGTCCAGAGCGGGCCCTGATCGTGGGGCATCAACCGTGTACGTCGCGTGGTCAGGCGCACCGCCTCGACGCCATCGCCCATGTTCATCCGCTCCAGCGGATCGCGCAGCAGCCTCCAGAGATGATCCGCGTCGGCCGTGGGATGCGAGAGCGTCAGCGTGTGCTCCACCGGTGGCGCGGCGTAGCGATCGAGTTGCAGGACAAGTTCATCGACGCCGATGCGCTGGGCGCGGAGCAGGCCCGCCAGTTCCGCCAGTAGTTCGCTCACCGTGATCGCCAGCGCATCGGCCTGTACGACAGGGCTGGGGAAGATGCGCTGCGCGACGGGCGCAACCCGCGGCGGCGCGGAGTGCAGCGGCTCGCGATCGCCGTGGAGCAGCTGATCCAATCGCTGGAGCAGCGGCGAACCGAATCGCGCAGCCAGTTGCTGGCGTGGCAGCTTCCACACATCGCCGATGCGATCGACGGCCACCTCGTGCAGAGCCGCGCGCGTCGGCTCATCGATGCGCAGGGCCGCGATTGGCAGCGGGGCCACGGCCTCGGCCAGATGCTCGGCGGGAACGATGACGCGATCGGCGTCACCGAATCGCGCCAGCGCCCAGGCGCCGCCGACGGTCGGCGCGAGCGCGGAGCGGAGCGTGAAACCGAGCCGCTCGATGGAGCCGGTGATGGTGCGCATCATGCGGCGATCGCCGCGGTAGAGGCGTGTGCAGCCGGTCAGGTCCATGAGCAGGCCGTCGGGCGGATCGGGCTCAACAATGGGAGCAAGGCGGTTGGCCCAGTGGACGAGAGCGATGAGCGCGGCGGCTTCGCGCGCCGGTTCGTGGGCGTGAACCTGCGGGGCGATGTCGAGCAGCGCGCGGGCATGCGTCAGGCTCATGGCCGGTCTGATCCCCGCGGCGGCGCAGCGATCGCAGCATCGCTCGACGACCTGGCGCTGCGCAACCGTGGAGACCAGCAGCATGGGCGCGGCGCTGGACACGGCGACCGTGCCGCCGCGCGGTGCGCTCGCCCCGCCGTCACGCGATGCGCCAAGCCGGCGGAGCCTTCGTCGCTGCAGGTCGATCGACCAGTGGGGCAGGAAGAGAGACAGGACCTTGCGCGGGATCGAGTTGGAGAATCCACTGCGGAACATGGGCGGCGCCTGTGAGCGGATCGGTTCGCGTGTCGGCTGCGCCCGATCCGGTGGAGGTGAGTGTGGACTGCAATCCTTTGCAGCGCAGGAGGCGGAGGGACCAGCGGGGCTGATCGTCGGACGATGGCACGGGGGTGACGGACCAGCGCGTGGCGGCGGCGGAGAGCTGATGGAGCTGCGATGGTGGCCGGGTGATGAGCAGCAGCGCAGCCGACGAGGCGGCGGCGAGCTGGAGTCGGCGCGTGGCGGCCATGTTGAAGTGCGAGCCATCGGCGACGACAGCGGTGACGGCGGGACAGCGGATCGCCTCATCGATCGCCCAGAGACGTGCCGCGGCATCGGGCGGGTCAACCCAGATGGAGCGGTGGAGCAGGCGGCGGTCGGCGCGATGACCGGTGAGCAGCGTATGCGGATAGGGCCAGGCGGCTCCGCCGATCCACACAGTCCAGCCCGTCGGCTGTTGTTGCAATGCGCGGCCCGCAAGGTGCGACAGGAGAATCAGCGGCGGCGACCACGGGGCGCGCGGCGTCCGCGGTGTACGCGATGGTGGATCGGTCGAAGGATCGCTCGGCTCAAAAAGCCCGAACCATTCGTGCATCATGCCGCGTGGCAGGCCGCCCGGGACCGGCGAGATCGAATCCGCCTCACGCCCCGCGTGGCCGGCAAACATCCCATCGATCGCCGCCCAACCCGTCGGCACGCGCGCAGCCGCGGGACGGCCGCGCGCTGGCCGCTTCTCGCGCAGCTCCTGCAGAAGCTGGCGCAGCGGCGTGGGCACGGGGCATGGGATGACGGAGGCCATGATGGTCCTATTGTTCTGTATTCGTTAGGTATCATAGCCCGCAGAAACTCCCCGTCAATGAAAAAGACGAAACAGCGGAATCAACGGGAAACTTTGCCACATCCTGCCGATGCGATTCACGCCGCCGCTTCGACCGCCGCCGGCGCAGCGAGGATCGCGTACCACCGCCGCGCGGCGTCGAGGGCGATGATCATCGTCAGGCCCAGCATCGTGCCGGCGAGGATGCACATGAGCTTGAACTGAAACGCGTCCTCGGGCTTCGCCGCCGGATTCGCACCCAGCGCCCACCAACCGCCGATGCTCTGCCACCCCGCGACGAGCACCGTGACGGTCATGATCACAAACGGCACAGCGGTCAGCAGCGCATAACGCCGCTTCGTCGCGTGATTGAGCAGATACGTCGTTCCTACCGCCAGGGCGATGACCGACAGCAACACGTTCGCGATGCCGAGCATGCGCCAGAGCGTGTCGAGGGTGCCCATGTAGAGCAGATAGCCCCAGAGGAAACACGTCACCGCGCTCAGCGAGATGTTCAGCAGCCAATTCGGCTTGCCGCCTTGGCTTCCCTCGATCTCGCCGGCGGGCGGGGAACCACGGATCTGCGCGATCGCCTCCTGGAAGATGAAGCGTGTCACGCGCGTGCCGGTCTCCAGGAGCGTGAGGATGAACAGCGCCTCGAACATGATGACGAAGTGGTACCAGTACGCCGCGAGCGTGCGCATCCCCGGCAGGTCGGTGAAGATCTTGGTCATGCCGACGGCCAGCGTCACGGCCCCGCTGGCGCGGTTGGCGAGTTTCTCGTGAGTCTCCGCCTCGAGCATCGCAAGCTGTTTGGGCGCCGGGTCGAAGCCGAGCTCGACGGCGGGCGTGGCAACCATCTTGTCATACGCGACATGCAGCGCGACATTCTTCTGGTCGGCGTTGATGATGAAATAATCGCCGGGCTCCAGGGCGCAGGCGGCGACGAGCGCGGTGACGGCGACGAATCCCTCGAGCACCATCGCGCCGTAGCCGATCGAGCGGATGTCCGATTCCTTGCTGACCATCTTGGGCGTGGTGCCGGAGGCGATGAGCGCGTGGAATCCCGAGAGCGCGCCGCACATGATGACGATGCAGACGAAGGGCCAGACCGTGCCGCTGACGACGGGGCCTCCGCCATGGATGAAGGGCGTGGTCGCCGGCATCTTGAGCGTCGGTGCCGCGATGACGATGCCGACGCCCAGCACGAGCATCACGCCGATCTTCATGTATGAGCTGAGGTAGTCGCGCGGGCACATGAGGACCCAGACCGGCAGCGTCGAGGCGATGAAGGCATACGCGGGGAGGATGAGCGAGAGCGTCGAGCGGTGCAGCAGGAGCCAGTGGCCCATGTCTGACTCGGCGAATGTTCGCCCGAAGATCACACCGAGCATCACAAGCGTCACGCCGATGAATGACGCCTCGCCGACCTTGCCGGGCCGCAGTTTGTACATCCAGAACCCGGTGATGAGCGCCGCGGGGATGGTGGCGATGATGGTGAACAGGCCCCAAGAGCTGTCGGCCAGCGCGTTGACCACGACGATCGCCACGCTCGCCAGCACCGCGACGATGATGAACATCGTCGCGATCGACGTGATGATCCCCGCGACTGGCCCGATGTTCCGCCTGGCGATCTGCGGCAGCGACAGGCCATCTTCACGCACCGAAGCCCAGAGGATCACAAAATCCTGCACGCCTCCCGCGAGGCATGCGCCGATCACAATCCACGAAAACCCCGGTGCCCAGCCCCACTGCGCCGCGAGGACGGGACCGACGAGCGGGCCAGGGCCGGCGATGGCGGCAAAATGGACGCCGAAGAGCACGAGCTTGTTGGTCGGATGGTAGTCGACGCCGTCGTTGAGGCGGTGCGCTGGCGTCGCGCGGCGGTCGTCGAGCACCGCGACCTTTGCGGCGAGGAACGCGCCGTAGAGCCGATACGCCACAGCGAACGCGGCGAGCGATGTGATGATCAGCCACAGTGAGTTCAAGCGGGGTCTCCATGAGCCGCGCGGGCCGTCCCGCAGTTTACACGATCAGTCGCGCTTACTTCGTCGTCAACAGCGGCGTGAATCCCGGTGTCGTTCTTTCCGTCAACACATCATGCTCATCGCAGGTCACCAGCAGCGCCGCGACACCGTTGCGGACGGCGAAATTGTAGCCCGCCTCGGGACCGAGCGCCATGATCGCCGTGGCCAGGCCGTCGGCGTCGATCGCCGAGCGGTGCGCGACGGTGACGGCGACGAGGTTGTGCTCCACGGGCCGGCCGGTGTGCGGATCGATGATGTGCGAGTAACGCCGGCCGGCCTGCTTGAAGTAGTTGCGGTAGGAGCCGGACGTCGCCAGCGCGAGATCGGTCAGCTCGATGACACGGCGGATCGCCCGATCGTGTTCCAGCGGCGCTTCGAGGCCGATGCGCCATGGCTTGCCGAGGTGGCTGACGCCGCGCGCCTTCTGCTCGCCGCTGATCTCGACGAGGTAATCGGCGATGCCGCGGCGGTCCAGCAGCTCGGCAAGTTTCTCGACGGCGTAACCCTCGCCGATCGCCGAGAGATCGACGTGGACATCCCCACGCGTTTTACGGAGCGCCGGCGGATCGAGGCGGACCTGCAATTTCTCGTAGCCGACACGCAAGCGCGCCGCGGCGATCTGCTCCTCGGTCGGCGGCTCGGTGCGGCGACCGGCGGGACCGAAGCCCCACAGATCGACCAGCGGGCCAACGGTCACATCGAACGCCCCTCCGCTCGATGCGCTCAACCGCTGGGCCATATCGACAAGCTTCGCGACCGGGCGTTCCACCGGGAACCACTCATCCGTCTCGCACTGATTAAAAAGCGAAACCTGCGAATCGGGCCGCCATGTCGAGATCTGCGTCTCGACGGTTTCGAGCCGCTCGCGCACCGCGGTGGCCAGCGCTTTGATCGTGATGCTCGAAGGCGGCGTGCGCAGCGTGATGCGGTAGCCCATGCCCATTGCCTGGCCGCTGATCACGACCGGCTGTGTGCCTCCGCCGCGCAATCCGGCGTATGCCGCCGCGATGAGGATGGCCAGCGAGATGGCGAGAACCACACGCTTCATCGCCCCCCCCCGACAATCAACGCGTGAATCGGATCGTGTTGAAAATAAAGCAGCGTGACAAACAAGACCAAAATCCCCGCCGCGATGTCACGCCGACCGAAACGGTCGGCCCGTCCGTGTGACCGGACGAACTCGAGCACCGCGCCCGTGGGGCATCCATACTTGCAATACGCCTGACGCACGAAGAGCGACGCGACAAGCCCGATGACGGCGACCACGATCGTCGCCGCGCCCGCGGTGCGGATCAGATACGCGTCGAATGGCTCGATCCCCGCAAGATCCAGCGTGAGCCGCTGCATCACGACCAGCACCACCACCGCGATCAGCAGCGCCGGCAGCCAGCGAAGCCCGCGCGCCACCGATACCGGCACGTGCACCGACCACGGGCTGATGCGCCCGATCAATTCCTGCGCCGCGCCGTGCGGGCAGATGTGCGAGCAGTAAAGCGGCCGCCGCGTCGACCACGGCACGATCAGCGCCGCGGCAACAATTAACGCCATCCCCGGCGCCAATCGCCACGGCACGTCCCCCGCCGCCCACCCCGCCAGCAGCGATTGCGCGACGAAGTCGCCGTTGAAGAATCCGACGTAGCCAATCAGCAGCACCTGAAACCCGTGACGAAACCACGCCCGGCCGCGCAGCGACGTGAACGCCATCACCAGCGCGATGATCAGCACGATGGCTCCGCCGACGTCGCGCGCCGCGATCTGCAGCCCGATCTTCTCCGTCGCGTTCACCTGCTCCGTCGAGTAACGGAACCGCTGCACGATGCCGTTGGCCATCGCCATGCTCGTGAGCGTCGCGCCGGACACACCCTCCACCTCCGCCGACTTGAGGTCCATCTGCGACACCTGATCCCACGTCATCCCGTTCCACGTCTTCATGAAATGGCGGTCGCGCCCGACATCCTCGACGTGCTCCCGAGTGTCATCGCTGGTGCGGATGCGGATGCCCAGCACCTTCTGATCGGCATCGAGCACGATGAGCGTGTCGGTCCGCCCGCGATAGCCGATAACTCCATCGCACAGCGGCGATGTCCGCACGGCGTAACCGATGCGCCGGCCCGTCTCGTCGTAAACCTCAAGCCCGAGCCTCGGCGACAGGTCCGCCGCGAGCCGCGCCGCCGCCGGGAGCAGCGTGCGGACCTCTTCAACGGTCAGCGGCGCATCGCCCTGCACGCGGAGAATCTGCGTATGCTCGCGGATCATCAGGACGATGACCGCAACGACCAGCAGCCGATAGATCTGCAATGCCCACACCACCGCCCCGCCGCCCCGCCGCGGCTGAATCACATCAAGTTTCACCGGTGATTGCGCCATTTGTGAGTGGCCGATTTTAGCGACGCCCCGATCCTCTGCATCGATCCCGGGTCGCATTACAATAAACGCCGCGCTCGGGCGTTTGATTTCATCGCTGCATCGTCCCGCTCACTCCCGCCACAAGGACTCCCCATGACGGCCCGCCACGCAACCCGCCTCCTCGGCCTCGCCGCCCTCTTCGCCGCTATTGCCGTCACCGCTTCATCCCGCGCCGCCGATGCGCCTCGCGCCGTCGAGCCCAATCCCTCCGCCGAATACCGCAGCCCCGAAGACGAGTTCAAGACGATCCACCTCCCGCCCGGTTACCGCCTGCAACTCGTCGCCGCCGAGCCGATGATCAAGGAGCCCGTCACGCTCGCCTGGGACGGCAACGGCCGGATGTTCGTCGCGCAGATGCGCACTTACATGCAGGATGTCGATGGCACGAGCGAAGGCGCT
>JAYVTU010000189.1:0-12573 GCA_043788485.1 Planctomycetota bacterium
GGGCCAGGGCGGGATGATGACTTCTTCCCGTGTCAGCGGGCGGACGCTCTTGAGGTTTTGTCCACGCAGCGACGCGACATACGCCGAGACGAGGACGACCTCGTTGGGGTGCAGGCGCGTCTTCCACGGCGGCATCGCGCCGCCGGCGGCGCCTTCGGAGATCACGCGCGGGAAATCGCCGAGCGTCTTGATGTTCTTGTAGTAGTCATCGGTCATGTTCGGCCCGACAAGGCCCGAGCCATCGGCGCTGTGGCAGGAGATGCAGTTGCCCTGGAATATCTTGGCGCCGACGGGCAGCCACTGCGGGTCATTGAGGAACCGCAGGACGGTCGGCTCATCGGGCGTGAGCGTGCCGAGCGCCGAGTACTGGACGTTGAAATTCTCTTTCACGTCCTCGTCGTACGCGGCGTAGACGGACTGGCCCGCGGTGCCGAGGTGGTAGGCCATGATGTAGAGGACGGCGAAGACGATCGACGCGGCGAATATCCAACTCCACCACGCGGGGATCGGATTGTCGTATTCGCGGATGCCGTCGTACTCGTGGTCGGTCAGTTTTTCCTGGGTAGGGTCGCTCATTGGACGCCTCCGTCGTTTTTCGGCGTGGGTTGGTTGTCGAGTGCCATGCGTGAGCAGCGGTCGATCTCGGTGGGTGACGTGCGGAACGTGCGGATCGCGATCGACACGAAGACGATGAAGAAGATCACCAGCGAGAGCTGCGTGTAGAGGTCGAGGTTTGATTCGCTGACGACATCGCGGAGCATTAGTGGCCTCCTGCCGCGGCGGCGGCGGTGGGGGGAGCAATGACGGCGGGGCTGATCACAGCAGGAGCGACACTCGGAGGCGTGACGGGCGTGGCGGTCTTGTAGATGTCCGTGCCCAATCGCTGCAGATAAGCGATGAGCGCGACGACCTGTTTGTCCTCGAGCCCGGCCGGACCCTTCTGATCGACGATGCTTTGGGCGATCTGCTTCGCCTGCGCGACGGCCAGGTCCTGGGCGTTATCGATCTCAGTGTCGGTATAGGGCACGCCCAGCGAATGCATCGCGCGGACGCGCACCGGAATCGATGCGAAGTCGAGCTTGTTGTCCTGCAGCCACTGATAGCGGGGCATGATGGAACGCGGCGTGATCTGTGGCGGGTCCTGGAAATGGAGCACGTGCCAGAGATTCGACTGCTTGCCGCCCTCGCGCGCCAGGTCCGGGCCGATGCGGCGTGAGCCCCACTGGAACGGATGGTCGTAGACGAATTCACCGGGCTTGGAGTAATCGCCGTAGCGCTTGGTTTCAGAGAGGATCGGGCGGATCATCTGCGAGTGGCAGTTGTAGCAGCCCTCGGAGAGATAAATGTCGCGGCCGGCGAGTTCCAGCGGCGTGTAAGGCTTGACCGAGGCGATCGTCGGCACGTTCGAGCGGATGAGGAATGTCGGGATCATCTCCATGAGTGAGGCGACGGCGACGGCTGTAAGCGTCCACGCGGTGAACCGAAGCGGCAGGCGCTCCCAGCGCCGGTGCCATTGGAATTGCATCCACACATCGGCGCGCCGGCCGAAGTCGGTGTTGCTTGGGCCAAGGCGGCTCGGTGGCGCCGGCGGATCAATGTAATCGCTGCGCAGCGCCGGCGCTTCGTGCACCGTCTCGGTGTAAACCTTCGGTCGCGTCGCCCAGGTCTTGTAGAAGTTCACGGCGCAGAGCACCGCGCCGAGCATGTACGCTCCGCCGCCGACGATGCGGAGCATGTACATCGGCATCACCGCCATGACCGTCTCGACAAAGTCGGGGTAGGCGAGGCGTCCGGTGGAATCGATGCCGCGGAGCATGAGCCCCTGCGTCAGGCCCGCGACGTAGATCGCGATGACGTAGATGAGGATGCCCGCGGTGGCGAGCCAGAAGTGCGTCGTCGCCAGTCGCGTGGACCAGAGTTTCGTCTGGAAGATGCGCGGCAGGAGCCAGTAGATCATGCCGAACGCCATGAAGCCGTTCCAGCCCAGCGCCCCGCTGTGCACGTGCGCGATGGTCCAATCGCTGTAGTGCGTCAGCGCGTTGATGGATTTGATCGACATCATCGGGCCTTCGAACGTCGCCATGCCGTAGAAGGTGATTGCGACGACGAAGAACTTGAGCACGGGATCGGTCGCGACCTTGTGCCAGGCGCCGCGGAGCGTGAGCAGGCCGTTGATCATCCCGCCCCAGGAGGGCATCCAGAGCATGAGCGAGAAGACCATGCCCAGAGACGTCGCCCACTCGGGAAGGGCGGTGTAGTGCAGATGGTGCGGCCCCGCCCAGATGTAGATGAAGACCAGCGACCAGAAGTGCAAAATGCTCAGCTTGTACGAGAACACCGGCCGATCCGCGGCCTTGGGCAGGAAGTAGTACATCAGGCCCAGGAACGGCGTGGTCAGGAAGAACGCCACCGCGTTGTGCCCGTACCACCACTGCATGAATGCGTCCTGCACACCCGCGTAGATCGAATAGCTCTTGAAGAGGCCGACGGGCACGACGAGGTTGTTGAACACGTGCAGCATCGCGACGGTCACGATCGTCGCGATGTAGAACCAAAGCGCGACGTAGAGGTGGCGCTCACGCCGCTTGATCAACGTCATCAGGAAATTCGTGCCGAAGATGCCGAGCCAGACGATGGCGATCGCGATGTCGATGGGCCACTCGAGCTCGGCGTACTCCTTGGACTGCGTGATGCCCAGCGGGAGCGTCAGCGCGGCGGAGACGATGATGAGCTGCCAGCCCCAGAAGTGGAGCTTGCTGAGCGTGTCGCTCCACATGCGGGCTTTGCAGAGCCGCTGCGTCGAGTAGTAGATGCCGGCGAAGATGGCGTTGCCGGCGAAGGCGAAGATCGCGGCGTTGGTGTGAAGAGGGCGGAGTCGACCGAACGTGATGTAGGGGATGCCGCCGTTGAGTTTCGGGAATGCAAGTTCGATGGCGAGGATCACGCCGACGAGCATCGCGACGAGCGCCCAGATGAGCGTGGCGAGCGTGAAGAGGCGGACGATCGCATCGTCGTAGGAGAATCGCTCGAGCCGCCCGGTTGGGAATTTCGCGGGTTCGGTGAGCGTTTGCGGTGCGGCGGACGCGGGTGTTCGATCGGTCATGGATCGGCTCCAAAGCGATAGGTGAGCTATCGGAAATTAATCGATAAATCCATTAAAACATATTAAACTCTTCTATTCAAGATGCAATCATGCGATTTTCTTGTTTAATTACGTGGAAGTTCATTATTGAAAGGTATTTAAAAATTTATCAACAGGGGGTCTGCGGCATCCAAAGCATCCCGGCGCGGCGGAATGTGGCAGTGAAACTCAACGGTTTCAGGCCCGAAATCCGGCGGGCGTCGGGGGCAATTCAGACAAGGGAGATCGGCCTCTGAATCGGGCGCGGCGATTCGGCGGCGGCTCAGTCGAAGTGCTCGTCAGATTCATCGAATGCGGGGACGGCAATGTTGAGGATTTTGAACTGGCCTACGGCGCGGTGGCGGCAGAGGGGATGGATCATGACGACAGAACCGGGGCGGAGAGGAAATGATTCACCGTCGAGTTCGATGTGGCCGGCGCCTTCGAGGACGTAGTAGGTTTCGGTCATGCGCTTGTGGTAGTGAGTCCGCGCGTCAGCGGAGATGGTGACAACATGAACGGAAACGGGCGAACCGGGGTCGGCGAAAGCGCGCTGGGAGGAGCCGCACGGACAGGGCACGGCGGGGATTTGGTCCATGTGGGTGAGGTTGAAGCGCGGGGGAGTGGGCATGGGGATTCTCGAAATGATTGAGGCGAGTATATCGGAGAGCGGTGGGGCGGATCGGAAAATCCATGCCCACGCAAAGCCGAGGGCATGGCACACGGACAATGCGCACAACTCTCGGTCCGTTATGCCGAAAGCCCCAGGTACCAACGGGCGCCGCTTGTGACTGCTTTGACTAGGACACGTTCAAACTCTTCAAGGTCTTCACGAACACATTGCAGATCTTTGATGCCACTTCCATCAGATTTCACAAAATCCAACAGCGCCCGGATTGTGACTAAGCCATCGGTTGGTGAGAACCATTGAGTCGGGGGTACATCGGATTCTTTGAACGTCGACGGATCTTCGGGATCGCCGCCGAGTTGCTCGGCAATCGCATCCTCACGTGACCAACTGTAAAAAGAAAATAGGTTTGGCACGCGGCGCTTCTTGGCCACCTTGTCCAAGACGTCAGTGGCGCGCGACAGACATTTTCCGTTGATGCGGTCGGTCCAGCCCGCGCTGCCATCATCGACTACCGGAAAGATTGCTACACCCATGGAACCGTGCATTCCTTGTCACTTTCGCACGACACATAACGTATGCGCTGTGCGGCGTTGGATCATAGTGATCGGTGCGGGGTTGGGGTGTCAAGGAATCGGGTGGGGTTGGCGGGGCGGGCGCACGTTGAAATCTCAACATCCCCCTCACCCGGCGGAGGAACCGCCGACCTCTCCCGCGAGGCAAGAGGTGAGAAGCGCGCACGAATGTGGTGCTGAAACCGGACGTCCGGGGGGGTTCCCGGAAGCGTGATGGATGTCTGTGGGATTCGCAGCCTTAACGTGTGGAATCGGCGGGGTGTTAGGACGGGAGATTCGGCGGGTGAGGCGCGGCGAGGCGGATGGGGGGAGGGGGTGAAAATGTCCGGTCGACGGGTTTGTGCGCACGGGGGAGGACCGCGGGAGACCCGCGGGGATTCGGAGGATTTCATCCCCGGGTGTGGGTGGGTTGCATGTGTGTGGTAAAGATTGGGAGTGCCGTTTGCCCGCGAAGCCGCGAGCGGCGGAGGGGAAAAAGACAGCCCTCACCCCGGCCCTCTCCCGGGGGGAGAGGGAGCGGAGGGGATCACGTCGTGAGTTGGGAGAGTCTGGCGGTGGAGTCGCCGAAGCGGTCGGATTTGACGCCCATGCGGTCGAGCATGGAGAGGAGGAGGTTGCAGACGGGGGTGTCGGTGGGGCAGGCGATGTGGCGGCCGGGGTTGATGGTGCCGCCGCCGCGGCCGGCGAGGAGCATGGAGAGGTTGCCGTGGTCGTGGCGGTTGCCGTCGGCGATGGAGCAGCCGTAGAGAACCATGGAGCGGTCCAGGAGATTGCCGCCGTCCTCGCGGGAGGCCTTGAGCTTGGTGAGCAGGTAGTTGAGCTGCTCGACGTTGTACTCGTCGATGCGGCGGATCTTGTCGAGCTTCTCGGCTTTGCCTTCGTGGTGGGAGAGCTCGTGGTGTGCTTCGCGGATGCCGATGGCGCCGTAGGTGCGGTTGCTGCCCTCGTTGGCGAGCATGAAGGTCGCGACGCGGGTCGTGTCGGTCTGGAAGGCGAGGACGATGAGGTCCATCATGAGCCGGGCGTGCTCGGCGTAGGTGGGGGGCTTGCCATCGGGGATGTGGAGATCGGGGACGGCGCGGCTCTTGTCGCTGCGTTCGGCGGCCTGAATCTGCCGCTCAACCTGGCGGACTGAATCGAGATACTCTTCGAGC
Organism: Planctomycetota bacterium; assembly: GCA_043788485.1. Classification (GTDB taxonomy): domain Bacteria; phylum Planctomycetota; class Phycisphaerae; order Phycisphaerales; family Zrk34; genus JAYVTU01. Next base: position 5,479 of record JAYVTU010000189.1, read on the forward strand.
TTGCGCTGGTCGGCGGTGCCGAGCGTGGATTGCAGTCGGTGCGCGTCTTCCAGTGCGAGGTCGAGGATGCTGCGCTGTAGGGCATTCTGGCGTGCGCGGTCGCGGAGGGATTCGGCGCCGAAGAGGCGGTCGAAGACGGCGCGGGGGCTGGTCTCCTTGGGCATGGGCTGATTGGGGCTTCGCCAGGAGATGTTAGAGGAGTAGGCGCAGCTGTATCCGGAGTCGCAGTTGCCGGATTGGGCGCCGCCGTCGCAGCCGAGTTCGAGGGAGGGCAGGAGGGTCTGCTCGCCGATGGCCTTGGCGGCGAGCTGATCGGCGGATATTCCGGCGCGGATGTCCTTGCCGATGGTCTTGAGGGGATGAAGACCGGTGAGGAATACGGCGGCGGAGCGAGCGTGGTCGCCGGCGCCGTCGCCGAGCGCTCGGGCGTTGTTGTGTGCAAGGCCGGAAATGACGGTCAGGTCGTACTTGAGGGCTTCGAGGCCCTTGAGCGTGGAGGGGAGTTGGAAGGTTGGGCTTTGGGGGACTTTCCAGCCGTCCATGTAGAAGCCGTTGGGGACGAAGACGGTGACCATGCGCGTGGGGGCAGCCTTGGCGGTGCCGGTGGCGGAAGCGGCGGCTGCCGCGGCGCGGGCAGGGGCGGCCATGGCGTCGAGATAGGGCAGGGCGATCATGGCGCCTGCACCGCGGAGGACGGCACGCCGGGAGATTTGCCAACGCTTGCTCATGGTGCGGTCTCGCTGCTTTGTGTGGATGCGGGCCTGCGATACTGGAACGGGTAGCTGCGGACGACCTCCAATACAAGCGTGGAGAATCGGTAGTCGTGCGCGGCGAGTTCGGTTGTGATCTGTCGTGTCGCCGGAGCATCATAGTACTCAATACCGCGGCCAAGGCCGTAGGTGAGCAACTTCTCGGCGAGGCACCGTGCGAAGTCACGTTTGTCGGCGAGGAGGATATTCTTGAGCTCCGCGGGACCGGTGAAGCTGCGGCCATCGGCGAGCGATCCGGTGGAGTCGATGGAATGCGTGCCATCGCTGTCTCGCCAAGCGCCGACAGGATTGAAGTTCTCCAGGCCGAAGCCGATCGGGTCCATGCGGCGGTGGCAGCTGGCGCACTGGGGATTGCTGCGGTGCAGTTCGAGGCGCTGGCGGAGCGAGAGGTTTTTGGTTTGGGGGCTGCTGGTGTCGGGCAGCTCGCCGGCGTTGGGCGGCGGCGGCGCGGGGGGCGTGCCGAGGATGGATTCGAGGACCCATTTGCCACGCTTCACCGGGCTGGTGCGCGTGGGATTGGAGGTGGCGGTGAGGACGGCGGCTGAGGTGAGGATCCCTCCGCGGCGGCGATCGGTGAGCTCGACGCGCCGCATCTCCATGCCGGTGACGCCGGTGATGCCGTAGTGCGCGGCGAGGGGCTCGTTGAGGAATGTGTATCCCGGGTCGATGAGGTCGGTGATGGGGCGGTCGTCGCGGACGACGGTGTGGAAGAGCATGAGCACTTCGCTGAGCATGGCGCTGCGGAGCGAATCGTTGAATGTGGGGAACGCCTGCGGATCGGGCATGACGCTCTGTAGGCGGCGGAGCTGGAGCCACTGGATGGCGAAGTTGCCGGCGAGCGCGGCGGACTTGGGGCTGGCGAGCATGCGCGTGACTTGACGCTGCAGCTCGACGGGCTCGTGCAGCTTGTCGGCTTTGGCGAGTGCGAAAAGCTCATCGTCGGGCATGCTGGACCAGATGAGGTACGACATGCGGGTGGCCAGTTCGTAGTCGGTGATGCGGTGGGGCGCGGTCACGCCGGGCGGGGATTGCTCGATGCGGAAGAGGAAATGCGGCGAGATGAGGATGGCTTGCAGCGGGGCCTGGATCGCTTCGGTGAAGGGCTGTTTGTCGGCGATGGCCTGGTCGTAAACACGCATGAAACGGGCGACCTCGGCGACCGTCGCCGGCCTGCGGAACGCGCGGCTGGCGATGCGCTCGACAATGGCCTTGGCGGCGTCACGGGTCTCGCCGAGCTTGCCGTCACCGAAGATGAGCTGCTGCGAACCGGTCGGGCCGGGCTTGGGCGGCGGCGGGCCGACGAGCTCGATCCACGGGACGTGGAGGTTGCGATCGCGGTGTTCGGGATCGGAGATATTGGGATCGTAGAAGTCGTTGATGAAGGCGATGGTGATCGCGATGCGGCCGGGCTTGAGATCGATGGGGACGTCGTAGGCCACGTGCTTGGCAGGCGTCGCGGTGACGTCAAAGACCTTGAGCTCCTTGTCATCAACGCGGACGGCCATCTTCACCGGCTCATCACCCGCCTGATCGCCCCAAGCGCGGACGCGGATGATGTGCCGGCCGGTCTCGGTCACGTCAACCCGGAGACGGGCTTCGCCATTCTCGGAGAACTGGATGTTGCCTTCGACGCGGGTCGTCGGCTCGACCGCGTGGATCTCCTTGTAGCTGAAGTGGCCGATGTGTCCCTCGGGATCAGGGGGCCTGATCATCGCCATCTCGGTCACCTTATCCGCGGCGGTGAGGTACTTCTCGAGGAGCAGCGGGGGGATCGAGAGCACATCGCCGACGTTGTCGAAACCGTAGGCGATTTCGTCACCGGGGAATTCGCCGGCCGGTTGATAGTCGACGCCCAGCAGGTCGCGGATCGTGTTGCGGTATTCGACTCGGGAGAGACGGCGGAGCACGATGCGGCCCGGATCGCGCGGCGCGATCTCATCGGTGCGGCGGATCATGCGATCGACCGCCGCCTCCATGGCCACGCGGCCGTCGGCCTTAAGCGGGGCATCGGCATCGTCGGGCGGCATCTCGTGGGCGTGAATCTGGTCCCATGCCTTGGCCAGCGTCGCGCGGCCGCGCACCAGCGACGCGGTGTCAGCCGTCAGTTCCTCGAAGTTGATCTTCGCCTTGTGCTTCTTGGGACCGTGGCACTCGTAACAGTACTGCTTGAGCATCGGCCGCAGATCACCAGCCGGGTCCGGAGCGGCGGCGGGGGCCGTGGCTGTGGGCAACAGGGCCACGACGAACGACAGCAGCGCGGCGGCGGCCACGGTGCAGGGTATCACCCGACTACGGACAGACTTGGTCTGCACTCGGTGTGGGATCCGGGATGGTAGGGCTGCCGCCATGTGCGGCAGAGTCCTTAATTCTATCTCATAAACGAACAGATCGAAGGAAAAATGCAGACAAACAGACAAACTTTCCGCCCGCGTGAAATCCGAATCAACCTGTGGTTTTGGGCCGTCGCAGCGTGCGCAACGTCACGCCGCCCGCTCCGCCGATGCCAATGCCGCCGCCGCTACTTCCCCGCATAGTCAATGATCCGCCCGATCTCCGACCGCAAATCCTTCCGCTCCACCACGCGGTCAACGAACCCCTTGTCCATCAGGAACTCCGACCGCTGGAACCCATCCGGCAGATCCTGCTTGACCGTATTGGCAATCACGCGCGGCCCGGCGAATGCCACCAGCGCACCCGGCTCCGCAATAATCACATCCCCAAGCATCGCGAAGCTCGCCGTCACGCCGCCCGTTGTCGGATCGCTCAGCACGGAGATGAACAAGCCGCGCGAATCATCCAGCCTCGCCAGCGCCGCCGACGTCTTGGCCATCTGCATCAGAGACAGCCCCGATTCCTGCATCCGGGCGCCGCCCGAGCACGAGACAATGATGATCGGCAGGTCACGCTCCGCCGCCAGCTCGATCGCGCTGGTCAGCACCTCGCCGACGACCGAGCCCATCGAGCCCATCATGAAGTTCGGGTCCATCACCGCCAGCACGACACGCCGGCCCTTGATGTAGCCCGTCCCCGCCAGGATCGCATCCGCGTGATCCACCTTCTCGCTCTCGCTCTTGATCCGGTCCTTATACGGCTTGAGGTCCACGAACTTCAGCGGGTCCGCGGTGCCAACCTCCGCCCACATGTGCTCGAACGATTCGGGATCGCACAGCTGTTCCACGCGCTGCCTTGCCGAGATGCGGTAATGCAGGTTGCACGTCGCTTCGGGACATACCCACAGATTCCGCTCCACGTGCTTGCGATACACCATCGCGGTGCAGCGTGGGCACCGCATCCAGAGCCCCTCGGGCACATCGGTGCGGTTGGAGGTGTCGATCACCTCCTGCCAGGAACGCTGCGATTGGGACGGTGTCGGAACCTGGCTCATGCGGGAACCCTCCTTGGGCCGCGGCCGCCGCGGTAGCTCGTGGGCGTCTGTCCGCCCGGTGGCGTCGCGGGCTCGTGCCCGTCGCCGTCGATCGTCAGGCCCTGCTCCACAACCCGCAGCAGCCCATCACTCTTCCACGCGGCACGGAATCCCCGCACCGCTTCATCATTCAGTTCAATCTCGCGGACCAGCGGCTTGCCAACCGCCGCGCCGCCCATGCCTTGTGCCACGGCGGGCTGCTTGCTCCCGCCGTGCTGGGCATCCGAGATACGCAGCGGCAGTGTACCACCCAGCATCGCCATCGCCAGACGCAGCATCACCGGCTGCAGCACCATCACCACCGTCCGCTCCCCGCCTCTGCCCAGCAGCTTCCCAACCACACCCGCCAGCCGCTCCACCGCCTCCGCCAGCGGCTCCCCGCCGGGGATCGCCACCCGCGTCGGATTCTCCACCCACTGCCCAAACGCCGTCGGATATCGCTCCTCCAGCTCCGCCTCCGTCAGCCCCTGCCACAGCCCGACATCAACCTCCCGCAGCTCCTCCAGCTCCTTCACCTTGCAACCCGACCGCGCGGCAAACGCCGCCGCCGTTGCCCGGCTCGCCTCATCCCCAGCACAATAAACCGCCTTCGGACGAGCCCGCATCGCACCCGCCTGCCACGCCGCCGCCGCCGCCTCCGCTGACGCCAAACCCCCAGCGCTCAGCGGCATATCCGCCAAGCCCTGCAGCCGCCCAGCCTCCTGCCAGGCCGTCGCGCCGGAAGCGATCAAGTAGAACATGGAATGCCCTAAACCCATACGCCACCCATTATCCGCGACCCCAGCCCCCCCGACAAGCCGCTCCCCTCCGCCGCTCGCGGCTTCGCGGCAAGCGGGATCCCAAGCCCTCACCCAACTCACCCACCCACCCAAGCCCAAAGATGTGACTCCCCCAATTCCCCGCGGGTCTCCCGAGGTCACGCCCCATGCGCACAAACCCGTCGACCGGACACATTTACCCCCTCCCCCCATCCCGATTTTCCACCCCGCTCCCGCCGAACCTCCCGTCTTAACTCCCCGCAGATTCCACACGTTAAGGCTGCGAATCCCAAACACGCCAACCGCGCCTTCGGGAAACCCCCCGGACGTCCGGTTTCACGACCACATCTGTGCGCGCCGAGTCCAAAAAACGTAGAATGCCCCCCGCACACATGCCCGCTCAGGACAAGGCACACACCTCGGCCATCAGCAGTCACACTGCGTGCCACCCAGCAGCGGGCAGCAAATTCAAAGACTCCCGACCCCTTTTCGGTTTGCCCCTTTTCGGTTTGAAGACCCCTTTTCGGTTTGAAAAAAGAACCCATGAACCTGAGGCATACCCAGAAAACGCTTTTGGTCCTTGCCGTGTTGATCACGACGGGCGGTGCTACGCTGCTGGCGGACAATATGCCAACGGGCAATGAATCCGAAATCCAAAAGCAACGGTACAGTGCCTCGCAGCGGATCGCGGTGCTCAAAGCAATTGCGGCAGAGATTCCAACGAATGCTGTCGCAATTGATCCGGGCGCGGATATTCAGTCCGCAGTGAGTAAGAATCCGCCGGGCACGGCGTTTCGCCTGAAAGCTGGCAAGCATCGGCTGCAATCAATTGTGCCCAAGGATGGCATGGCCTTCTACGGAGAAATTGACCGGGACGGCACCCTGCTGACAACGCTTTCAGGATCTGCCGTGTTGCAGAACGCGAACAAGAGCGGCCCCCTCTATGAGTTTTCCGATCAGAAACACAAAGGGGGAAGAGTCGCGTTTTATGGCGGGAAAATATTCACCCAAAAAGGGTGGGAAGGATCATCGTATGTCGAAGATGTCTTCCTCAATGATGTTCCGTTGAAACACGTCCTGAAGGCAAATGAGGTTGCGACAGGCACATTCTTCTTTCTGGGTAGCTGCTTGACTCAAGTTGCCCCATTCGTAGTGTAGTGACGATGAAAGCCACGCCGGAGAACCCTTACCCTCGTAGATTCGAGGAGTTTCTTGAGTGGTTTTCGAGCGAGGAAGACTGCGCCAGGTATCTGGAGTGGGTTCGATGGCCGCAGGGGTTTGTCTGTCCGCAATGTGGGGGAACCGAGGCTTGGCGCACGGATCGTGGGCTGTGGCATTGCCAAGGGTGTGAGCACCAGAGTTCGGTGACGGCCGGTACGGTGTTTGAAGATAGCCGCAAGCCGTTGCGACTGTGGTTTCATGTCATGTGGCTGATGATGGCTCAGAAGACGGGCCTGAGCGCCAAGAACTTGTGCGAGACCTACGGCTTTGGCAGCTACCAGACCGCCTGGGGTTGGCTGCGGAAGCTGCGGAGCGTCATGATCCGCCGTGGCCGCGATCGTCTGTCGGGGCGTGTGGAAGTGGACGAAGCCTTTGTGGGCGGACAACGCGAGGGAGCCCGGGGACGCGGGGCACAGGGCAAGACCCGGGTTCTTGTCGCGGTGGAGGGGGATGCAAAGAAGAAGCTGGGCCGGGTCCGGTTTCGCTGCGTCAAGACGATCAACCGGACGAGTGTCGAGTCGTTCGTTGGGGATTGTGTCGAACCCGGTGCCCGGGTGATCACCGATGGTCTGTCGGTCTACGATCATCTCCAAGCTGCGGGATTCGATCATCATCCGCATGTCCAGACCACCGGCGGCGAGGCGGCGCGCGAGCAACTCGACCATGTCCATCTGGTGATCTCCCTGCTCAAACGCTGGCTGGCCGGAACCCACCAAGGCGCCGTCACACCCAATCATCTGCAAGCGTATCTGGACGAATTCTCCTTCCGCTTCAACCGCCGCCTCTCGCAACACCGGGGCAAACTCTTCTACAGGCTCATGCAACAAGCCGTGACCACCCGCCCTCCCGCGGTGAAAGACCTGTATGTGTCCCCAAAACACAACCAGTAGTAATCACTTGAGTCAAGCAGCTACCCAGATTC
>JAYVTU010000190.1:0-2629 GCA_043788485.1 Planctomycetota bacterium
GCACCGTCACCAGCTTCTGCTGCTGCCACGCCCGCAGCGCGATCATCCGCGTGTCGATCTCCTGCTTGAGCGGCAGGAAAATCATCACCGTGCCCGCCGCCTGAAACTCCGGCGTCGACGCGAGCAGCTCGCAAGCCGCCGCCGACGCCCGAGCCAGCGCCGCCGGCGCGATCTCCGCCAGCATCTGATGGAGCTGCGCGCGAAGCGTCTTCTTGTGGGGAGTCGATCCGATCATGGGGCCTCGATGACGGCGTGGTCCACCGATCCATCATGTCGTCCAAACCATTCAAAACACAGCACAAATCCGCGGCGGAACCGCATTCCCGCAGCGCCGGCGAATTGTCCCACGTAGCACGGGCCCGCGGCGTCGCCCTTTACGGCTCCGGCTTGCCCGCCTCCCCGCCTTCGCCTTTCAGCCACGCCATGAATTGCCGGATGTGCCTCTCGTAACCGCGGTCCGTTGGCTCATAGTACGCCTTCTCGACGCCCAGATACTCCTGCTCCACATACCCCTTCTCCGAATCGTGCGCGTACTTGTAACCGACGTTCCCCAGCTTTTTCGCACCCGCGTAATGCCCGTCGCGCAAGTGCTTGGGCACCGGCACGGTCCGCTGGTTCTTCACATCGTCCATCGCCGCCCAGATCGCCGTCGCCGACGCGTTGCTCTTGGGCGCCGTCGCCATGTAGATCGCCGCCTGCGCCAGCGTGAGCTGACACTCGGGCATGCCGACGCGCTCCGTCACGCTGTACGCCGCCGCCGCGACCTGGATCGCGCGCGGGTCGGCATTGCCGATGTCCTCGCTGGCCAGGATCGCGATCCGCCTCGCGATGAACATCGGGTCCTCCCCCGCCACCAGCATCCGCGCCAGCCAGTAAACCGCCGCATCCGGGTCGCTGCCGCGCATCGACTTAATGAACGCCGAGATCGCGTCGTAATGCGTGTCGCCCGTCGGGTCGTATTCGATCGCCTTCTTCTGGATCGATTCCTGCGCAACAGCGAGATCGACGACCAGGGTTTCAGTGTCGTGAGACTCCGCTCTTTCCCCTTCCCCCGACCTTGGACCTTGGACCTTGGACTTTGGACTCCCCCCTCCGCTCAGCACCGCAATCTCCAGCGCCGTCAGCGCCCTTCTCGCATCGCCGTCGCACATCGTCGCCCAATGATCAATCGCCTCGTCCGTCACGCGCAAATCCATCTTGCCGTACCCGCGCTCCGGGTCGGCGATCGCGCGGCGGAGCAATCCCTTGATGTCCTCCTCGCTCAAAGCCTGAAACTGAAACACCTGCGAACGGCTGATCAGCGGGCTGTTCACCGCGAAGAACGGGTTCTCCGTCGTCGCACCGATCAGCGTGATGCTCCCGCGCTCCACGTCGCGCAGCAAAACATCCTGCTGCGCCCGGTTGAACCGGTGGATTTCGTCGAGGAACAGAATCGTCCGCATGCCCCCCTCTTCGATGCGCTTCGTCGCGCGCTCCAGAATCTCGCGCACCTCCTTCACGCCGACCGCCGTGGCGTTGGCCCGCTCGAAGTGCCGCTTCGTGTATTGTGCGATCAGCTCGGCCAGCGTTGTCTTCCCCGTGCCCGGCGGGCCGTAAAAAATCACCGACGTGATCCGATCCGCCTCGAGCATCCGCCGCAGAAGTTTCCCCGGCCCCAAAAACTGCTGCTGCCCCGCAAACTCCTCCAGCCCGCGCGGACGCATCCGCACCGCCAGCGGCTCCGCCGCCTTCAGCTTCCGCTCACGCTGCTCGGCCCAAAGATCAACCATGGGCACATTCTATGCGGAAGAAGCGGAAGATTTAACGCAGAGGCCGCGGAGGCCGCAAAGGAAGAAGGGGGAATTGGCTGACACAATAAATAGAGTCTTCGTTCCTCTCTGCGTTCTCTGCGGCCTCTGCGTTAAAAATCCCCTTCCGATCCGTTATCATTGCCCGCATGGCGAAATTGTCCGTCATCATCTGTTGCCGCGACAACGAGCGGACCATGGAAGCCGCGTGCGCCAGCTGCGCCTGGGCCGATGAACTGATCGTTGTCGACTCCGGCTCGGTGGACCGGACGCTCGAGATCGCCCGGAAGTACACGCAGCGCATCGTCGTCGAGCCTTGGCGCGGGCACAGCAAGCAGAAACGCTTCGCCGCGGACCTGGCGAAGAACGACTGGATCTTCTTCGTCGACAGCGATGAGGAATGCTCGCCGGAGCTGATCGCGGAATTGCAGGCGATGAGCGACGCCGACCTGGAGCGTTACGACCTGCTGCTCGTGCCGCGGAAGACGTGGGTTTTCGGGCGGATGGTGCGGGCGTGGCAGCCGGATTACGTGACGCGGATCTTCCACCGCAAGCGCGTGACGTGGAACGAGCACGTGCTGCACGATGCGCGGGAAGCCAGCAACCCATCGCGCGAGGGCAAGGTCCGCAATCCCGTTTTCCACAAGCGCGTCTGCAGCGACGGCTTCGGCGATTACTTCGGCGGGGCCCGGCTCGACGGCCGCGTCCTGCCCGTCGCACACCAGATGTACGAGCGCGGCAAACGCTGCCACTGGTGGGACCTCGTGCTCCGGCCATGGGGCGCGTTCATCAAGTTCTATTTCCTCAAACGCGGGTTCCTTGACGGCGCGTTCGGGCTGATG
>JAYVTU010000191.1:0-3750 GCA_043788485.1 Planctomycetota bacterium
GACGATCGCGATGTTGATTTTCTTGCTCATGGATAAGCCTCACTGTGGGTTGCGTTGATAAAAGCGGTGCGCGGGATCACGGCGTGACGACCATCACGCCCTGCATGATGCGCCAGTGGCCGGGGAAGGTGCAGACGAAGGGATATTCGCCGGGTTTCTGCGGCGCGGTGATGCGGAGTTCGAACTTCGAGAAGGGATTGACCATCGGCATCTTCGCGAGGATGTCGGGCGAGTCGGGCGTGAAGTTCTTGGCCGTCGCCTGCGGATCGGTCAGGAACTTGTCAGCCGCGGCGCCGAAGCGATCCAGCGATCCGGGGGCCAGCAGCACGAAGTTGTGCTGCATCTGGTCGGGATTCGTCAGCACGATCTTGAGCTTCTGCCCGGCCTTGACGGTGATCTTCGCGGTGTCGTACTTGAGCACGTTGGGCACGATGCCCAGCGCGATCGTCTTCGTGTCGGGATCGTCGGCGACATCGGTCTGAATCGCGCCGCTGGCGTGCTGTGTGACGAGCTGGACGATCGTCTCGACGGCGAGATTGTCCGTCGGGCCGACTTCCTGCAGCGCGACATCGTCGAAGAACGCCGTGCCGGTCGCCTGGCCCCAGCCGCCGAAGAGGCAGTTGATCGTCAGCGACGAGTGACCGCCGCTGTTGAAGATGGTTTCGACACGCTTCCAGTCGTTGGTGGCCTTGAGCGTGTTGGTGACCGCTCCCTCGACGCCCTGCAGTTCGTGCACATTGAGCATGACACCCTTGGCACCGCCGAGGGTGTTGACCCTATCGGTGCGGACCCATGCGCCGAGGCGGTAGCGCGTGTTGGGCTTGACCGGGACGGTCGCGGCCCATCCCGCATCGGCGCCGTCCTTGGAGGTGATGCGAACGGAGTGCGTGCCGGTCTTGGCGGTTTTCTCGCCCTCGGCGTACTTGAACTCGGCTTTGCCGGAGAATGTCGAGGTGTGCCAGCCGACGGGCTGGCCGTCTTTCGCCTCTTCAAAGCTGGGGTTGGGCAGGATGTTCGGGCCGATCGCGGGCTGCGCGGGCTTGGTGATCGCTGTGGGCAGGCCGGCCAGGAACCCGGCGCTGTGCCGCGCGGCGGCGGCGGTCGCGGCATCGACAATCCAGTGGTCGCTGCTGTTCACCGGCTTCTGGATCATCGCCGCAATCGCGCGCCCCGCCACGTCCGACGCGGGCATGTCGGCCAGCGTCAGCAGGGTGGCAAGACGCACCTGCGCATCGGCATCGTCCAGGAGCCTCGCTTCGAGGATCTTTTCGACGGGCACCGGTGTCAGCGCGAGAACGGCGACGGCATTTCGCCGCACGCCGGCCGAAGGATGCTTGATCGCCCCGACCACAGCCGCGAGCGCCGCGGGATCGGAGCCGTCGAGTGCATTGATGCCCTGCAACGTCCACAGCGCGTGGATCGCGCCGACGTTCAGGCCGATCTCGTCAACGGTCGAGTCATTCACCAGCGCGATCAGCGCGGGGACGACATCCTTGCTCCCGCGTTCGACAAGCAGCCGTTGAGCGTGGCGGCGCCAGAAGAGGTTGTCGTTCTTGAGCGTCTCAACGAGCTTCTGCGGTGTGGCGCCGTCGAGCGTGAAAGCGGGCAGGGGCTTGCCGTCGGGGCCGTTGTAGACGATGCGATACACGCGGCCGTATCGCTTGTCGCGCAGCTCCGTCTCATAGGCGCCGCGCCGGCCGGTCTTGTAGCCCTGCGGCGTCGGGTTGTGCTGGACGATGTAGTTGTACCAGTCGATGAACCAGACGTTGCCGTCCGGGCCGACGTCCGCGTTGATCGGGGCGGTCCACTCATCGTCGCTGGCGAAGAGGTTCGTCGGATTGTGCGAGCGGAAGTCGGCGCCGCGCGGCGTCAACTCAAACGTGCCGATGAGATGACCGGTCGGCTCGGCGACGAACGCCGTGCGGTTCCAATATTCCTTGGGGTAACGCCGCGCCGTGTAGAGCTGATGGCCGGTCGCCGCGGTGTAACCGCCGTGCACATCGACCTGCCGCACCTTCTCGGTGATGGGCAGGAAGCGCGGGCTGTCGGAGATCGGCGAGAGCGTCGCTGCCGGGAACCCGCGGATCGCTTCGTAGTAACGGTTGGCGATCGGCATGTAGTCGCTGGGATTGTTGTTGGCTGTCGAGCCGAAGATGATGCCCTCTTCGCTGACGCCGAAGCCCCACGTGTTGTTGTTCGTCGAGCGGATGAATTCGAGCATCGAGCCATCGGGCTTGAAGCGGTAGAAGCCCATGTGGAACTCGTGATTCTTGCTGCCGACGGTCCCCTTGAAGCTCGAATAGCCGACCATGCCCCACATCCAGTTGTCCAAGCCATACGCCAGGTTGCTCGGCCCGGCGTGCGTGTCGCCCGTGCCCCAGCCGGTGATGAGCTTCTTGCGGATGTCCGCGTGATCATCGCCCTTGCTGCTCTTGAGGAACAGCGTGTCGGGAGCCTGCTGCACGATGATCCCGCCGGCGTAGAAAGCGATGCTCGTCGGGATGCTCAGCTTGTCGGCGAACACCGTGAACTTGTCCGCCACGCCATCGCCATCGGTGTCCTCGCAGATCGTGATGCGGTCGTGCCCCTCGCCCTCGGGCTGCAGCTCGTTGGGATAGTCCATCGTCTCCGCCACCCACAACCGCCCCCGCTCATCCCACGCCATGCAGATCGGCTTCTTGATCTGCGGCTCGCTCGCAAAGAGCTTCACCTCAAAACCGCCCGGCACGATCATGTGCTTCATCGACTCCGCCGCGCTCAGCGGCTTCTGCATCTGGTTCCACTTCTCAATCGGCGAGCCCGGCGGCCTGTAGTAAGCGACCTTCTGATCCACGTATTCCAGCGGCGCCGTCTCGGGGCGCTTGGCGATCGTCTCCGCCGGGTGGTCATCACCCGTCGCCCAGCGGATGCCGCGCTCCACGAGATCCGCAAACCCCGGATTGCCGAACGTCCGCTGATCGTGGCCCCACGCCGTGTAAAACACCCGGCCCTTGCCGTGCGTCCGGACCCACGTGTAAGGCTCCTCCTCACGCTTCTCAAGAACGATCCGATCCTTCTCATTGTGCAGCGTGTGAACGTACGTCTCGTCCCAGCTCTCAAATCCCTTGAATCCCTTCATCACCGGATGATCCGGCGCGATGGTCGTGCATCGGAACGTGCCGGTGGTGTGGCTCTTGAACTGTGCGCCGATCAGCGCGACGACCTCAGGATTGTTGCGGAAGCAGTAGCTCGCGCAATGCAGCGGGACGAAGCCGTGGCCCGACGCGACGTAGTCGAGCAGCGCTTTCGCTTGGTTCGGTTCGATCTTGTCTATATTGGCGTAGACGAGCAGCGCGTCGTAGCGGCCGAGCGTCGCGGGATTCAGATCGTCCATGCTGTCCGTGTACACGCACTGAATCCCGCGGCGGAGCAGCACCGGGATCAACTGCTTGGCCCGCTCCAGCGGCACGTGATGCCCGACGTCGCCAAGGAACAGCACCTTGATGGGCTTGGCCTCGGGCTCCGCGGCATTCGCCTGTTTCGCGGCAAGACCGCAACCGGCCAGCCACGCCACACCGGCGATCATGACCGCACAGAGAATTTTTACCGCCCATGCAGAATTGCGTCGTGACATGATATTCGCCTCGCTTACGGCACAGCCGCCCCGCCGTGCGGGACCATACTACCCCTGCACCAACTCAAAGCGATGAGATTTTGCGCATCCCGGTTGAGCTTTTTAACCGGCGGTCCGGGTGCCACTGGTCGGCGGTT
>JAYVTU010000192.1:0-5193 GCA_043788485.1 Planctomycetota bacterium
ACCCGGCTCGCGGACTCGCCGACCTCTCCCTGGGAGGGAGAGGTGGATCCATCGGCCGAGCAGCCGAAGACACAACCGCCATTTTCCCGTAGCATTTCCGCGCGATGATCGTCACGACCAACATCCCGCAGACCCGCGAAGCCCTCTCCGGCGGCAAGCGCACCGCGCTCGTGCCGACAATGGGGGCGCTGCACGCCGGTCACGTTTCGCTGATCCACCGGGCGAAACAACTCGCCGACCGCGTCGCCGTCTCCATCTTCGTCAACCCGACGCAGTTCGGGCCGAATGAGGATTTCGACCGTTACCCCCGGCCGATCGAGAAGGACCTGCAGCTCTGCCGCGAGGCGGGGGCTGATCTCGTGTTCAGCCCGACGCCCGATGTGATCTACCCGGCGGACGAACTGGAACTGTCGATCGACGTGCCCGCGCTGACGAATGTGCTCGAAGGGGCGCATCGGCCGGGGCACTTCGTCGGCGTCTGCCGCGTCGTGGCGAAGCTGCTCAACATCATCCGGCCCGATGTGGCGTGCTTCGGCATGAAGGATTTTCAGCAGCTCGCGGTGATCCAGGCGATGGTCCGCGGCCTGGCGATGCCCGTCGAGATCGAGCCCTGCCCGACGGTGCGCGAGCCCAATGGCCTGGCGATGTCGAGCCGGAATGTTTATCTGACGCCCGAGCAGCGGCCCGCGGCGCTGTCGCTGTCCAAAGCGCTGCGCGAGGCGCACCGGCTCGTCGCCGAGGGCGAGTGCGATCCGAAGGTGATCGAGCGCGCGATGGAGCAGGAGATGGCGGCTCACCGAGTCCTCGTGAACTACGCCGTGGTGCGAAACGCGCGGACGCTCCAGCCGCTGGACATCATCAACCCGAAGCTCGCGCCGGTCGTCTGCCTCCTTGCCGGCCGCGTCGGCAGCGTCCGGCTGATCGACAACGCCGTGCTCGGCGCGTGATCTCGCGGGCTTTACTCTCACAAAACGCCGATATAATCCCCGGCCCACCATGAAGCCGATCATCCGACCAGCCCGAGTGGAAGACGTCGCCGTGCTCAGCGAGATCATCAATGATTTCGCGGAGCAGCGGAAGATGTTGCATCGCTCCCACGCGGAACTTTTCGAGCGCATCCGCGACTTCAAGGTCGCCGAACTCGACGGCAAGGTCGTCGGCGTCGTCGGGCTGCGGATCATGTGGTCGAACCTCGCGGAGGTTTACGGCCTGGCGGTGAGCAGCGAGGCACAGGGCCACGGCGTGGGGCGGAGGCTCGTGCTCGACGCTGTCGATGAAGCGGAGCAACTGGGCATCCGCAACGTGTTCGCGCTGACGTACGAGCGGCGGTTCTTCGAGCAGTGCGGGTTCGAGGTGGTCGATCGCCACGAGAAGCTGCCGCTCAAGGTCTGGAGCGAGTGCGTGCGGTGCCCGAAGAATCAGGCTTGCGACGAGATCGCGGTTCTGCGCGTGCTCGAAAGCGTGCCAGAGGTCCTGCCGCTGACCGGGCCGCAGATGACCAATGGTGTCCCCGTGCGATATGAGGTGCCGGTGATGAACGATGTCGTTCTTCGGATCGACAGCTCGGTTCATCGCGGCACATAGGATTCGGGTGCCACGGCCAGCGAGTCTTCGAGTCGGCCGTGCTCTTCACGCTGTGCGCCAAGGCACACGGCCGACTCCGCAGAGCCTGCGCTGGCCGTGGCACCCGGTACAATCGACGGCCCCTGAAATGCCCGGTCAGATGCGTCTGGCCCGGCATGATGCTGCGCGCTCGGCGTGATGAGATGACATGCGGAACTGGATCAAGCACATTTTGGACGACGCGGCGGTGACGGAGCTGGCCAGTGCGCTGACACCGGGCCAGCGCATCGCGGCGGAGGGGGCCTCGGGCTCCGCGTCGCATCTGCTGGGCGGGGCGCTGGCGTCGCGTACGGGTCGGCCACTGATGATGGTCGTCGCGCACCTGGATGATGCGGACGAGGCGATCGAGGATCTGAACTTGGTGGAGGGCATCGAGGCGGTGTCGTTCCCGGCGCTGGAGATTCTGCCGGGTGAGTCGCATGTGAGCATAGAGCAGCTCGCGGAGCGTTTGGCGATGGTCGCGCGGCTTGGGGAGGGGAGGCAGCCGCGCGTGATTGTTGCGCCGATCCAGGCGCTGATGCAATCGGTGCCGCGTGCCGATGCGATTTCTTCGCTGACATTCGAGCTGAAGCCGAGGCAGACGCTGGATCAATTGGAGCTTCTGACGTGGCTGGAATCCGCGGGGTATCGGCGCAGCGACGCCATCGAAGAGCTCGGCGATTTCGCGGTGCGCGGCGGCATCGTCGACATCTACGGTCCACATGATGCCGAGTCCCCGGCCATCCGCGTCGATTTCTTCGGCGATGAGATTGATGAGATCGCGCAGATTGATCTGGACACGATGGGCTCGGGGCGGAAGCTGGCGAGCGTGCGGCTGATCGGCGCGGCGTCGGAGAAATTGCAGCAGGTGGGGCAGTCGACGAGCTTCTGGTCGATGCTAGCGCCGGAGACGGTGGTCGTGCTCGCCGAGATGCTGGAGATCGACGAGCAGGCCCGCGGGTATTACGAGCGGCTCAGCAACCCGATCGGCATTTATGCTCCGCGCGATGTGCACAAGGGCTTGTCGAAATTCGCGGTGGTGCAGGTGAACCAGTACGCGGCCCCGGGGATGGCGGAGCGGCGTGTCGCACTGCCGGTGCGTGCACTGCCGGATTTCGATCACGATGCGGGCAAGGCCGTCGAAGAACTCGGCGAACAGGCGGGGACGTATGAGGTTGTCGTCGTGTGTCAGCGTGAGGCGGAGGCGGAGCGGTTACGCGAGATCATCGGTGAGCACGCGCCGGGCAAGGGCATTGAGATCGAGCTCGGTTACCTGTTCCGCGGCTTCATCTGGGGCGGCGAGAGCGGCAGGCCGGTTCTGGTGATTCCGCATCATGAGCTGCTGCACCGTTACCAGGCGCGGCGGCGCATCCGGCGCGTGGGCGGCGGTGGCAGGGCGATGGAGACGTTCCTCGACATCGAGGTCGGCGACCACGTCGTGCACACCCACCACGGCATCGCGCTCTACCGCGGCATGCGGCTGATGAAGCGCGGCGACAAGGGCGAGGGCGAGACGGCGCAGGAATACCTCACGCTCGAATTTGCCGACAAGGCGCTGCTGCATGTCCCGGCGTCGCAGATTGAACTGGTGCACAAGTACATCGGGGGATTCAGCGGCAAGCCACCGCTCAGCAAGCTCGGCGGGACGCGGTGGAAAAAGCAGAAGGACGCGGCGCAGCTCGCGGCGAAGGACCTCGCGGCGGAGCTGCTGCGCGTGCAGGCGGCGCGGCAGTCGATGCCCGGCTTCCGCTACGGCGAGGACACGATCTGGATGAAGCAGTTCGAGGCGGAGTTCCCGTATGAGGAGACGGACGACCAGCTCGCGGCGATCGTCGAGATCAAGAAGGATCAGGGCAGCGGCCGGCCCATGGACCGGCTGATCTGCGGCGACGTCGGTTACGGCAAGACGGAGCTGGCGATGCGCGCGGCGTTCAAGGCGGTGGAGTCCAACAAGCAGGTCGCGGTGCTCTGCCCGACGACGGTTCTCTGTGAGCAGCACGAGCGCACGTTCCGCGAGCGCGTCGCGGATTACCCGTTCAAGGTCGCGGCGCTCAACCGGTTCAAGAGCCCCGCCGAGGTGCGGCAGGTGCTGACGGACCTCGCCGAGGGCAACGTGGACATCGTCGTCGGCACGCACCGGCTGCTCAGCGAGGATTTGCAGTTCAAAGACCTGGGACTCGTCGTCGTCGACGAGGAGCAGAAGTTCGGCGTGGAGCACAAGGCGCGGCTGATGCGCTTCCGCGTGACCGTCGATGTGCTGACGATGTCCGCCACGCCGATCCCTCGCACGCTGCACATGGCGCTGCTGGGGCTGCGTGACATCAGCTCGCTGACGACGGCTCCGGCGGACCGTCGCGCGGTCGTGACGGAGGTCGTGCCGTATGACAACGGGCGCATCCGCTCGGCGATCGTGCGCGAGATGAACCGCGGCGGCCAGTGCTTCTTCGTCCACAACCGCGTGCAGAGCATCCACGATGTCGCCACGGAGTTGCAGACGCTCGTGCCCGATGCGCGGATCGCGGTGGGCCACGGCCAGATGCACGGCCACGAACTCGAGGAGGTGATGCTCCGCTTCGTCCGCGGCGAGGTCGATGTCCTGGTGTGCACCACGATCATCGAGTCGGGCATCGACATCCCGACGGCCAACACGATGTTCATCGCCGACTGCGACCGGTTCGGGCTGTCGGAGCTGCATCAGTTGCGCGGCCGCGTGGGGCGGTACAAGCACCGGGCGTATTGCTATCTGCTGCTGCCCAAGACGAGGCCGCTGAGCGAGGTGGCGATGCGGCGGCTCAAGGCGATCGAGGAATTCTCCATGCTCGGCGCGGGCTTCAAGATCGCGATGCGCGACATGGAGATCCGTGGTGTCGGCAACATTCTCGGCAAGGAGCAGTCGGGCCACATCGCGACGATCGGTTACGAGCTTTATTGCCGATTGCTGGAGAGCGCGACGTCGGAGCTCAAGAATCAGACGCATCCCGACACGACGCAGACGCACCTGGAACTGAAGATCGCGGGGCACTTCCCGAAGCGTTACATTCCCGCCGACAAGCACCGCATCGAGGCGTATCGGCGCGTGAATCGTGCGGCGGACCTCACGGCGCTGCGACAGGTCGAAAAAGACTTGCAGGACGCCTACGGCCCGCTCCCGCCGCCAGCGCAGCTGCTGCTGGCGCTGTCGGAGATCAGGCTCGCGCTGGCGATGCTGCGAGTCGATTCGCTGAAGCTCGACGGCCCCGATCTGATCTTCGCGACGAAATACGTGCAGGAACTCTCGCCGTGGCTCGAGAGCGCGCCGGGCACCGTCCGGCTCGTCGATGCGCCGGCCGATGGCAAGCCCGGGACGGTCTATTTCAGGCCGCCGGCGAATTACATCGCCGAGCCGCCGACGCTGCTGGCGGTGTTGCGGAAGCTGCTCGTCACGCCGATGGAAAAAGGCAACTCGGCCCAAGGGCCGTCGCTAAAAGTGAAGCCCGTCGTCGCGCCCGGCGGCAAAAAATAATCTGGGTAGCTGCTTGACTCAAGTGATTACTACTGGTTGTGTTTTGGGGACACATACAGGTCTTTCACCGCGGGAGGGCGGGTGGTCAC
>JAYVTU010000193.1:0-4798 GCA_043788485.1 Planctomycetota bacterium
GCCCGCCCCCGGTCGTCTGCACGCCCCCCAAGACCACCAGCTACTGCGGCCGCTAAACCGCAACTGACCCCACCCAACCCCAAAAACCCAGGGACACCCGTCCCTGGGTTTTTCTTTGCGCCCTCACTGCCGAAGGCCACGGACAGCTATACCACAGCGCGCACCAACGCGGCACCCGGTAATTTCTGCCACAACGATTTCAGCTCAAAACCCGACCGTGCTCCCGCCGCGACTTATGACGAATCGGTCCTGCCCCGCGAACGGTTCGTGCGCATAACCGCGTCGCGGGTACGTGGGGGTGGGGGTACCTTTTCACTACCTCTCCTGCTGCCTCCGCAGGCGGTCGAGGCAACGCCCCGACAACGCCGCGGCGTCTCAAGACGAGCGTCGAGACGTAAGCCCGACGCGTCCGTGTTCCGTGTCTTGACATGCACCGCGGGGCTTCCACATCGGGCCCACGCCGCAACGCTCACCTCAGAACGACTCCGACCCGCCGACGCGATTCGTTTGCATTCGATTTGTTGTACGCTTACGCCGTCAAATTTAACCCGGCACCACACGACCCCCGAAAGGGAACTCTCTGATGAAACTCTCCCTATACATCATTTGTGCCACCGCATTCCTGACGCTGTCGCTCTCGACCTTCGGCAAGGATCCCGCGGCAGACAAGCCCAAGCCCGCCGCGCTGGCGCCGATCTGCAGCATTGAAGAAGCGGCGGAGTTCAAGGCGCTGGCCAAGGCGACCATCGAGGCGATCGACGCCGACAAGAAGGCGGATGTGGTCACGAAGATCACCGCGCTCGAGAGCGCGTGGGACGCCAAGGAGAAAACGCTCAAGCCCAAGAACCCCGCCACCTGGCGAAATCTCGACAAGACACTCGACGCCGCGATCTCCGCCCTGCGCGGCAGCAAGACCGACCTGCCCCGGGGCAAGCTGATTCTCGAAGGCCTGATCATCAAGCTCGATCAGGCAACCCTCGCCCACACCGGCGACACCCCAGCTCCCGCCCCCGCCGCTCCGGCCGACTCACCCGATGCCCACGCGGCGGCGACGCCATCCGCCGTCTACACCGCCAAGGAACTCGCCGAATTCAAATCCCTGACCACCGCGACACTCGCCCTGCTCAACGCCGACAAAATCACCGACGCGGTAGCCAAGCTCACCGACCTCGAAACCGCGTGGGACGCCAAGGAAGATGCGCTCAAGCCGCGCAGCCCCGCCACCTGGACGCTGCTGGACAGCACACTCGACGAGGCGATCGGCACGCTGCGCAGCACCGACAAGAAGGATGTCCCCGCGGGGAAGGCCACGCTGCAGAAGTTGCTCACGAAATTGGATCAGGCCACCGAAGCGGCCCAGCGTTCGGGAAGGTAACCCCGCGAAGGAACAGCGAAGCCATCAACACTCGGCCGATGAAATTGAATCGACAGAGTCCGCGGTAACGCATTGAGATCAGTTGCATCCGTTCAGATCCATTTCCGCCGCAGCAGCCACATCTTCACGCCCTGCGTGAGCAGGACGTAGCAGACAAGCGTCAGCGCCATCAGCGGCCAGAAGAGCGGCGGCAAGGCGGTGAAGCCCAGGTAGCGGCCCAACGGCGAAAGCGGGATCGCGATGCCGACGGCGACGGTGACGACGCTCATCAGCGCCACGGGCCACGAGGGGCGGCTCTGCAGGAACGGGATCTTGTTGGTGCGGATGACGTGGATGATGAGCGTCTGGGTGAGCAGGCTCTCGACGAACCAGCCGGTCTGGAAAACGCTCGCACTGTGGGCGGCGATCGCCGGCGTCGAGATGTCCCAGCACTTGAAGGTGTAGAGCATCATGAGGAACGTCGTGTAATCGAAGATCGAGGAGCACGGGCCGATGAAGAGGACGAAGCGGGTCAGCTCGCGGATGTCCCACTGCCGCGGGGCGGTGATCCGTTCGGGGTCAACGGCGTCGGTGGGGATGGCGGTCTGGCCGATGTCGTAGAGCAGGTTGTTGGCCAGGATCTGCACCGGGAGCATCGGCAGAAAGGGCACAAAGACGCTGGCGCCCAGCACGCTGAACATGTTGCCGAAGTTGCTCGACGCACCCATGCGGACGTACTTGATGATGTTTGAGAAGACCCGACGCCCCTCAAGCACGCCCTCGTCGAGCACGAGCAGGGACTTCTCCAGCAGGATCATGTCGGCCGACTCCTTGGCGATGTCCACCGCGGTATCCACGCTGATGCCTACGTCGGCGGCGTGGAGCGCCGGGGCATCATTGATGCCGTCGCCCATGAAGCCGACGGTGTGTTTGCGGGATTGCAGCGCCCGGATGATCCGCTGCTTGTGTGCCGGCGAGACACGGGCGAAGAGCGTGGCCTTCTCGGCGGCCTCTGCGAGCTGCTCGTCGGTCAGCTTCTCGACCTCGTCACCGAGCACCACGAACTCCGTCGAGAGCCCGACCTCCTTGCAGATCTTGCGGGCGACCACCGCGCTGGCCGAGCCGCTCTCGACGCTGGTGCCGAGGAACGCGATGCTCGTCAGCTCAATCGGCGCAACCGCCTCCCCGGCGGCCTTCCTCTCGACCTCATACTTCTCGACCGGGAAACTCTCGCCGGTCAGCGAGCCCTGGATGACGAAGAGGTCTTTGGCCTGGAGGATCCGGACATCGCCGGGGATCATGTCGCCGGCGGCGAGCTGTACCACGTCGCCGGGCACGAGATGGGCAACGGGAATTTCCAGCGGCACACCGTCGCGGAGCACCGTCGCCGTCACCGAGATCATCGCCTTGAGCTTGGCTGCGGCGTTGCCGGCCTTGAACTCCTGAATCAGCTTGAGGCCCACGCTCAGGACGATCATGGACACCATCATGATGCCGGCCCGCAGATCTCCGGTCGCAAAAGAGATCGTCGCGAGCACCGCCAGCAGGATCACCAGCGGATTGAGCACCGCACGCCAGAGCAGCTTGGCGAGCCCCGCGCGTTGATCCTTGGCCAGCACGTTGGGTCCATGCCCGGCCAGAAGCGCCGCAGCTTCGTCGGTCGTCAATCCCTCGGGGCGGGTTTTGAGCCGGGCGTAGACTCCCGCGGCGTCCAACGCCGCCGATTCGACGACGAGGGGCGAAACACGGATCGCCGAAACCTTGTGTCGGCTGGAATCCAGCACGCTCTTGGGCAGGATGGCGGGCGGGATGTTAGCCACTTAGACCTCGCGGGCAAGTTGAACTGTCGGACCACGCTCAGCCGTCGTCCGCTCAAACACGTGCAACGCGGACGTTACGAGGTCCATGCAGGATATCCTCTTCACCACGCTAAAACTTAGTCGGGCGCCAAACCGCCGGCTTTCCCGGATGCCGCGCTCCCGGCTCGGCGTGAGCAGGTTTTCCAATGCGCGCTGAACTACCGACGCCGAGTCGACGGCGAAGTACTCGCAGAAGTGCGGAGAGTTGGCGGATTCAAATCTGAAAAAAGCAGCTACGGAAAACATTGGCGGCGGGACGGTGTCTCAGGTGTTTCACGCACACTTGCTGCGGGGGCTGCGGCGGAGGCGCACGATGGCTTTGACGAGGTCGTTGAGGCTCGTCACGGGTCTGCGAAGGAGCGGGAGATTGAGGATTTGGCGGATCGGCCCTAGATTAGTGGCGATGAGCCAGACAGTTGAAAAGCAAACCGCGGAGAATCTCAGCGCCCAAGTGCTGATCGTCGACGACGAGGCGGGCCACGCGCAGGTCATGGCCGAGGGGCTGCAGCGGCTCGGCCACGTGTGCACGATCGTGCACGACGTCGCCACGGCGATGGAGGAGCTGCGCCACGGCACGTTTGATGTCATCGTCACGGACCTGGTGATGGAGCACGAGGACGACGGCATGAAGGTGCTCGCCGCGGCCAAGGAGACGCAGCCCAGCGCCGAGGTGATCATGGTCACCGCGCACGGCGACGTGCCGACCGCCAAGGCGGCGCTCAAGGGTGGCGCGTACGACTTCATCGAGAAGCCGCTGGATCTGGATGTGTTCCGCAATCTCGTGAATCGCGCGGCGCAGACGGTTTTGCTGCGCAACCAGAACACCGCGCTGCGGCAGCAGGTCGACGACCGCTTCGGCCTGGAGGGCATAATCGGCAACAGCCCGGCGATCCAGCGCATCCTCACGAGCGTTCGGCAGGTCGCGCCGTCGGACATCCCCGTGCTCATCACCGGCGAATCGGGCACGGGCAAGGAGCTGATCGCACACGCCATTCACAGCAATTCCGCGCGAGCGAAGAAGCCGTTCAAGGCGCTCAACTGCGCCGGGCTCTCGGCATCGATCCTCGAGAGCGAATTGTTCGGGCACACGAAGGGGGCGTTCACCGGGGCGGAGCGCGACCGTCAGGGCGTGTTTGAGTACGCCGACGGCGGGACGCTGCTCATGGACGAGATTGGCGACATGCCGATGGATATGCAGGCGAAGCTGCTGCGCGTGCTCGAAAGCGGCGAAGTGGTGCGCGTCGGCTCCAACGAGCCGCGGCACGTGAATGTCCGCCTGATCTCCGCGACGAATCACGACCTTGCGAAACTCATCACCGAGAAGCAATTCCGCGGCGACCTCTTCTACCGCATCCAGGGCGCGCACATTCATCTGCCCCCGCTGCGCGAGCGGCGCGAGGACATCCCGATCCTGACTCGCCATTTCATCTCCCGCTTCTCCCGTCAGCTCCACAAGGAGATCACGGACATCGATGAAGAAGCGCAGATGATCCTGATGCGCCACGATTGGCCCGGCAACATCCGCCAGCTACTCAACGTGGTGCAGAACATGGTCGTCGTGGCGCAGGAGCCGGTGCTCCATGCC
>JAYVTU010000194.1:0-16445 GCA_043788485.1 Planctomycetota bacterium
CCACTTGTCGGCGGTTCCTCCGCCGACCAGTGGGCCGTGACGGTGTGTGCGTTGAAGAGCACTGGTCTGCGGAGGAACCGCCGACCAGTGGCACCCCGATCAGTCGCTGTACGTGATCGTGAAATGCTCAAAAAAAAACGCCCGGCCCCCCGACGCAGGGGACCGGACGTATGATCTGACCGTTGAACTGCTTTTTGAATTTCAGGTCGCCGTGAGCCCGCCATCGACCATGAGCGTCGTGCCTGTGACGAACGAGGCCTTGTCCGAGAGCAGGAAGAGCACCGCATCGGTGACTTCGCCGGGCTTGCCGATGCGGCCGATCGGGTGCAGGCTCTTCATGAACTCGCGCGATTCGGGATTCGGCGCGAAGCGGTCGTACATCGCCGTCTCGATCGCGGCGGGGGCGACGGCGTTGACGCGGATGCCCTGCTTGCCGTATTCGAGCGCCGCGACTTTCGTCAGCCCGATCACCGCGTGCTTGCTCGCCGCATAAACCGAAGCGCCCGGGAACCCGATCACGCCCGCCACGGAACTCGTGTTCACGATGCTCCCGCCGCCCTGCTTGAGCATCT
Organism: Planctomycetota bacterium; assembly: GCA_043788485.1. Lineage (GTDB taxonomy): Bacteria > Planctomycetota > Phycisphaerae > Phycisphaerales > Zrk34 > JAYVTU01. Next base: position 573 of record JAYVTU010000194.1, read on the forward strand.
GGCGGATCTCCGCCTGCATGCTCAGGAAAACACCCTTGACGTTCACGCCCATGATCAGGTCGTACGTCGCTTCGCTCATCTCGTGCATCGGCCCCATGTCGCCCTCGACGCCGGCGTTGTTGAACGCCACATCGATGCGCCCGAATTTCGCCACCGCGGCCTCGACCGCCTTCACCGCATCGCCGGGCTTGGCCACGTCCGATTGGACGAACAGCGCCTTGCCGCCGGCTTTCTCGACTTCCTTGGCGACCGCCGCGCCCTCGGCGGCGCGCCGGCCCGTGATCACGACATTCGCCCCGGCGGCGCCGAGCGCGATCGCGGTGTCGCGACCGATCCCGCTTGTCCCGCCGGTGATGAGTGCCGTTTTATTTTCGAAAGTTTTCATCGCGATATCTCCTGAAAATGTTTCAATGCGTTTTTGTTCCACCTCTCCCTCTCAGGGAGAGGTCGGCGAGTCCGCGAGCCGGGTGAGGGTGGGACGTTAGGACTTGCATTGTGCGCCCGCGCGCGACACGCATGTCGTCCCAAGGCTTTAACCCTCACCCCAGCCCTCTCCCTGGGAGGGAGAGGGGGCCGGAACCTCAGACGCCCGCGGGGACCGCATCGTCTTCGAGCGCGGGGTAATCGGTGTAGCCTTTTTCATTGCCGCCGTAGAAAGTGGCAGGGTCCGGCGCGTTGAGCGGGGCGCCGGTCGCGAAGCGTTTGGGCAGGTCGGGGTTGGCAATGAATTTCTGACCGAACGTGATCGCGTCGGCCAAGCCGGCGGCGATGTACTCGTTGCCCTTCTCGAACGTGAACCCGCCGTTGACGATGAGGACGCCGGTGAAAAGCGAGCGGAAGTAGGCCATCGGGATCGGCTCGCCGCCGTGGCGGAGGTCGCCGGGCTGCGCCTCGACGATGTGGATATACGCGAGGTTCAGTTTGCCGAGCTCGGTGACGGCGTAGCCGAACGTCTTGCGGGCATCGGAGTCCTTCATGTCGTTGAACGTGCCGCTGGGCGAGAGGCGGACGCCGACGCGGTCGGCTCCCCAGATGTCGATGAGGGCCGCCGCCGCTTCGAGCAGGAACCGGGCGCGGTTCTCGACGGGACCGCCGTAGCGATCGGTGCGGTGGTTGGTTCCGTCACGGAGGAATTGGTCGGGGAGGTAGCCGTTGGCGCCGTGGAGTTCGACGCCGTCGAAACCGGCTTTGAGTGCGTTGACCGCGGCGTGGCGGTAATCCTCGATGATGGCGTGGATCTCGGCGGTCTCCAGGGCGCGTGGCGTGACGAAGGGCTGCGGGCCGGTGTAGGTCATCGCCGACCCGGCCGGTGCGATTGCCGACGGGGCGACGGGGAGCGCACCACCGGGCTGCAGCGAGGGATGCGAGATTCGACCGACGTGCCAGAGCTGCGCGAAGATGCGTCCGCCGGCGGCGTGGACCGCGGCGGTGACCTTCGTCCAGCCCTCGACCTGCTCATCGGAGTGCAGGCCGGGTGTGGCGGGATAGCCGACACCCTGCGGCGAGATCTGCGTGGCTTCGGTGACGATCAGCCCGGCGCCGGCGCGCTGGGTGTAGTACGTCACATTCAGGTCCTGCGGCACATTCCCCGGCATCGCGGCCCGGTTGCGGGTCAGCGGTGCCATGAGCACGCGGTTCTTGAGGGTGTAGCGTCCGAGTTTCAACGGGCTGAGCAAATTCGGCGTAGCCATGGGCGAACCTCCATTTAATCGTGACAACGATTAATTTACTTGTCATCACGACTATTGTCAAGGCTGCCGGCATGAATTTCGTGGCCATCGCCGCCCGGCTGATACATTAGGGGCATGGAATGCCGGATTGCACCAATGAAAACGCTGGGGGTCGCGGCGCTGGCGATCGTGATGGTCGCGGCGTCGTATTTTTGCACCACGCTGCCCGGACTTAAACCACAAATCTTCGGCTGGCTGGGAGTCTTCTTTTTCGGGTTGTCGCTTCTGCTCATCCCCGTGCGCCTGATCCGGGGCGGCGTGGTCGTCCTGATCGATGACGTCGGCATCGAGGACCGCCGGACTGGCATCGGCACGGTTCCGTGGGAAGACATCCGCGCGCTGCGGATTGTGAAGATCAAATCAACACGCCTGCTCTGTGTCGATGTGACCGACCCCGAAAAATACATGTCGATACTTTCACCGTACAAACGCCTGCTTGCCAAGAGCAACATCGCGCTGGGCTTCTCGCCGGTGACGATCGGTTTTGTGGGTCTGACCCCCTCGCAGCGGGAGGTCTGGGAATACCTGCGAAATAAGAGGCCGGACCTCATCGTCGACTGAGACGCCAATTTGTCCGGCCCCCGGCTGTCGCATATCGTCACGCCCTTGAATCACACGTCGAACCATCCCGAGCTCTTGGCCCCCGCGGGGGATTGGGAGGCCATGCGCTCCGCCGTCGCCAACGGGGCCGATGCGGTCTACTTCGGGCTGCAGGAGTTCAACGCCCGGCACCGTGCGACGAACTTCACGCTCGCCGAGCTGCCGAAGGTGATGGAGTACCTGCACTCGCACAACGTGCGCGGGTTTCTCACGTTCAACATCCTCATCTTCACCGAGGAGCTTCCCGCGGCGCTCGAACATCTCAAAGCGGCGCGCGACGCGGGTGTTGATGCGGTGATCGTGCAGGACCTGGGGATCGTCCGGCTCATCGGCCGCGCGGTGCCGGGTCTCGCGGTGCATGGATCGACGCAGATGACGCTGACCGAGCCGCGCGGCATCGACTTTGTCGCGGCACTCGGAGCACAGCGCGTTGTCCTGGCTCGCGAGCTATCGCTCGACGACATCCGCAAGATCCGCGAGGGCACCGACACGCCCGTCGAGGTTTTCGTCCACGGCGCGCTGTGCGTCAGCTACTCGGGGCAGTGTCTGACGAGCGAGGCGCTCGGCGGCCGGTCGGCGAATCGCGGGCAGTGTGCGCAGGCGTGTCGGCTGCCGTATGAACTGATCGTGGACGGCGCACACCGCGAGATGGGCGATGTCGCGTATCTGCTCAGCCCACACGATCTGGCCGCGCACGATCTGATCGGCCAGCTCGTCGAAATGGGCGTGGCGAGTTTCAAGATCGAGGGCCGGCTCAAGGATGCGGCTTATGTCGCCGCGACGAGCCAGACGTATCGCGCGGCGATTGATGCCGCGATCGGCAAGAAGCATTTCCGCATCACGCCGCAGCAGCAGCTCGATCTCGACCAATCCTTCTCGCGCGGCTTCTCGCACGGCTTCCTCTCGGGCGTCAATCATCAGGTCCTCGTCACCGGCGCGTATAGCAAGAAACGCGGCGTGCGGCTCGGCAGCATCGTCGATCGCACGAACCGCAGCCTGTTTCTCACGATGGAACACCCGACCGCGACGCTGATCCCCGGCGATGGGATCGTCTTCGATTCGGGCGGTGATCAGAACGAGGAGATCGGCGGGCGCATCGTCGCGATCCGGCCCGGTCGCGTGCGCGGCGTGATGGCGAAGGTCGTCGAGATCAAGCTGCACGACACGGACCTGGACCTCATCGCGCCGGATTCGACGGTCTGGAAAACCGCCGACCCGGTGATGACCAAGCGGCTGGAGCAGAGCTATGCGCGCGATCTCGTGGCGCGGCGGGTGCCGATCACCGCGCACGTCGCGGCCTACGGCGGGCGCAGCCTGGAGCTGACCCTCACCGACCCCGCGGGGCGGAGCGTCACACTCAACTCCGATGAGCCGCTGGAGCTGGCGCACAAATATCCGCTGACCGTCGAGCTTCTCCGCGAGCAGCTTGGCCGGCTCGGCGACACGCCGTTTGAATTGCGGAACGTGACACTCGAAGGCGACAAGGATTCGATCGGCGTGATGGCGCCGAAGAGTTTGCTCAACGACATGCGCCGTCGCGCCGTCGAAGCGCTGCTGGCGGCACGCAAAGAAACCGCCGCGCCCGCCACGGAGCCCGCGACACTCGACACGCTCCACACCGAAATCTCCTCCGCCTTCCCCCAACCCTTAACCCCCAACCCCCAGCCCCTCTCTCTCCACGTTCTCTGCCGCACGCTCGATCAGCTCACCGCGATGCTCGCGTGGCGAAATCCCGTCGATGGCTCTCCGCTCTCGGGCGTCTACTGCGATTTCGAGGACGTGCGGCGATACAAGGAAGCCGTGCCGCTCGCCCGCGCGGCCGGGATCCCGATCGCGCTGGCGACGCTGCGCATCATCAAGCCTTCCGAGCACGGCCTGCTCAACCACATCGCCCTCTGCCAGCCCGATGCGCTGCTCGTGCGGCACCTCTCGGCGATCAGCTTCTACAAAGAGGTCGCGCCGAACATCCCGATGATCGGCGACTACGCGCTGAACGTCGCCAACGAGATCACCGCGGCGATCTTCCTGGAGCAGGGCCTGACGCGGCTGACGCCGAGCTACGACCTGAGCTGGAAGCAGATGGAAGCGATGCTCGGTCGTGTTGATGCGTCGCGCTTTGAGGCGACGATTCACCAGCACATGCCGATGTTCCACATGGAGCACTGCGTCTTTGCGCACACGATGAGCAACGGAGCCGATTACCGCACGTGCGGGAGGCCGTGTGACACGCACACCGTTTCGCTACGCGATCGGGCGGGTGTCGATCACGCGCTGGCGCCGGATGTCGGATGTCGCAACACGGTGTTTAATGGGACGGCGCAGAGCGCGGCGGATTATCTGCCGCGCATGCTTGCGGCGGGACTGAGGCATTTCCGCATCGAGCTGCTGCGCGACAACGCGGAGAGTTCGGTGGCGCTGCTGGATCGTTATGCGAGATTGCTTGCGGGGCAGGAGACGCCGGCGGAGAGTTTCAGGTCGCTGCGTGTGCTGCATCAGTTGGGTGTGACGCGCGGGACGTTGGATTCGGAATAAGGCGAAAAGGCGGGGATGGTCCTAGGCACTAAAGTGCCCAGGCCTCGCGTTGCCAAGAAAAACCCCGCTTACGCGGGGTTTTGGGGGACGGTGCGAGCGAGCGCTCGGGGTTTACTTGTTGCTCTTGGGGGCGCCGGGGGCGGGGGTCGGGGCGGGCTTGGCGCCTTTGCGGTTAGCGAATTCGTTGTTGAGGGTCTGGGCGATCTGATCGGTGAGGTCGAGATCGGAGGAAGCGTAGAGGCACTTGCGGACCTGGATCATGGCGGCGAGCTGCTGCTGGTTCTGGCCGGTGAGCTTCTCGGTCTGATCCTTGTAGAGGACGAGATCGACGTTGCCCTTCTTGGCCATGCGTTCGATGGCGTCGATGACCTTGCCGTAGAGCTGCTCGATGCGCATGGTCTTTTCGTTCTCGAGCTTGCGGCCCATGACCTGCTTCCAGACCTGGAATTCGATGGCCTTGTTCTCGAGCTGATCGCGCTTGGTCTTGAAGGCATCGGCATCGGGGTTGAGCAGGGCGAGGTCGGACTGCATCGCCTTGAGGTCCTGCTGGCGGTCCTGCTCCTCTTTCTGGAGGCGCTCGGTCTGGACGGTGATCTCGGCTTCGAGGTCGCCGCGTTCCTGAAGGGCGGAGAAGACCTTCTGGACATCGACGACGGCAATGGTCGCCTGCTTGGGCGCGGCCCCGCCGACGGCGCGGAGGCTGAGGGAGAGGCTGAGGGTCAAAGCCACGACGAGCGCGGCGATGAGGACGGGCTGGATGGAACGTTTCATGCGAGGCTCCTGCGGAGGGTGACGGTTCAGGGGTCTTTACTGTACGCCCGGTGGGGCGAAGGGTTCACCATCGTGCCGTAAATCGGCCCGATTTGCCAGCGGCGGCGGCGATTTTGGCGTCACAATCAGAACGGCAGCGCGATGTCGAAGCTGAAGAAGCGGGTTTGATCGCCCTTCTGTTTGACGACGGGGTAGGCGATGTCGAAGGCGAAGGGGGCCTGGCCGAAGAACGGGAGGCTCAGGCGGATGCCGGTGCCGACGGAGACGCGCCACTGGTCGAAGCCAACGTCCTGCTGGACGGTGCCGGCGTCGCAGAAGAAGACGCCGCGGATGAATTTGTCGTAGATGGGGAAGCTGTACTCGGGGCCGACGAGGAACATCCAGTCGCCGCCGACCGGATCGTCGCCGAGCTTGCCGGTGTCGTTGCGGATGCCGCGCGGGCCGACGCCGCGGAAATCGAATCCGCGGAAGGATCGGTGACCGCCGGCGTAGTAGCGTTCGTAGAGCGGGACGTCGGAGATTTCGTGGGGATGGCCGAGCGCATCGTTCACGGTTTCGGTGCCGGCGCCGAGAATGTAACCGAGCTCGGCGCGGAAGCTGAGGACGGTCCGCCGGCCGAAGAAGTCCTCGTCGAGTGTGAGGTAGCCGTTCCACGTGGCCGAGAGCTTGGTGAAGTTGAAGTCGCCGACGACCTGCTCGACGCCGACCTCGGTGCGTGTGCCGTTGGTGGGGAAGAATCGGCTGTCGACGGTGCTGCGCGTGACGAACAGGCCGATGGCGGGGATGAGCTGGGCGTTGTCCACGGCGAAGACGTCGACGGGGGCGTTTTTGTTGATGTTCTTGACCTCGACCTGTTCGGCGCGGCCGCGGACGCTGGCGGACCAGACGTCGCCGAAGCGGCGACCGATCGCGGCGGTGGCGCCGATGCGCTGCTCGTCCCAATTCTCGCGCTGGCGGGTGTAGAAGAACGCGCTGGTGTCCAGGAAGAAGTCGCTCTCGAAAAGAGACGGTTCGCGGAAGCTGATCTGGTAGCGCTGGAATTCCTGGCCGGGCTGGAGGCTGAGCTGGAAGTACTGGCCGGCGCCCTTGAAGGCGCGGCCGGTGAAGAATTCGCCCCAGCTATCGGGGATGTCGGAGGCATCGAAATTCTTCTGCGTCAGCTCGATGGAGCCGAAGATGCCCGAATCGCTGCTGACGGCGGCGCCGAAGCTGATCGAGCCGGTGTTGGCTTCCTTGATCTCGATAAGGGCATCGCGCGCCGCCTGATCGAGGTTGCCGAGCACGGTGACCTTGGCATCGCTGATGATGCCGGTCTCTTTGATGCGCTGCTCGGTGGCGGCGACGCCGGTGCCGTCGAACGCTCGGCCGGGCTCGAGGCCGCGGACCTGGCGGCGGACGACCTTGTCCTGCGTCGCCTCGTTGCCGCGGATGATGACGGAGCCGACGGTGTACTGCCGCCGCTCCTCGATGCGGACGGTCAGCGCGACGGTCGGGCTCGCCTCATCGAAGACGCGCTGGACGACGACGCTCGTCTCGATGTAACCGAGCCGGCCGTAGAGATCGATGATCGCCGCCTGCGTGTTCTTGAGGCGGTCGTTGCTGAAGATGTCGCCGAGCTTGAGGGCCATGGCCTGGCGGATCTCGTCGTCGGTGTAGAGCTTGGAGCCGATGATCTTGATGCCCGAGACGGTGTACTGCCGGCCCTCGTCGATGACGAAGGTGACCTTGCCGTCGAGCTGATTGTCCGAGAGGTCGATGCGGCGACCGACGCGGACATCGAGGTAGCCCTGCTGCTGGTAATACTCGCGGAGGTGGGAGACGTCCTGATCGAGCTGCTCCTTGCTGAGCACGCCCTTGCGGAAGATGAACATGTAAGTGCTGGTTTCGATCTTGCTGGCCAGGTAGTCGGATGCGAAGACCTTGTTGCCCTCGAACTCGACCTGACGGACCTTGACGCGCGGGCCCTCACGGACGCGGAGGATCAGGATGCCCGTCTCGTTGAGCGTCGGCTCGTCCAGGGAGACGTCGGCCAGGAAGTAGCCGGCGTCGTGGTACATCTTGCGGATCTCGTCTTTGCCGCGCTCGATGAGGAACGTGTCGCGCGCGTCGCCGGCCCGGAGCATGACCTTGGCCAGCAGCTCCTGGTCGCTGAAATTCTTGTTGCCGATGACCTGCACATCCGACAGGAGCATCTGCTCATCGACGACGAAGGTGACGTTCAGCGTGCCATCGGCATTGGGATCGATGCGCACCGAGACGCGCGAGAATCGGCCGAGGCGGGTGATCTTCGTGATGTCCGCCGCGACGATGTCCGGGTCGTATGGCTGGCCCGGCTTGGTAGTGAGCTGATTGACGACGAGCTGGGCCTGGACTTCCTTCGTGCCCTCGACGGAGACCTTGGCGATCGGGCGATTGGCGACATCGACGCCCTGGGCCTGGGCCCATGGTGCAGCGGCCGCCAGAAAGAGCAGCATCGCCAGAGCCAAGATCAACGGACGTTTTGCTGCGGTCACCCCAGAGCGCTCCAGTGGACAAGGCGGGTAGTTTAGTGGCGAGGGGGAGAATGACCAAATCCCAATGACCAATTCAAGGCAACGATCGATTTCCGTCATTGGTCATTGGGATTTGGGATTTGGTCATTAAGGCCTCCGTTTCATTGACCGCGGCGTTGACCGGGCGTATCGTGGCCCTTCCAATTCCCCGGGGAACGCCGTGGCTCAGATGACGCTTCATGAACTCGCGCAGACCATCGGCGCCGCGCTCACGATCGATGGGGCCGACCCCGCCACGGTGGTCGTGCGTGGCTGCGCCCCCATAGACACCGCCGGCCTCGATGAGGTCGCGTTTCTCGTCAATCCCAAGTACGCCTCGCAGCTGCAGACCTCGAAGGCCGCCGCGGTGATCGTCGGCCCGGACGTCAAGGCCAATGGCCGCGCCCTGCTCGTCGCCGCCGATCCTTACTTTGCATTCCGTAATGCCGTCATCGCCTTGCACGGCTACCGCAAGCATCCCGCCCCGGCTCCCGCGCCGCAGCTCATCAGCCCGCTGGCCGTCGTCCATCCCACCGCGAAAATCGGCGCCGGCACGCAGATCCATCCCTTCGCCGTCGTCAGCGAAAATGCGATCGTCGGCGCCAATTGCATCCTCTACCCGCACACCTTCATCGGCCCCGGCGCTCGCCTCGGCGATGAGTGCATCATCTATCCCTCCGTGACGATCTACGACTACTGCGTGCTGGGCAACCGCGTCATCCTTCAGGCCGGCTGCTCCATCGGGCAGGACGGCTTCGGCTACGCCACGCACAAGGGCGCCCACCACAAAATTCCGCAGGCCGGCAACGTCATCATCGAGGACGATGTCGAGATGGGCGCCAACTGCGCCATCGACCGCGCGACCATCGGCGCGACGACCATCGGCAAGGGCACGAAGTTCAGCGACGGCGTCACACTCGGCCACGGCTGCCACGTCGGCAAACACAATCTGCTCGTCGCGCAGGTCGGCCTCGCCGGCTCCGTCGAGACCGGTGACTACGTCGTGATGGGCGGCCAGGTCGGCGTCGCGGGGCATCTCAAGATCGGCAACATGGTGCGCATCGCGGCCCAGGCCGGCGTGATGACCGACATCTCGGACAAGACGGACGTCGGCGGCGCCCCGGCGGTCCCGCTGACTGATGCCAAACGCATCGTGCTCTACACGCACAAGCTGCCCGACCTCGTCGCACGCTTGAAGACACTGGAACGCGAGTTTGAGAAGATGAAGAAGGCGGCGACGCCGCAAGCGTAGGCGTTGCAACAACCGGTCGAATTAGGCGTTTAGCTCTGGCACATACGGAAAACCGCTGGTTTCAAACACCGGCTCAACGGTCAGCGTATCAATCACGCCCCAACCTCATAAGGTCCAAACCATGCGAAACACACTGCTCCCCGTCGCCCTCGCCGCATTGATCCTTCTCACCGCCGTCCTGCCGATCGCCCGTGCCGAAGACGCCGCCGCGCCCAAGCCCATCAAGGTCCTGCTGGTCCTCGGCGGCTGCTGCCACGATTACAAAGCCCAGAAGGACATCCTCGCCAAGGGCCTCGCCGAACGCGCGAACGTCGAAGTCACCATCGCCCACGATCCCGACAGCACCACGCATCACCTTAACCCTGTTTACGCCAACGCCGACTGGTCCAAGGGCTACGACTTGATCATCCACGATGAATGCACGGCCGACGAAAAGGATCTCAAGATCATCGACGGCATCCTCGCCCCGCACAAGGACGGCCTGCCCGCTGTCGTCCTCCACTGCGGCATGCACTGCTACCGCAGCGAAGGCTGGAACAATCCCAAGACCCCCAGCCCCTGGATGCAGTTCACCGGCCTCCAGACCACCGGACACGGCGCCCAGAAGCCCATCGAGATCACCTTCACCCCCGACGCCAGCCCCATCACCAAGGGCATGGCCAACTGGACCACCGGCAACGAAGAACTCTACAACAACATCGCAGGCAAAGCCCTCGACACCGCCACCGTCCTGGCACGCGGCAAGCAGGGAACCGCCGACAACGTCCTCATCTGGACCAACAACTACAACGGCAAAGCCAAAGTGTTCGCCACCACGCTCGGTCACAACAACTCCACCGTCTCCGATCCCCGCTACCTCGACCTCGTGACCCGCGGCGTCCTCTGGGCCACCAACCACCTCAACGACGACGGTACCCCCGCCACCGGCTACGGCCCGAAGAAGTAAATCGTCAGCCACATCGCGGTCGCACTCAAAATCCAAAGCCCGGAGACCCAACCGTCTCCGGGCTTTTTTCCAATTCTGCCCCTCGTGTTTTCGGAACATGGCCGTGCACCGCCGCCGCGCTATCGGACGCAGAGCTCGCGTGAACGACGTTATCGGATCACCTGTGGAAAGATGGGGAAGATGCGTAATTCCGGTCGTGGCGTATTGGACAAAACGTAAAAATCATGCGATGCGCGCTGCGTCCCATAAGTGTGATTCATTGCATAAGTTGCATCGCATGTGTGGGTTGCGTTGGCGCGGGCAACAAACCATTTTGCTCAAGCTCGCGATGTAAACAGGACGATAGGTATGGTGCAGCGAGTTGTTTCACACGCTGCCGCCGGGGTCAAGGCGTTCAACTCGGACCTTCAGGCCCACGGGCCGATAAGCAAGGGTAGACACGATGAGCGATATCACACCCATCACCTCACAGTCCGCTGTGCACCCGATCCTCTCGGGTCGGCAAGCTCCCGTGGAAGTCGAGGCGACTTCCGCGCGTGGCTCCGACAGCGTCGAGTTCTCCAAAGCATCCCAGCTTCTGGCCCAGCTCGATCAGCTGCCCGATGTCCGCACGGACCTCGTCAGCCGTGTCAAAAGCGAAATCGCCAACGGCACCTACGAGACGCCCGACAAGCTCGACAAGGCGATCGAATCCCTCGCCCAAGACTTGGCTCACTAAGTTTCCGCATCCCACCCAGCCCTCCCGAACCGGCGTGCCGTCACGCCGGTTTTTATTTCCCACGCGGTGAGCATTTTCATTCCCACACACCGCACTCGCCGATAACTCCCTCATGCAGCTCCAAGCCATGCGGAAAATCCTCCGCGCCGATCAGCTCGCCGCGCTCGGCGAGCATCACCGCGCCTCGGGCCGCCGCGTCGTCCTCTGCCACGGCTGCTTCGACATCGTCCACCCCGGCCATCTCCGATACCTCCAATTCGCCAAACGCCAGGGCGAACTGCTCATCGTCTCCATCACCGGCGACGACGCCATCGAGAAATCCGATGGCATGCGACCCTACGTGCCGCAGGAGCTCCGCGCCGAATCGCTGGCCGCTCTCGAATGCGTGGACCACGTCGCCATCGCCGATGGCCCGACCGCCGAGCCCGTCATCACCGCGCTCCGCCCCGACATCTACGTCAAGGGCAAAGAGTACGAGCAATCCACCCACCCCGGATTCCTCCGCGAAAAAGAACTCGTCCAATCCCTCGGCGGCCGCGTACTCTTCAGCTCCGGTGAAGTCGTCTACAGCTCGTCCGCCATCATCAATTCCATGGGCGCTCAGATCGCCGCCCAGCAGATGGACGAATCGCACCGCCTCGGAACCTGCTGCCAGCGCTGGGGACTCGATTCCGCGGGACTCCGCCGCACCGTGACGGGCTCATTCGTCGGCAAGCGCGTCGCCGTCGTCGGCGATGCCCTGCTCGACCGCTACGTCTTCTGCGATGCCACCGATGTTGCCGGTGAAGCGCCTATCCTCTCGCTCCGCCCCATCGAAGAATCCGCCTACCTCGGCGGAGCCGCCATCATCGCCGCGCACCTCCGAGCCATGGGCGCGACCGCGCACCTCATCACCACCGTCGCGCGCGACCGTGATACGACCGAGCTGCTCGACGCCCTCGACCGGCAGCACATCGCACACACCGCACTGCCGACGCGCGTCTCGCTGCCGACGAAGATGCGATACCTCGTCGAGACGCAGAAGCTCGTGAAAATCGACCGCGCGGAGAGCCAGCCGCTCGACACCGCCGCGCAGCGCCAGCTCGTCGCCGCCCTCCGCGACCTCGCCACAGGCGGGCTCGATGCCATCATCTTCGCCGACTTCGGCTACGGCACCATCACCGCCGCGCTCCTCGATGAAGCCGTCCCGATGCTCCGCCCCATCGTCCCCGTCCTCGCCGGCGACGTCTCCGGCCTCCGCCGCTCCATGCTCGCCATGCGCAACTTCGACCTGCTCACCCCCACCGAACGCGAAGCCCGCTCCGTGCTCGGCGACTTCGAGGAATCGCTGCCGACCGTCGCGCATCGCCTCATGCAGGACCTGCATCTCGCGAACCTCGCCGTCACGATGGGCCGCAAGGGCGCTGTGCTTTTCCGCCCGCGCGAAACCGATCCCGCGCAGTGGTTCACCTCGCGCCTCCGCAGCGAGCACATCCCCGCACTCGCCCCCTACGCCGTCGACCCCGTCGGCGCCGGCGACGCCTTCCTCGCCGCCGCAACCCTCATGCTCACCACCGGCGCCTCGCTCCCACAAGCCGGTTACCTCGGCTCCGCCGCCTCCGCCATCGCCATCCAACGCATCGGCAACCAACCCGTCACCCGCGACGACCTCGCCGCCTTCCTCACCAATCGCCCCGAACTCCGCACCGAATCCCTCTCCCCCGGGGAGAGGGTGGCGAGTCCGCGAGCCGGGTGAGGGTGCTTCAAATCTCCCCAATCGTCCCGCGACCGACTTCCCAATTCCGGGCCAAGCCCGGGGATGAGGTTCCTCCGAATCCCCGCGGGTCTTCCGGGTTTCCCTGCTCATAACTCCATCTCATTCCAAGATGCTCATTGAGCACCTTGAAATATCTTCTTAACCCACGCTTTTCCCCACCATTCCATCAAGGCGCCAAGGTGCGCATCCCCGGAGCGGCGCGCACCATTGCGACCGCGCATCTTGCCCATCCCTAGTCAGCACGCAAAATCCCTTCACGCCGATCCCCTCTCAACTTACAACGCCACATCACCGCGAAAACGTCACCCCCATGCGCACCGGCGAGGCCCCCAATCCAAACGCGAAAACGACACATTGATGCGCGCGCCGACCCCCTTAAAAATTGCAGTTATGCGCCCCCTTTCTTTGCTTCCGCCAAGTTTGAATCGTAGGTTCCCCCCATGGACCTCGAATTCAGCGCCGATTCCATCGACTCGTTCCCCGCGCCCGATCCTTCGGCACTGCCTGCGGGACCCATCACGCCGTGCGATGAAATCCTCCGAATCCTTGGCCGTTCGCCTAATCCTTCTTCCGATCGCCGCTCCTTAAAGCCCGGCGATGCGGTCCCCCGCTTCGCCGCGGCTCCCACCATCACCGCCCGCAAAAAACAATCATTTTCCCTGTTATCCGCCCTTAAAAGTCTTTGCCTCCCCCAAATTTGAATCGTAAGTTCCCCCATGGACATGGAACTCAGCGCAGATTCTATCGACGCCTTCCCCGACCCGGACTCCGGTGTCATCGCCCCGAAACCCGGCGAAGCCGTCCAGCGCGCCACCGATGCCCCCGCCCCGATCCGCGCCCCGCGCGTCGCCTCCAACGCCAAGCTCTACTTCACCCTCGCACTCGCCTGGCTCATCCTCGTCGCCTACGGCTCGCTCATCCCCCTCAAATTCCGAACCACGCCCCCCTTCGACGCCTCCTTCTCCCAATTCGTCGATTGGCTCTTCGCCAATATCCAGATCCCCAACTGGGTCGCCGACGAACCGACTGAAACATCGCCGCTCGGCATCACCGGCCACCTCAGCGACTTCCTCACTAATCTCTTCCTCTACACCCCCGCTGCGATGCTCCTCAAGGTCGCCTTCAAACGCCGCGGCTTCGGCCCCGTCCGCTCCTCCCTCGCGCCCATCCTCATCTGCTTCGCCGTCAGCTTCTTCATGGAAACCGCGCAGTCCCTCATGGCACTCCGCGTCTCATCCCTCAACGATGTCTCGCTTAACTCCTTCGGCGGTTTCCTCGGCGCCATCCTTGGCTACCCCGTCGCCGTCGCCGGTCGCCGTCTCGCCTTTTACTTCTACTGCCGTTTCGCCGATCAGATCCATGGCACCAAACGGGCACTCATCGCGCTCTGGCAGCGACCGTCGCTCATGATCATTGTCATGGCGACCAACCTCATGCTCGCCTTCGCCTGGCTCGGCCAGGCCGCCCACCACGCCCCAGGTGAAAAACCCGCCGTCGCCAACTGGCTCCCCTTCTACACCCAGTGGCTCAAGAGCTACGACATGGCCGCCGTCCAGCTCGCACGCTCCATGGCCATCTACGGCGGAATCGCACTCATCATCGCCCTCCAGCTCCTGCCCAACAAATCCCGTACCCCCATCGCCGCCATCGCACTCATCACCGGCTCCCTCGCCGCCGCTCGCGAATTCCTCTTCGTCCACCACCGCGGCCACGACATCACCGAACCCCTCCTCGCACTCCTCGCCGCAGGCCTCGTCGCCTCCGCCATCGCCCTCTCGAGACACGCCATCCAATCCAGCAACCGCCGCACCACCGCCATCCCCGTCCTCCCCCACGAAGACCGCCGCAAACGCCGCCACGATTACCAGGCCGTGTAATCTTCCGCCGCTTGCGGCTTCGCGGGTGACCGGATCATTTTAACGACCCCCATTCCCACACCGCAGTATCCCGCGCAGCGCCGCCCGCTCCATCACATCACTAAACCTCTCCCCCGCGCGCCGCCACGACGCTTCGCCCATCCGTCGGCGCAGCGCCGCGTCGCGCATCTTCAGCAGCGCCGCGGTGTGCGCTTCGATGTTGCCGGGTTCAAATAGCACGCCGTGCACGCCATCTTCCACAATCTCCGGCAACGACCCGCTGCGGCCCGAAACAATCGGCAGCCCCGCCGCCATCGCCTCCACGATCGCAACGCCAAACGCCTCCTCCTGCCGCGTGATCGGACCGAGTTGGTTGTGCGCGGTGAACACATCCGCCTCGCCGCGCAGCCGCATGCCGGTCGCCTCATCAACCTCGCCGAGCATCTCGATGCGATCCGCGAAGGCGCTGCGGCTCCGCAACTCCTCGCACACGCCGCGCAGCGGCCCATCGCCGGCGATGACGAGTTTGGCGCGCAACCCCGCCGCGCACGCCGCATCGAATGCGCGGATCGTCAGGTCCGGGCCTTTGAAGTCGATCAGGCGACCGAGATAGAGAATGTTTAACTCTTCCCGCCTTGACCGCTCCGGAACTTCCGGGGGCACCGGCACGCCAAGATATTTCACGACGAGCCGATCCTCCGCGACACCGATCGCGCGAAGCTTCGCCGCGGTCGTGTAGGAATTCGCGATGATCACGGCGTGATTCGAGAGCTCGACGACGCGCGACGGATACCCCTCATCAAACTGCCGCGCATGCGGCGGCTCGGGCCGGTGACGGTCCCACGTCACGTCGTACCCATGCGCATGTACAAATAGCGGCACATCCGTCTCGCGCCACACCTTTTCAAACCGCATCCCAAACGGTAAATAGTGCGCCAGCACGCGATCTATCTTGAAATCACGCATCGCCCGTCGGAGCGAGTCGTCATCCGAAATCTTCACCGCCGGGACACGCCCGCGCCACAACGTCTCCGCGGGATCAAAGCAGGCGATCGCCCCCAGATCATCCGCCAGCGCCGCGATCATGCGCTGCATCCAGAGCTCGGACGCGCCGGCCCAGGTTGGCATCAGGAAGAGGATGGGCATGGGCTTTTCCGGGTGCCACTGGTCGGCCGTCCTCG
>JAYVTU010000195.1:0-3595 GCA_043788485.1 Planctomycetota bacterium
GGCGCGATCGCCGACGCTCTGCGTGCGGTGGACCTGAACGAATACGCCGCCTACTTCCGATCTTGCGGATATGGCCAATAAAGATGCGAATTGCTCTAGCAACCCGCAGATTATTAACGGCCAGCAAACCTCTCGCGTCCTGTCAGCCCATCCCAAGGAAGCGGCGAAGGCCAGTGTTCTTGTCAAGGCTATGCAAGTTCCAAAGGATCCGTCCGGTGGTGGCGACGCCTTTGACGGGCTTCTCTCTCGGATTGTTCAGGGCACGAACTGGCAGAACGCGATCAGCCCCTCCGATCTCGTCTCGAACGACCGTAAACAGATTGAGATCGAAAGAAATCTGCGGAAACTCGGCTACATCTATCTCCGCACCTACATCTGGGTGTTGAGTAACCGCAAGCCCAAGCACCGTGAGGGCAAGGTCCAGCTCATCAACGCCACCGAATGGTCCAAACTGCTTCGCAAGAATCTCGGCAAGAAGAACTGCGAGCTATCGGCCGAGGACATCAAACGCATCACCGACCTGTTCCTGGGTTTCAAGGAATCGCCGCAGTCCAAGATCCTCCCCAATGAAGCATTCGGCTATTGGAAGATCACTGTGGAGCGTCCTCTCCGCATTCAGGGCATTGAGCCGAACCGCGTCTACAAACCGGCCGAGATCAAGCAACTCAAGGTCGAGCACGGTACGAGCCTCGATGTCCCCGCGGTCATACGAAAGAAGACCAAGAGCGTCGTGGAATACGAACCCGATCCCGACCTTCGGGACACGGAGCAGGTGCCTCTACTTGAGAAGGGTGGTATCGCTGCATTCTTCGATCGCGAGGTTAAGCCGCATGCACCCGACGCATGGATCGACGAGGAGGCGACGAAGATCGGCTACGATGTGCTCCACGCTGCTGCCCATGATGAACGTGATGTTTAGCGTCACGGGCGGTAAATGAGCCGAGGACGGTGGCGTTCAACGGTTTGCCCCGCGCTGCCAATCCCCTTAAAATCCCGCTCTTTTCCACCTAATGCCGGAACCGACCATGACCACGCCGACCGTCACCGCGGGATTCGAGAAGACCGATCGCCTCAAGGCACTGCCCCCCTACCTCTTCATCGAGATCGACAAGAAGAAGCGCGCGAAGATCGCCAGCGGAGCCGATGTGATCAACCTCGGCGTCGGCGATCCCGATCGCCCCACGCCCAAGTTCATCATCGACCGCATGGCCAAGGCCGTCTACGACCCGGCCAATCACCGCTATCCCTTCGATGAGGGCGTCCCCGCGTTCAAGGATTCCGCCGCGGCGTTCATGCAGAAGCGCTTCACCCTCACGCTCGATCCCAAGACCGAAATCCTCACCACCATCGGCTCCAAGGACGGCATCGCGCACCTGCCTCTCGCGGTCGTCAACCCCGGCGACATCGTCCTCGTCCCCGTGCCCGGTTACCCGGTCTACAACTCCGGCGCGATCTTCGCCGGTGGTCGGCCGTGGAAGATGGAACTCACGGAGGCGAACGGCTGGCTCCCCGATCTCGATGCCATCCCCGCCGACGTCGCCGGGCAGGCGAAGCTCATCTGGGTCAACTATCCGAATAACCCGACGGCCGCCGTCGCTCCGCGCAGCTTCTACGAGAAGCTCCTCGCCTTTGCGCAGAAGCACGACCTGATCATCGCCTCCGATCTGGCCTATTCCGAGACCTATTTCGACAAGCCGCCCGTGTCGATCCTCGAGCTGCCCGGCGCCCGCGAGCGCGCCATCGAGTTCCACTCGCTCAGCAAGACATTCAACATGACCGGCTGGCGCCTCGGCTTCGCCGCGGGAAATGCCGCTGTCATCGGCGCGCTCGCGCAGGTGAAAGGCAACTGCGACTCCGGCCAGTTCAACGCCGTGCAGTGGGCCGGCAAGGAAGCGCTCGACAACTATCAGCACCCCGATGTGCTGGCGATGACCGACATCTACCGCCAGCGCCGCGATGCGCTGTGCGACGGCCTGACCGCGATCGGCATCACCACGCCCAAGCCCGCCGCCAGCTTCTTCGTCTGGGGCAAGTGCCCGGCGGGTTACTCGTCGATGGACTTCGCCGCGCGCGTCCTCGACGAGGCCGCGGTCGTCATGGTCCCCGGCGGCGGTTTTGGCAAACACTGCGACGGCTACTTCCGCGCGGCCCTGACCGTCGAGGTCGACCGCATCAAGCAGGCCGTCGATCGCCTCGGCAAGATCAAGTGGTGATGCACGAACTTCACGTTCCAACAGTCGCGGCTGATAGCTCGCGATCATGGAATTTCAAATGAGCATCTCCATTATCGGTATCGCCGCCGTGATCTTCGGAGCGCTTGTGCTGTGTATGATCGGATACTTCGTCATCGCGGCCCTGATGAGCGGCAAAAACAACGACCGGAGCTAATCGATGCCCGCCAAAAAGATCCTCATGCTCGTCGGCGACTACGTCGAGGACTACGAAGTGATGGTCCCCTTCCAGACGCTGCTGACCGTCGGCCACGCCGTCGACGCCGTCTGCCCCGGCAAGAAGAAGGGCGAGCAGTGCCGGACTGCCGTGCACGACTTCGACGGCGCGCAAACCTACAGCGAAAAGCCCGGCCACAATTTCACGCTCAACGCCGACTTCGCGAAGGTGAACCCCGCGAAGTACGATGGGCTCGTCATCCCCGGCGGCCGCGCGCCGGAGTACCTGCGGCTCGACGCGCGCGTCCTCGAAATCACGCGCCACTTCTTCGACAAGAACAAGCCCGTCGCCGCGGTCTGCCACGGCATCCAGATCCTCGTCGCCGCCGGTGTCCTCAAGGGCCGCACCTGCACCGCCTACCCCGCGGTCGGCCCCGAGGTCGCGCTCTGCGGAACCTTCGCCGCCGTCCCCATCGACGCCGCCCACACCGATGGCAACCTCGTCACCGCCCCCGCCTGGCCCGCGCACCCCGCATGGATCGCCGCGTTCCTCAAGCTCCTCGGCACGCGCATCACGCTCTGATTCTCCGCCGCGCCTCGGGTGCCACTGGTCGGCGGTTCCTCCGCAGACCAGTGTCCCCCTGCTCAAGACGCACTGGTCTGCGAGGACGCCGACCAGTGGCACCCCGAACGCCACGCTCGATCTGAAAACGCTCTAATTTCCGCCTATACTGCTCGCCCACACATTCATCGAGGCCACCATGTCCACCTCCTCCATCGCCACAATCCGCGGCAAAGCCTACGTCCTCGGCGACGACATCGACACCGATCAGATCATCCCCGCGCAATATCTTTTCTACTCCATGAGCGATCCCGTCGAGCGAAAGAAATACGCCGAGTTCGCCAACATCGGCGTCCCCGCCGGTCAGCGCGGCTTGCCCGATGGCAACATCCCCTTCGTCACCCCCGGCACGCAATCCTCGCCCTACACCATCCTCATCGGCGGCAAAAACTTCGGCTGCGGCTCATCCCGTGAGCACGCCCCCTTCGCACTTGCCGAGGCCGGAGACAATGCCGTCGTCGCCGAGTTATAAGCCCGCTTATTCTTACGCAACTGCGTCAACGGCGGCTTCCTCCTGCCCTGCGAAACCGTGACGCGCCTCGTCACCGAAATCAAAACCGGCGACGACGTCGAGATCGACACGGCG
>JAYVTU010000196.1:0-55895 GCA_043788485.1 Planctomycetota bacterium
AACTCCTCGAATCTACGAGGGTAAGGGTTCTCCGGCGTGGCTTTCATCGTCACTACACTACGAATGGGGCAACTTGAGTCAAGCAGCTACCCAGATAAAGATATTGGGGGGAGAGTTGAGTGGAACTAAGGATCCCGCTTGCCCGCGAAGCCGCAAGCGGCGGAAAATCTGACCTCTGACCTCTGACCTCTGACCTCTGACCTCTGGTTCCTACTTCCGTCTCGCGAGGAGGAATGTCTGGTCGTCGATGGCGGGGACGTTGGCGTGGGCGTGTTCGAGTTGGGTGCGGAAGGCGAGGGCGGCGGTGGAGATGAGGGGGGAGCGGGCGAGGGTGTCGGTCAGGAGCTTGGTGACGCCCGGGGTGCCGAGCATGGGGCCGTTGGGGGTGGGGAGTTCGGTCAGGCCATCGGTGGAGAGGAAGAGGACTTCATCGTGTGCGAGGCGGTCGGACTGCATCTCGAAGGTGAATCGGTCGACGCCGAGCGGGAGGTGTGCGGCTTCCTGCATGGCGCGGGGCTCGGAGCCGGGGCGGAGGATGAGGGGCGAGGGATGGCCGGCGTTGAGGCACTGCATGTCGCCGGTGGCGGGGTCGATGGCGAGGGCGACCATGGTGACGAAGCGGCCCTCGGGCAGGTAGTCGCAGAGGTGCTCGTTGAGGTGCTGCATCATGAGCGGCAGCGGCATGTCGGTGGCGACGCAGACGTGGATGATGCTGTGGACGGCGAGCGTGGCGAGGGCGGCGGGCAGGCCGTGGCCCGTGACATCGGCGATGGTCAGCAGGATGCGGCCGTCGCGCATGGGGACGATGTCCACGAGATCGCCGCCGACGAGGTCGCAGGGCTCGAAGCTCCAGGCGATGTCGAGGCCGGTGATGCGTGCGGAGGCGGCGGGCTTGGGGAGGATGGAGCGCTGGATCTGGCGTGCATTGGCCAGGTCGCGCTCGCGTGCGGCCTGGATGCGCGTCGTCTCGCGCACAGCCCAGGTGGATTCGGCCTGCTGATACTGCTTGACGGCGAGGGCGATGAGTGCGAGCCACTCGGTCGAGCCGTAGACAGGCGGGAGGTTGACGTAGAGCAGGTCGGGGGATTGCGGGTCGTCGGTCAGGCCGACGACGACGACGGCGGTGGCGGGGGATTGGGCGACGATGGAGAGCTCTGCGGCGCCGCTGCTCTGGCGGAAGTTGGTGGCGAGGACTGGAGCGCGTGCGGCACGCATGGAGGCAATGGCGGAGCGCGAGAGGTGCAGGTCCTGCTGTGCGGAAGTGGGCGGGTAAACGGCGAGCTGCTGCGCGGGACGCGCGACATCATCGGGATCGACGCGGAGCGCCATCGCCCAGCGGGCGCGGATGATCTTGCCGGCCATGACCTCGCAGAGGCGTGTCAGACGAGCGGCGGGGGATTCGATGGTCATCAGTTCGCGGCCGAACTCGCTGAGCGCGGAGATGTGCGACATGTCGAGGCGGGGCGACTCGATCTTGGTGAGGATGCTGATCTCGTGGTCGCCGGGCTCGTGTGCCCAGGTGCGTTCGGCGGGGCGCGTGGCGGATGCGGGAGATTTGGTGGCACGCGGGGCGATGACGCGGAGCTGGAAACGGGAGATGGCGATGGTGTCGTCGTGGAGGAGCGAGGCCTGCTCGACGCGTTGGCCGTTGACGGCGATGCCGCCGCGGCTTCCGACGTCGAAGATGCGCCAGGAGCCGGAGGCGTCGCGGACGAGGTTGGCGTGTTCACGGGAGACGGATTGGCGGTCGAGGCGGATGTCGGCGTCGACGGCTCGGCCGATGATGAGGCGTTCGGCCTCGAGGGGCACGATGCGGACGGAGCCGAACTCGTCCTTGATCTCGAGCTGCCAGAGGTCGTGTGCGGCGGTCATGGTGGACCTCGCTGGGTTGCGGGCTTGCGGCGGCCATGGCGCACGGCGTGGGGCGTTGGGCGGACGATTGGGCGTGAACTTCGGTCATGATATGGGTAAATTGGGTGGAGCGGAATCATCGTGCGGGGGCCGATGGTCGATAATTGATGGATATGCGACCGGACCCGCGACGTGGCGAGGAGCCCGTGCGGCGCCAAGGATGTATGTGATGCCCCAGTCTGACGAGCGCCAACCCGACGACAAACCTGCACGTGAAGAGACGATCGTCTCGATGTCCGACACCGCGCGGCGGACGGGCAACGATGTGCTTCCGCCCGGCACGAAGCTGGGCAAGTATCAGCTTCGGCAGATGCTCGGCCGCGGCGGCATGGGCACGGTGTACCTCGCGGTGGACATGGTGCTCAAGCGCGAGGTCGCGCTGAAGATATTGCCGCAGGAGTTGACGAGCGATGAGCAGTCGCTCAAGAGGTTCATCCGTGAAGCGCAGCTCGCGGCGCGGCTCAGCCACGTGAATGCGGTGACGGTGTTCGACGTCAACCGTGATCAGGCGGCGTACTTCATCGCCATGGAGCTGGTGCGTGGGGCGAGCACGGATGACCTGATCAAGAAGTCGGGCGCACTGCCGGTGGGCGAGGCGACGCGGATCGTTGCGGATGCGTGCCGTGCGCTGACCGCGGCGCACGATGCGGGGCTCATTCACCGCGACATCAAGCCGGCGAATATTCTGCGTGCCAAAGAGGGCACGGTGAAGCTCACCGACTTCGGGCTCGCGAAGCTCAACAGCTCGACGAACGTGACGATCACCGACAAGAACGTCGTGCTCGGCACGCCGCACTACATAAGCCCCGAGCAGTGCCAGAACGAGCCGCTCGATCGTCGCTCCGATCTCTACTCGCTGGGCGCGACGTATTACGCGCTGCTGACCGGCGCGTCGCCCTATGCCGGTGGCACAGCGATCCAGGTGCTCTTCGCCCACTGCTCCAAGCCGGTGCCCGATCCGCGTGAGAGCTCGGCGATGCTGCCGATCGCCTGCACGCGCATCGTGCAGAAGGCGATGGCCAAGAAGCCGGAGGATCGCTACCAGAACGCGGCGGAGATGCTCGCGGATCTTGAGCTGCTGATGGACACGAAGAAGGCGGCGGCGCCCGCTGCTGCCGCCGCACCCGCGGAGGAGCCATCACCGGAGTTCGCGGGGCTGCTCGATGCGCTGGCACATGAGACGAAGGCGTCGCCGGTGAAGAGCGGTGCGAAGCTGCAGGAGTTGCCGCAGCTGCCGGGAATGGAAAGCCCGAAGCGCCGCCGCGGCAACGGCAACGAGACGATGGTCCTCGCCGGGATCGGCGCCGCCGCGGTGGTGGTGCTGCTGATCCTGGGGTGGTTCGCAATGGGCTGGATGCGTGGGTCCGACGCCGCGACACCTCACGCCGAGACCGCGGCCGAGGCGATGCACACCAGCGCGTCGCCGACAACAACACCGGCAACCGCCGTTGCCGCAGCGCCGAGTGTCACGCCGCCGAAACCACTTGCGCCGCCCACCGCGGTCGTCTCCTCTACACCGACGTCGCCCGTCGATCCGACCGGCGGAGCATCGCAGCTCCCCTCAACGCCCGAGGGCGTCAATCCTCCGACCGATCCCGTCGCCACCGCACCAACGCCGACTCCCGTGCCGACGCCAACTCCGACTCCCGCGCCGACCGTGACATTCGTTCCCCCGCCCGCGCGGGCGGCGCCCGTCCCGCTCGCCGCCAACGATCCCATTCAACTCCAGTTCAACGCCGCCAAAGCCGCGATGGAGAACGTGCAGGTCGGCACGCCCGAGTTCGGCGCGGCCATCGAGAAGATGAAGGCGTTTGATCAGACCTACCGCGACTCGCCGAACGATCAGATTCAGGCTCTCTGCCAGCAGGCTCGCGCGATCCTCGATCGTTACCGTCCCGGTGGGCCGCAGGACCTCGGCAACGTGCGGCCGCCGAACGGCGGCGCTGGCGGCCCCGGCGCGGGTGGCGTCGCACCGCAGAATCCCGCGCAGCCCGCCGAAACACCCCAGCAACCCGTGGGTCCCAAGACGCCGATGGAGAAGCAGTTCGACATCATGAAGCTGGACCTCAAGAGCGCTCTCGAAGCACGCAACCAGCAACGCCTTCAGTTCGCCCTCAGCGCGCTGACCCGATTCGAGCGCGAGTTCCGCACCTCCAAGCTCGAACGTCTCCGCGAACTGGCATCCGAAGCGCGGCAGCTTGTCGAGGCCAACAAGCCCGCCGACGACACATCGCAGCAGTCCAACACTCAGAATAATTCGTCCAACAATCAGCCCGGTTCCGGCCCCGATTCACGCCCCACGCCGCCGCCTCGCCCCAGAAGGCCCTGATGATCGCCCCCTGATTGATTCACCCGGCCGCTCCGCAGTACGCTGACGCCATGGCGCACATCGTCTTCACCGCCAACCTGAGAATGCACCACCCCGCCGACCCCGGCGATGCCCCGGGCGACACCGTCGCCCAGGTGCTCGCGCACGTCTTCACGAAGAGCCCTTCGCTGCGCAGCTACGTGCTCGACGATCAAGGAGCCGTGCGAAAACACATCACCATCTACGTCGATAACGAACCGATCCGCGACCGAACGAAACTCACCGACACCGTCCGTCCCGACTCCGAGATCTTCGTGGCCCAAGCCCTGTCAGGTGGCTGATATATTCGACCCAAACCGCGGAATACCCACATGAGCGACACCATTCACGTTGCGACGCGCAAGGGACTCTTCACCGTCAAACGCACCGCGGCCGGCTGGGCCATCGACCGCGCCGAGCACCTCGGCGTCCAGGCGACCATGTTGCTCCACGACCCGCGCGACGGTTCGCTCTATGTCGCGCTCGGCCACGGCCACTTCGGCGCCAAACTCCACCGCTCCGACGACGGCGGCGCAACTTGGCGCGAGATCACCGCGCCCAAGTTCCCGCCCAAGCCCGATGATGTGCCCGACTCCCTCTGCCCGATGCGCGGCACGGTCATCCCCTGGAACGTCGAGATGATCTGGTCCCTCGAAGCCGGCGGCGCCGATGAGCCCGGGGCACTGTGGCTCGGCACTCTTCCCGGCGGACTCTTCCGCTCCGAGGATCGTGGGGAAACATGGAACCTCGTGCGAACACTCTGGGACCGGCCCGAGCGCACGAAATGGTTCGGCGGCGGTTACGACTATCCGGGAATCCATTCCATCGCCGTCGATCCGCGCCCCGGCAAATCCGGCCACGTCACGCTCGGCATCTCCTGCGGCGGCGTCTGGGTCACCGAGGATCGCGGGCAGACATGGAACTGCCGCGCGGACGGCATTCGCAACGCGTATACGCCGCCCGATCTCCAGCAAGACCCCAACACGCAGGACCCGCACCGTCTCGTGCAATGCCCCGCGGCTCCGGAGAATCTCTGGGTGCAGCACCACAACGGCATCTTCCGCTCGCAGGACGGATCGGCGAGCTGGCAAGAGATCGAGAACGTCAAACCTTCGGGCTTCGGCTTCGCTGTCGCCGTTCACCCGCACGATCCGCAGACCGCGTGGTTTGTCCCCGCCATCGCCGATGTGCAGCGTGTGCCGGTCGATGGCCGCTTCGTCGTCACCCGCACCACCGACGGCGGCAAGAGCTTCACGCAGCTCACGCGCGGCCTCCCGCAGAAGCACGCTTACGACATCGTCTACCGCCACGGCCTGGACATCGACGCAACCGGCCAGCACCTCGTCATGGGCTCGACCACCGGCTCGCTGTGGATCAGCGAAGAGGGCGGCGAGAGCTGGCAGACCGTCTCGCAGAATCTGCCGCCGGTCTTCTGTGTGCGCTTCGCCGCCACGACCTGACCACAACAAATCACCTCACATCTCGACGTGCCGGTGCACTAAACTGTCGCACTGCAGATTCACCATGTACTCATACC
Source organism: Planctomycetota bacterium (assembly GCA_043788485.1). Lineage (GTDB taxonomy): Bacteria > Planctomycetota > Phycisphaerae > Phycisphaerales > Zrk34 > JAYVTU01. Next base: position 5,796 of record JAYVTU010000196.1, read on the forward strand.
TCACCCACATCCTCTCGCTCTGGCCCACGTTCGCCGTGATCGTGATCCTCATGCTCGCCGCCGCGGGGTGCGCGAGTCTCAAGGCACGCGAGAGCGAGGCGTCATACCCCGCGACCGGCCGATTCACCCGCGCCGGCGGTTACAGCCTGCACTACATCGAGGCTGGCAGCGGATCGCCCGTGATCTACGTGCACGGCTCGCAGGGATCGACGATCGATCTCACGCTCTCGCCGACATTTGCCGCGCTGACCGCCGAGTTCCACGTGATCACCTACGACCGCCCCGGCTTCGGCCACACGCGCCGCGACGACCGGGAGCACCTGACGATCCGCGAGCAGGCGGCGATTCTCCAGCAGTTCATCGAGAAGCGCGCGCTGACCGAGAAGCCGATCATTGTCGGCCACTCGCTCGGAGGATCGATCGCGCTGCAGCACGCCGCGGATTTCCCCGGCGCCGCGCGCGGCTACGTCGTGCTCTCGACCGTCGCGTACGGTTGGGGCGGCGGCGCGACGCTGCTCGAAACGCTCGCCACCGTGCCGGTCGTCGGAGAATTGTTCGTGCAGTCGCTGATCCTGCCGCTCGGGCCCGGCGTAGCGCGGCGGTCGCTTGCCGAGGCGTTCAACCCGATCGAAACGCCGGATGATTTCGCACGCATCACCACCGCCTTCGCGCTGCGACCCAGCCAGTACCGCGCGACGGCGATGGACATGCCTTCGCTCTCGACCGCGCTCGATGCGCTGAGCCCGCGCTACCCGACCATCACCGCGCCGCTGACGATCATCCACGGCGGGATGGACACGATCTGCCCGGCGACCTATCACGCGACGCGGCTCCACGCCGCCGTCCCCGGCTCGGTCCTCGTCCTGCTGCCCGAAGCGCCGCACGAATTGCAGTTCACCAGCGCCGCAACGATCCGCGACGCAGTTCGGCATCTGGCCGACTCATCCCGCGAACACCAATCCTCGCAACCGCCGGCAAAATTGCCCGCAGGCTGATTTGTTTCCTTACGTGCGGAGCCCGCGTAAAATAGTCCGCAGCCTGTTACCATCGTGATGCCTCGGGCATCTAAGATGTCGGACGAACACCATGACCAACACAACCACATCATTGGCGGGATTGCTCATGCTCCTATTCACTTTCGCCGCTTCCTGCAGCCCGGGTCCCGAACCCGCGCCGCGCAGCGATGACCCCTCCGGCAGCCCCGCTGCCAAACCCGTCGCCGCAGCCAAGCCCGCGGTCCCGCCCGCCATCGCCAAGCCCGTCGTGACCGAGACCGCCGTCTTCGCCGGCGGATGCTTCTGGTGCGTCGAGGCCGTGTTCGAGCAGCTCGACGGCGTCATCGACGTCACCTCCGGCTACTCCGGCGGCGCCAAGGAAACCGCGAATTACGAAGCCGTCTGCACCGGCACGACCGGCCACGCCGAGTCCGTGCAGATCACCTACGACCCTGCCAAGATCCGGTTCGAGAAGCTGCTCGAAGTGCACTTCGCCACGCACGACCCGACGTCGCTGAACCAGCAGGGCAACGACCGCGGCACGCAGTACCGCTCGGCGATCTTCTACTCCAGCGAGCAACAGCGCCAGCTCGCACAGGCGTACATCGACGACCTGACCAACGCCAGGGTCTTCCCCAAACCGATCGTCACGACGCTCGAACCGCTCAAGGCTTTCTACCCCGCCGAGGCATATCACCAGAATTACGTCTGCCTGAACCCGAACCAAGGCTACATCCGCGGCGTGGCGCTGCCGAAGGTCGCCAAGGTGCGGGAGCACTTCAAGGACCTGCTCAAGCCAGAGCCGAAGCCGTAAGGCAAAGAAATAGCACAGTAGAACACAGACAATATCATTGCTTACGATTTGTCAGTGCGATGAATGTAAATCCCTTTCGTCGATCCGGGGGCAAACAAAGCGCGTCCAGCACCGAATGGCGAAATGCTAAATCCGTCGTCAGTTGCTTCTGATTGTGCTGCAAATAGCTTTGAAACAAATAAAAGTGCTTCGGATGTTCCTTGAATCACTATTGTGTCGTCGTCTAATTCCCGCACGTCAATTTTCAGGCCAGATTCAGCGAACTCACGGCAGACGTCATCAGGTGTCATCGCGATCTCCTTTCGCTTCAGGGTGCGTTTTCCCCACATCGAGACACGCTCATCTTCGCCCCGGTCGATTCCGCGGTGGCCTCTCGCCGCGGTTGTCGTGATGGTGACGTGTCGGCGGCGGTGGAGCCTGTGGGGCGTGGCGCGGTGACGGAGCTGTGTCGTGAGCTGGCTTCATCTTGCGCCGCGGCGCTTCGCCGGGCTTCTTCATGACGAACAGATAATTGAACCCGCGCAGGAAGAAATTCCCGGTCTCCGCGGCGGCGCGGTAGTTGCCCATCTCCAGCGTCTTGTTGTGCCGCACCACCGAGATGATGTCCAGCGGCTCGAACCGCTTGCGCATCAGCGCGAAGAGTTCGAAGCCGATCGGAAAGAACCCCTTGCTCTTGACGAACGAATCGCTGACGTAGAGCGCCATGTGCCCGCCGGGTCGCAGCACGCGGTCGATCTCGGCGATCACGCGCTCCATCGCCTCGTAATACGCTCCGCCGGCGGCGTCGAGCTTGCCGATGCAGCGCGGGTCGTCGGAATAATCGATGTGCGTCGAGTAGGGCGGATCGATGAACACGAAGTCCGCGACACCCGGCTCCACCGGTAGGTCCCGCGCATCAGCGCGGAAAATATCCTTGCGCGTCGGCGCGAGATCGTAGCCCAGCGCTTTGCGGTCGAGGTCACGCGCGACGTCGAGCGTCGTGCCCGAGCCGCAGCACGGGTCGATGACCAGATCGCCGGGCTGCGTGTAGCGTTGCAGCAGGTTCCAGATGATGTAGCTGGGCGTGGCGCCGCGGTAGTTGGGATCGCCCTGCAGGCCCGGGCCGTAGTGCTGCGACGGGTATTCCCAGAGCGTGGTGGGCTGGAGCCGGAGCGGTGGTTTTTTGATCGTCATGGCGTGTGAATGATACGGTCTAAAGGCTCAACCTGCGGCCGTCGCGGTCGCCGGATATTGCTCACTGATGCCGCTTGCGCTGCACTTCGAGAACCCACGCGGGCGTGTTGGCCACATGCTCACGCAGTCGCTGACCGGCGCGGTAATACGCGCGGGCCATGAGCCCCTGAAAAATGATGCTGCCGCCGATGACGATCTCATACGTCACGACGGTCATGTCGTGAATCATTTTTGGACTCACCAGATTGGCCAGATCGCGGTCCTTCTCAAGCTCGATCTCCGTTTCGGATTTGCCGCTCATCTGATAGAGGCAGTAGAGCGTGATGAGCGCGAGGACGGCGAGCTGATTGATTGCGAGTGTGTTGGGGCCACGCAGATCGCCGGCGAGCATCTGGCGTCGCCCGCGCTGCTCCACCCAACCCAGCCCGATCAGCGCAGTTCCGACGATGAAGTTGGAAGCTGTCGGCGAAATGAAGGCGATCAGCAGGGAGAGTCCGCCGAAGAAATAGAGCATCGCGCTGTTGAACGCCGCAAGCCCGGCGATGCGCGTCAGCTTCGCCAGGCGGCGATCCGCATCGGTCAACTCTTCCATCTGCCGCTGGGAAATGCCGTCGGCGGGTGTCAGATCAATGGGCTGATCGGCGTTAGTGGCCATCGACGAAGGCTATCCGGTGTGGGGCGGCAGTCAAGCGAACGACTCTGTGCCCCATCAGGCTTTGGCCTTGCGCACCGTGAGTCGAGCACGGTCGCGCGGCATCCGTCCCCGATTGGACGGCGCGAGAGCAACGAGCTGATTGAGCAGATCGTTGACGTCCGTCGCCGCCCAGTCGGTGATGCAGGCGCCGGCGCCGCGGCGGGTCTGGTAGTGCGCGCTGACACGCGTGATATGAAGCTGACCGGGCGAATCGGGATCTGCGGGGTCTGCGGCTGCGGGGTCGTGAAACGCCAGTTCGCTGTGCGGCCCGAGGCGCGTCAGCAGGGCTTTGAGCGTGGTGCGCTCGTTATGCGGGGCTAGTGTGAATTCGTAGATGTTTGCGGCGGGCGTCTCACGCTGCGAGACGACGGTGACACCCGGCATCGCGATCGGGCTGCTCTTGTCAGTGGGGTTCTGCATCGTGATCAGCCACCTGCAAGTTTCACGGTGTAGCCACGTTTCTGCAGCTCGGCGACGATCAGGTCGCGGTGGTCGCCCTGGATCTCGATCACACCGTCCTTGGCCGAGCCGCCGCAGCCGCAGCGCTTCTTGAACGCTGAGGCTAGCTCGGCGAGCGCATCGGCGTCGAGCGGGACGCCGGTGATGGTCGTGACTGGTTTGCCACGCCGTCCGGCGACCTCGCGGCGGACGCGCACCACACCGTCCTTCGGATCGACCGGCCCGGCCGTTGAAGCGGCGGCGGCCTTCTTGGACTTGCACGTGCAACGCCCCGCGGGCTGGCGGCACTTCGGGCAGACGATGCCCTGGCCGGACGAATACGCTAGTCGCTCATTGGAGCTCATGGCGGGATTTTATCAGCTCTTCATGTTCACGAACTGCAGCGGCAGCTTGAGGTCCGCGCCGCGCACCAGCGCGATCACCTCCTGCAAATCGTCGATTTTCTTGCCTGTGATGCGCAGCTCATCGCCCTGGATCGAGGCCTGCACCTTCATCTTCGCCTCCTTGATCAGCTTGACGATCTGCTTGGCGATGTCCTGCGGGATGCCCTCCTTGATCTTCACATCGCGCTTGAGCGCTCCGAGGGCCGTCGGCGACGGCTCCTCAAACTCCAGCGCCTTCGGATCGACCTTCCGGCGGATCACATGATTGAGCATGATCTCGCGCACCGCCTCCATCTTCATCGCGTCGGCGCCGACGATATGAATCTTCTTCTCCTTCTTGTCGAGCTCGATCGTCGTCACAGTGCCGCGGAAATCGTAGCGCGTGCCGATCTCCTTCCGCGAGTTGTTGAGCGCGTTCTCCAGTTCCTGCATCTCGATCTTGTTGACGATGTCGAAGGACGGCATGCGGTGCTCCGTGAGGGAACCCACAGCCTAACGGCCCGCCCCGGCGATTGAAAATCACGGTCTTGCGCCGTCCGTTCTGCTCCGCCATCCCCGATCCGAAGCCCGAAACCACGCAACTCGGAGATCACCCCGTCTACCCGAATTTTTCCAATCCCGGTCCCCAGTTCCCCTACCCCTCTTCAATCTCCAACCGACACTTTCGTGCGCCCCGTTTTCAACGCCGCAGAGGTCTCTTCAAAAATAAAACCGCGAAATTTCAAAAATTCCGCGGTTTTCGACGTGCCTCGGAAGCACCCCGAATGTCCAAAATGACGCCCCAAAAACCGTCGGGATACCAATCGTGTTCGGTAAATATTAGGAACATCCGCGCGCATGCCAAACGCGCGCACCAACACGTCACTACCCGAAAATAATTTTGCGCTCGTCTCGTTCCATTCCCTCTCATCCCCTGAGCACGAGCACGAACCGGGGCTGGGGCGGTCACTTCTTCATCGTCACCCACACCGGCGAGGACCAGGCCATGTTGCCGTCGGTTTGTTCGACGCGGAGGTAATAACGATTTTCACCGGGCAGGGGATGTTCGTCGGTGAAGTCGGCTTCGAATCGGGCGTTGGCGGGGGACCAGGATTTGTAGTTCTGTTCGTTGCGGATGAGGGTGACGGTTTGGATCGGGGCGGTGCCGCCGACGGCGAACTTGAGGCGGGGGGCGGAGCCTGAGTCAAAGACCTCGCCCATTGGATGGTCGTTGCAACTGAAGGTGAGGAAGATCTTGTCGGTGGCGGCGATGGAGATCCGGCGGCGGAGTCCCTCGACGATGCCGGTGCGGGAATTGGTTTCGACGAAGACGCCGCCGAAGGAGCAGTGCTGGGAGATGTGGTCGGAGCTGGCGAAGACGCCGAGCTTGAAGCCGTCAGCCAGGGCGTGCTGGTAGAGCCCCTTGTTGTGTTCGCCGCCGAAGTCGGTGATGGGCTTGCCGACGGCGGGGAGGATGGTGCTCTGGTTCTTTGCAATGGCGGCGTTGTACGGCTCGCCGACGCGCAGGCCCACGGTGGGCTGCGGCGCGCCCCGGCCCTCGTAGCTGACTCGGGCGCCCTGGTAAATCTCGACGGTGTTCTCGACTTTGCCATCGATCTTTTTGTAGAGGTCCCAGTTGGTGCCCATGCCGGTGCCGCCGGTGTGGCTGATCACCGCGACGGGTTTGCCGTAGCGGTCGAGGATGTCCCAGAGCTGCATGGGCGAGATCTGCGCGGCTCGCGCGCCGGCAAACTTGCCGGGTTTGACACCGGATTTCGCATCGGGCTTGTGTTTCTCGTTGGTTTCGCCGTCGTCGGTCTGGGTGTCGGGGATCTCGGGGGCATCGCCGGCTAAGGTGCGGAGCGGGTAGAGCGAAGCCCAGGGCGATTGGTTGTAGTGGGGCTTCTGGATGTAGACGATCGGCCCGCCGCGCTGGGCGAAAACCACGTTGCGGTGGCCCCAGGGGTAGGTCTGCTCGCGTTCGTAGGCGTAGAGGGGATTGAATCTGCCGGGGGCGTAGAAGACATCGGAGGTGCGCTGGGTCTGCCACCACTCGTAGGGGTCGTAGATTTTGGCGATGTCGGTGTGGTCGCTGGTGCCCAGGAAGTCGAGCGCAGCGATGTCGCAGGCGTATCGGAAGTGCTCGAGTGCGCAGCCGTCGCCGGAGGTGATGCAGTTGGAAAAATCGGTGTGCCGGTGGAGGTCGCCGAAGACGAGGGTGTAGGTCTTGCCGCCGATCTGCCAGGTCATGTGCTCATCGCGGGGCCGGGGCGGTGTGCGCGGGTTGACCAGCTCGCTCTGGGTCGGCGGGAGGAAATAGACCGAGTCGGGCGCGGCGGAGCCCCCGGCGATCGGCGCCGGTGGCCTGTCGTTCTTCCGGCCTTTGACGCCCTTGAGCGGGGCTTCGGCTTGAATGGCGTCGAGATGCAGCGCTTTCCAGTCCGTGTCGAGTTGGCTCAGGAACACGTCGGCTCGCTGCACTTCCTTGCTCGTGCGTCGATCGCTGGGCCAGCAGAGCCAGATTTTGCTTCCGTCGCGCGCGAGGCAGGCGTGTCGGTCCTGGCAGAAGGCGCTGTCGGGGATTTCGACGGGCTGCGACCATGCGTTCGTCGCGGGGTCGTAGCGATCGACGCAGAGGCGCCAGAAGGCCTGGGTGTAATAACGCCACGCGAGAATGGGATTGCCGGCGGCGTCCACGGTGACGGTCGGGACATTGACGACGGCGGCGGCGTGAGGCGCAAGCCGCCCCTGCTGCGGGACCGGAACCTCGGTGAACTTGCCCGAGGCGATGTCGTAGCGGCCCAGGAGGATGCGCTTCTGGCCATTGAACCCCGCGGACTGGTCGTGACCTCGCGTGGGAAGGCCCCAGTCGCGGTGGCCACGCTCCGCGGCGATCCAGAGAGACTTGCCGTCGGGCGCCGCGGCGATGCTGGCGCGGGCCTCATATTCCGGTGAGTCGGTGATCTGCTTCTCCTCGACCGACCCGTCGAGCCCGACATGCGCGAGGAAGAGATTGAACTCACGGCCGCGCGAGGAATCGAATGCGATCCACGCGCCGTCCCGGCCGTCAAAGGCGAGGCGTGGTTCCCAGTTGCCGCCCTCGGGCTTGCTGAGGGCGAACTCTTTGGACCACTGATTGGTTTTGGGATCGAGGTAGCGTGTGAAGATGTCACCCTGCCCGCGGCGCATGGATTGCCAGGCGACCCAGACGCGGCCGGCGGCGTCTGTGCCGGCGTCGGCGAAGGTGTCGCAGGCATCGGAGGAGGCGAGCGTGATTTCATCGCCGAGCTTGCCATCGACGAAGCGGCGGGCGCGGAGGGTGACGATGTCGCGGGAATCGACCTGACCCCAGAAGCACCAGACGGCGCTGTCGCCGGCGACGGCGACAGCGGGCTGATGGACGATGCCGGGCGTGGAGACTGTGGCGAGGATCTGGAGCGTTTTGTCGTAGCGGGCGAGCTTGAGGATGTCGCTGTCGCCTTCGTGACGGATAAAGGCGACGAAGGGCGCGCCGTGCGCGGGCAGGGCCATGGCGGGGAAGTCGCGGTGGATTTTGCCGGCGTCGGGCGCGGAGACGGGTTCGCCATCGGGTTTGGCCGGGGAATCAGTCGTGGGTGTGGCGGTGAGGATGGAGTTGGCCAGACCCAGCGCAAAGGCGACGGCCAGGAGGGCGAGGTAGAGACTTTTTTTTGCCACGGGAACCTCCGGAGGTGGGGAATGCGGTGGGAATCTAACGCGGAGGTTTGGGAAATTGTTGCGTATGAGACGGAGCGACGGGCTGCGGGCGCGACAAGAAAAAGCCCGGGGAACTGGGTTCCCCGGGCTGGGTGTGGTGCGCGGGCTGCGGGATCGCGTTCAAATCACGCTCAGAGCGTGACGCTCACGACGTTGCTCGGGGTCGAGAGCGTGGAGGGGGCGATGTAGGCCAGGACGCGGAAGTAGCGTTTTCCGGCGGGGAAGCTGCCGGTGGTGTAGGAGACGGTCGAGCCGCTGCCGGCGGTGGCAGCGCGGGTGGCGTAGGTGGTCCAGTTGATGCCATCGGTGGAGGTCTGGACGTAGTAGCCCGATTCGTTGGTGGCGTTGTCCTTCCAAGTGAGCTTGACCTTGCGGTTGTTGAGTTTGGTGACGGTGAGGTTGGTTGGCGCGGCGGGGAGGTTGAGGATCGTCGTGACCGCGGCGGAGCCGGAGATCGCGCCGCTGGTTGCGGTGACGGTCGAGCTGCTCGATGTGGTGGGCGCGGTGAAGAGGCCGGTCTGTGTGATGGATCCGGCGCCGACGACGGCCCAGGTCAACGCGGGCTGGACGCTCATCGCCGCGGCGAACTGGTCACGCGCCGTGGCGGAGAATTGCTGCGTCGTGCTGGCGTTGAGCGTGACGGTTGCGGGGCTGAGAACGATCGAGGTCAGCGTCTGGTTGACGGTGACGTTGACGTCGCTGGTGGTCGTCAGGCCGCCGGCGTCGGTGAGCGTGACGGTGAAGGTGTACGCGCCCGCCTTGGTGAACGTCGCGGTGGTGTTCTTCGCGGCATTCGTGCCATTGACGCTATACGTCGGTGCCGCAGCGCCGGCGGGGAGAGTCGTCGCGGCCCACGTGTAGGTCAGGTTCGCCTGACCGGCGTCGTCAGCGCCGAGGACGGAGAGCGCGGTCGTCGTGCCGGTCACGGGACTGGGCGACGCGGCGGCGGGCGTGGCGACGGTGGGGGCGAGGTTCGTTACGGTGACGGTCGCGCCGCTGGAGGAGACGGCACCGCTGGTCGCGGTGACGGTGGCCGAGCCGCTGGTGCTGGCGGCGGTGTAGAAGCCCGAGGCGCTGATTGAGCCGCTGCCGGTCTTGGACCAGGTGATCGCGGGCTGATTCACCAGCGCGGCGGCAAACTGATCGAAGGCGGTGGCGGAGAATTGCTGCGTGCCGCCGGCGTTGAGCGAGATCGACGCGGGAGTCACGGTGATCGAGGTCAGCGTCTGATTCACGGTGACATTGACGGCGCTGGTGGTCGTCAGGCCGCCGGCGTCGGTGATGGTCACTGTGAATGTGTAATCGCCGGCCTTCGTGAATGTCGCCGTCGTGTTTTTCGACGCGTTGGTGCCGTTGACGCTGTAGGTCGGCGCGGCGGCTCCGGCGGGCAGAGTCGTCGCGGCCCACGAGTAAGTCAGGTTTGCTTGGCCGGCGTCATCGGAGCCGAGCACCGACAGGGCGGTGGTCGTGCCGGTCACGGGGCTCGGCGACGCGGCGGCGGGTGTCGCGACGGTGGGGGCGAGGTTCGTCACGGTGACGGTCGCACCGACGGAGGAGACTGCGCCGCTGGTGGCGGTGACGGTGGCCGAGCCACTGACATTTGCGGCGGTGTAGAGGCCGGCGGCGCTGATCGAGCCGCTGCCGGTCTTCGACCATGTGATCGCGGGCTGATTCACCAGCGCCGCGGCAAACTGATCAAAGGCGGTGGCGGAGAATTGCTGCGTGCCGCCGGCATTGAGCGAGATCGACGATGGAGTCACGGTGATCGAGGTCAGCGTCTGATTCACGGTGACGTTGACCGCGCTGGTGGTCGTGAGGCTGCCGGCGTCGGCGATGGTGACTGTGAAGGTGTAGTCGCCGGCTTGCGAGAATGTGGCGGTCGTGTTCTTCGATGCGTTGGTGCCGTTGACGGAGTACGTCGGTGCGGCGGCTCCGGCGGGAAGTGTGGTCGCGGCCCACGTGTAGGTGAGGTTCGCTTGTCCGGCGTCATCGGCGCCGAGCACCGACAGTGCGGTGGTCGTGCCGGTCACGGGGCTTGGCGATGCGGCGGCGGGCGTGGCGACGGTGGGCGCGAGGTTCGTGACGGTGACGTTCGCATCGCTGGAGGAGACGCCGCCGCTCGTGGCGGTGACGGTGGCCGAGCCGCTGGTGTTGTCGGCGGTGTAGAGGCCCGCGGCGGTGAGGGTGCCGGCGCCGGTCTTGGACCATGTGATCGCGGGCTGATTCACCAGTGCGGCGGCGAACTGGTCGAAGGCGGTGGCGGAGAATTGCTGTGTGCCGCCGGCGTTGAGCGAGATCGAGGCGGGCGTGACGGTGATCGAGGTCAGCGTCTGATTCACGGTGACGTTGACCGTGCTGGTCGTGGTGAGGCTGCCGGCGTCGGTGATGGTGACGGTGAACGTGTAATCGCCGGCCTTGGTGAATGTGGCGGTGGTGTTCTTCGCGGCGTTGGTGCCGTTGACGCTGTAGGTCGGCGCGGCGGCTCCTACGGGCAGGGCGGTCGCGGCCCACGAGTAGGTCAGATTCGCTTCGCCGTTGTCATCGTCGCCGAGCACGGAGAGGGCGGTCGTCGTGCCGGTCACAGGGCTCGGTGTGGCGGCGGCGGCGATCGAGACGGTCGGAGCGCCGTTGGAGACGACGGCGGTGATTGCGGCGGTCGCCGAGCCAGAGATCGCGCCGCTGGTCGCTGTGATCGTCGCGCTCGTCGTGTTGTTGGGCGCGGTGTAGAAGCCGGTGGTGTCGATGGATCCGGCGGTAGCGGACCAGGTGACGGCGGCGGACATCGCATCGCCGAATTGATCGGTGGCGCTGGCGGTGAACTGCTGGGTCGCGTTGCCGGCGAGATTGACGGAGTTGGGCGAGACGCCGATCGCGGTCAGCGTCTGATTGACGGTGACGTTGACGGTGCTGGTCGTCGTGAGCCCGCCGAGATCGGTCATCGTGACGGTGAAGCCGTACGTGCCGGCCTTGGAGAATGTGGCGGTGGTGTTCTTCGACGCGTTGGTGCCGTTGACGCTGTACGTCGGCGCGGCTGCTCCGGCGGGGAGCGTGGTCGCGGCCCAGGTGTAGGTGAGATTCGACTCGGCGTGATCATCGGCGCCGAGGACGGAGAGGTTGGTCGTCTTGGCGGTGACGGTGCTCGGTGATGCGGCGGCGGGTGTTGCGACGGTCGGCGCGGCGTTGGCGACGGTGACGTTGTCGAAGGTGGAGGTATTGAGCGCCGAAGCGTTGGCGCTGTCGGCGGCGAGGCCGATGTAGACCGTGCCGGTCATGGTGACGGTGGCGGTTCCTGCGGTGGTCCAGGTGACGCCATCGGGCGAGAGCTGGGAGGTGAAGACATTGCCGACGCGCGAGATGCGGAGCCAATAGGGTGCGGTGCTGGCGGTGTTCTGCGTCCAGGTGGTCGAGGCACCGGCGGTGGCGCGGGCTTCGATGCCCATGCCGCTGGGCATGACGATGGTCGAGACGTGCGCGGAATTGGAGGCGAGAGATTGGCGGATCATCACGCCGACCTTGGTGTTGCTGGCGGTGTTTTCCTGGGAGGCGACGCGTGCGGTGATCGAGCCGTCGCCGATGAGGGTCTGGTAGGTGAATCGGAATGCGTCGGCGGTGCCCCAGATGTCGGCGCCGGAGCTGAGGACGGTGAAGGTTCCGGAGGCGAGGCCGGTCGCGCCGACGCCGGGGATGGAGCCGATGTCGGAGGCGGCCCACGGAGCGGGCAGCGCAGCGGCGGCGGGGGTGGCGGTGAAGATGGCCGTCGCGCTGGCGCTTTCGGTCAGCGCATTGACGCCGACGACGCGGTAGTAATATTCCGTGAGCGGGGTGACGGTGGAATCGGTGTAGGTGGTGACGTTCTGGCCGACGGTGGCGAGCGCGGAGTAGGTCGTGCCATCGGTGGAGCGTTCGATTCGGTAGGTCGTCTCGCCGGCGATGTCGGTCCACTGGAGGGAAAGGGAGGTGGGATTGCGTGCGGTGAAAGATGTGCCGGTGACGGCGGCGAGTCGCGTGCTGGCGGAGATGGTGGCGGAGACCGAATCGCCTTGCGCGGTCATGGGCGTGACGCGGTAGTAGTAGACGGTGTTGGCGACGAGGCCGGTGTTGTTGTAGGCCGGGACGTTGGCGCCGACGGTGGCGATCTGGGTGAAGGTGACATTGTCGGTGGAGCGTTCGATGCGGTAGCCGGTCTCGCCGCTGGTGTCGCGCCAGTTGACGACGATGTTGGTGGCGGAGATGGATTCGGTCCACATGTTGGTGACGGCGCTGGGGCGGTTGATGCCGCTGGCGACTGTGGAGGGCACGGACTGACCGGAGGCATTGAGGGCATGGACGCGGTAGAAGTAGCGCATCGAGCCGGCGAGATTATTGTCGCTGTAGGTGAGGACGCCCGCGGCGGTGGTGCCGACCTGCGCGAAGTTCACGCCATCGCTGGAGCGGTCGACGGCGAATCCGGTTTCGCCGGCGACATCGGACCAGGAGAGATTCAGGCCGGTGCCGGTGCCGGTGCCGACGGCGACGGCGAGGTTGGCGGGCGCGGCGAGGCCGTTGAAGGTTGCTGCGGGATTGATGGAGCCGGTGAAGGCGACATTGGTGAAGGTTGCGGCGCTCAGCGCGCTGTTGTTGGTCGCGGTGACGGCGAGGCCGATGTAGACGTTGCTGGCCATCGAGATCGTCGCGGTGCCCTGCTGGGTCCATGTGACGCCGTCGGCGGAGCGGAATCCGGTGATGGTGGAGCCGGTGCGTGTGAGGCGGACCCAGTAGGGGGCGGCGAATCCGGCGGTGTTGGTGTTGGCGCTCGCTCCGCCGGTGGCGGCGCGGTACTGGAACGCGGTGCCGTTGCTGGGCGAGACGAGCATGAAGGCCTGCTTCGAATTGGAAGCGAGGCTCTCGCGGATCATCACGCCGCTCTTGGCCCAGCCGCTGGTGTTCTGCTGGCTGGTGACTTTGGCGGTGATCGAGCCGTCGCCGCTGAGTGTCTCGTATGCGTATTGCGGTCCGCTGTCGGCGGTGTTCCACACATCGGAGCCCGAGCCGGCGACGGTGAAGGTGCCCGTCGCGGAATCGAACTGCGAGGAGCCGGCGATGCCGACGGAGCCGATGTCCTGCGAGGCCCAGCCCGTCGGCAGGGCGGTGGCGGACATCTTGTACATGCCCAGGTCGCCGTAGTTGCCGTGGCTGGAGACCAGCGCGTAGTAGGTGCCGGCGCCGAGGGCGAGGCTGATCTGCTGATCGTTGGTCGCGCCGTCCTTGGCGGCGAGGAGATTGCCCGCGGCGTCGTAGATCTCGAGCTTCAGGTCCACGCCGCTGGGCGCATCGGGCGAGGCGAGGATGTTCGTCACGCCGCCGAGGCTCGAGAACGAGAAGGCATCGACGTCGGTCATGCGCTCGATGATGCCGGCGGCGCTCTGGGCGCCCGCGCCGTTGTCGGTCAGCGCGGTGGCGCCGGCGATCGTGCCGAGGTAATCGTCGGTGCGGAACCCGTCCCCTCCGGCGGGCTCGTAGGCCTTGATCTTCCCGGCGATGATCGCGAGGTCGTCCTGCAGCGCGGTGGCGGAATTGCTGGGGTGACCGATGAACCACTTGTGGACGGACTGCGCGTAATCGACGCCCATGATCGGGCCGTGCAGCGAGTCGAAGCCCGAGGAGTATTCGTTGGTCTTGACGCCCAGAGCGCTGTAGTCGGATTGGTGCCAGAGACCGAAGTTGTGGCCGACCTCGTGGGCGAGGCCGGATTCGCGGGTGCGGGCGTCGCCGGAGTTGTTGAAGGATTCGACGGAGGAATTGGGGAACACGCCGACGTAGCTGTAGCCGCCGCTGATGTTGTTGCCGATGACGTCCCAGGCGAACGGCACGCTGGGCGGGACGGTGGTGACATCGGTGTCGAACATCGCGAAGTAGGCCGAGAGCTGCCGCCATGCCTCGACGATGTGCGCCTGCTCGGCGGCGTTGAATGTGGTCGGGTCGCCGTCCTCGTCGTAGGCGGTGGTGCCGGAAGCGGTGTCGCCGTCGAAGTCGAGGAAGACAGCGGTGTGTGCGCCGGGGAGGCTGTCGAGCTGGGGCATGCCGTTGGCGGCGACGGATGCGGAGGCGAGGATGTCGGCGGTGGTTGATGAGGAGCCGGACGCCTGCGCCATCACGGCGGCTTGCGCGGCGGTGGGCTCGGGGCGAGTCGAGCGGAGATTGCCCGGGGTGGTGGCACTGGCGCTGGTGACGGCCAGTGTGTCGTGGATATTGGTTGTGGCACTGCCGAAGAGATCGGTGACGCCATGATCGGCGCAGAGCATCACACGGACTTCGAGCGACTCGAGCGTGAAGAGCTGGCGCTTGCGGTTTCGGGCTGCGGCAAAACGAGCACGGGCTGCGTGAAGACGACGCATGGGGCTCTCCGGAATGTGGATGAAGCGAGGATGAGTTCGCGGGGAAGTTGAGCTGGGGTAGCAGGTGGAGCGGGCGCGGGGCTTTCTTTCGGCGGTGCCTGGCGGGGTCGAGCGGAGTTGGAGCGGTGCCTCGGTGTCAGAGATTAACAAGGCGGCGGGACTAAATACAACAATTTTTGCCGGGTTTTCTGCGGCGAAAACAAATCTAGGTCAAATCATCTGATCGCGCCTCAAACAAAAAAAGTCACGTCGGCGGTGGCCGACGTGACTTGAAATTCGGAGCGAGCCCGGTCAGCGTTTAGGCGCCGACGGGTTGGCCGCGGATGGCGTTGAACGTGTTCTCGATGAGCTGCTTGCCGCCGGCGCCCATGCCCTGGTGGATCGAAGCCATGAGGGTCAGCGTGCGGTCGGCGGCGCCGCCGAACTGGAACGGCGAGTCATTGAGCTCGCAGCTCTGCATGACCGGCAGGTCCCCGCCGTTGAACACGAGGCGGCAGTTGGTGAACTTGCAGCCGGTGTACTGGTTGCCGTCGAGGATGAGCGACTCGTTGCTGAACGTTTCGTTGCGGAACACGGTCATGGTGAAGCCTCCAGAGTTGATGGTCACACAGCACCGGCGGGTCGGGTCAATTTCCCAGGCCCTTGTGAACCGGTTAATAAACATTCGACGCAATCATACCACGACTTTACCCCGCGTCACTAGGCAAGATGCCGTTCCGCCCGGTAATCTTACAAATATGACCATTTCTCGCGTTTTACTTACCACCGCTTTCGCCCTCGCCGCCGCCGTGTTCGCCTGCCCCGTCACCCCCGCCGAGGCCGCCGACTACTACGTCGCCGTCAACGGTGACGACACCCACCCCGGCTCCCTCGCCGAGCCCTTCGCCACCATCGCCCGTGCCCAGCAGGCCGCCGCCCCCGGCGACACCGTCCACATCCGCGGCGGGACCTACACGATGACCGAGTCCCAAATCGGTCGCGAGGAAAAAATCTGGGCCTACGGCACGCACCTCAACAAATCCGGCAAGCCCGACCATCGCATCAACTACTTCGCTGAACCCGGCGAGCTACCGATCTTCGACTTCTCCAACGTCAAGCCGCCCGGCTACCGCATCACCGCGTTCCACATCACCGGCTCCTGGATCCACATCAAGGGCCTCGCCGTCGTCGGCGTCCAGGTCACGCTCGCCGGCCACACCCAATCCATCTGCTTCGACAATCAGGGCAGCAACAACATCTACGAAAACCTCTCCATGCACGACGGCCAGGCCATCGGCTTCTGGCTCGGCCGCGGGTCCGACAACCTCATCCTCAACTGCGACGCCTACCGCAACCACGACTACACCTCCGAAGACCACAAGGGCGGTAACGTCGATGGCTTCGGCTTCCACGCACCGCGCGGCAGCGTGCGAAACATTTTCCGCGGCTGTCGCGCCTGGTTCAACAGCGACGATGGCTTCGACTGCATCACCGCCGGAGAGCCCGTGACGATCGAAAACTGCTGGGCGTTCTACAACGGCTACAACGCAAAATTCGAAAGCCTCGGCGACGGCAACGGTTTCAAAGCCGGTGGCTACGCTGCCACGCCGACCGACCGCCTGCCCAATCCGATCCCGCACCACGTGATCCGCGAATGCCTCGCCGTCCGCAACAAGGCCTGCGGCTTCTACGCGAATCATCACCCGGGCGGGAACGATTGGTTCAACAACACCGCCTACCGCAATGGCACCAACTTCAACATGACCGCCCGCGACGCCACCAACACGCAAGAACTCCCCGGCTACGGCCACGTCCTCAAAAACAACCTCGCCTACAAGGGCCGCAACGAAATAACACACCTCAACGACGCCGCCAGCGACGCCTCCCACAATTCCTTCAACCTGAAATTAAATCTCACCAACAAAGATTTCCTCAGCATCGACGAATCCGAACTCACGAAACCGCGCCAACCCGACGGCTCCCTCCCCGAAATTCAATTCCTCCACCCCGCCCCCG
This sequence comes from Planctomycetota bacterium, assembly GCA_043788485.1. GTDB lineage: Bacteria > Planctomycetota > Phycisphaerae > Phycisphaerales > Zrk34 > JAYVTU01. The sequence continues at coordinate 22,397 of JAYVTU010000196.1, forward strand.
GAAGCGCGATCATCGACGCCGGCATCGACGTCGATCTCCCGTTCAAGGGTGCAGCCCCGGACCTCGGTGCATTTGAATCTACACCGGCGGCGTTGAATAAGTAGGCTCCCAAACCGACAACACGGATCACACTTATGCAATCTCGTCGAATTTTCCTGATCGCCGGTCTTCTTCTTGCAATGTTCACCGACTCGGCGTTCACCGACGAACCAGCGAAGGTGGCGATGACCAATCCGTTCTACGCCATGGACACGTCGTTCAATCGCAAGGGCGTGACGGTGGAGCAGCAGTTGGACCTTGTGAAGGAACTGGGCTTCGCGGGGATTGCGGGGACGGAATCGACGCCCGAGGCCGCGGCGGCGCTGGCCGAGAAGTGCGAGAAGCGGGGGCTCAAACTGCACGCGATCTATTGCGGCGCGACGGTCACAGCCGACGGGGAGCTCGCTTCATCGGCGACTCTCATCAAGACAATTGAATCGCTCAAGGGCCGCGGCACCATCATCTGGCTGCACATCAGCGGCAGCGGTCCGGCGATCGGGGCACTGACCGGCAACGAGCCGCTGTTCAAAACGCTGCGTGACCTCGCCGACGCCGCCGCGGTTAGCGACCTGCACATCGCGATCTATCCGCACATAACACTGTGGGCGGAGCACTTCGGCGACGCCGTGAAACTCGCGAAGCTCGTCAACCATCCGCGCTTCGGCGTGTCCTTCAATCTCTGTCACGCACTGGCCGTCGGCGATGAGGAGAAAATCCCCGCGCTGCTCGACGAAGGGAAATCGGTGCTCGTGACGGTGACGATCAACGGCGCGGACACGGGCGTCAAAGGCGGGCGGTGGAAACAACTCATCCAGCCGCTGGGAAGCGGCACGTACGACACGGGCATCGTCCTGCGCAAACTCAAGGAAATCGGCTTCACAGGCCCGATCGGTTTCCAGGGCTACGGCCTCGCCGGCGACCCGCGCGCGATCCTCACGCCGACGATGGAAGCGTGGCGCAAGCTGACCGCGGCGGAGCCGCGTTAAAGACGGAACTGATTTCTAACGCAGAGGCCGCGGAGATCGCAGAGAGAATGCGGAGGGTTTCATAAAAAGATCTCTTTCCTCGCCTCGTCCTCTTCTCTGCACCCTCTGCGAGCTCTGCGTTAAATGCCTTTTCTTCAAAGCCCGGGAACCGCCGGGATCGCGATCTCGCCGCTCTTGCCGATCGGGATCGCCATCGCGCCCAGGCCCGGTGCGGTGACGCCGAGTTTCACATCGGCGACGTAGGGGATCGTCGTGCCGGCGCGCGTGCCGCGGGCGAAGTTGACGACGTCGAGGATCGAGACGCTGACGGGCAGCGTGACGCTCTTGGATGCTTTGGCGGGGATCGTGCCCTGGAGACCGGCCGAGCCCTTGAGCAGCTTCGAGGCGCCGGACGAAAGGTTGTAGTCGAGGTTCGTCAGCGGGAGCGGGACATCGTAGGGATTGTTCACATCAACATCGAAGCTCAGGCCGACGCTGGTGAAACTCACCTTGTCAAAGTGAACGCCCTTGAGCGACGCGGTGGGCTTGGGCGCCTGCTCGAGCATCGACTGCATTGTGGCGCAGCCGGTGAGCATGACCGACGCGGCGGCGAGGAGGGCGAGAGTGAGCGTGCGACGGGTATTCATGGGTATTCTCCAGATCATGGGGTCAGCCGGGCCATCACGTTTCCGGCACTTCACGCAGCCTAACGCGCTGGCCGCGTTGTGGCGAGAAATATTCTTTCGCGATTGCCCGGATATTAATCGCGGTTTCAACGATTGGGTCGGGCCTGAGCCATAGAATCAGCTCAGAAGTTTCAAACGCAAAGGAAAAAGTCATGTCAAATAATCTGATCATCGGGCTCGTGCTCCTGGCCGTCGGCATCACGCTGCTGGTCATGGGCAACAACATGACCGAATCGGCGGGCGAGGGCATTCGCCACGCATTCACCGGCGACTACAGCGACAAGACGACGTGGTTCATCATCGGCGGCGTCGCGGCGACCGTGGGCGGTGTGGTGATGTCGCTGCTGAGCTTCCGCGGCCGGACGAACTGACTGAGGGAGTGGGAACTCAGCGCGAAGGGACGCTGTGTTTCCGCGCGCCAGCCGGGTTAACATGATCGCATGTCGCAACCCGAATCGCCCACGCCGGACCCGGCCACGCCGCAGCCACGCAATCCGCTGCATGGCGTGACGCTCGAGATGATCGTCAGATCGCTGCAGGAGCGATACGGCTGGGCCGAGATGGGCCGGCGGATTCCCGTGCGGTGTTTCCTGCACGACCCGAGCATGAAATCATCGCTGGCGTTCCTTCGTAAGACGCCATGGGCGAGGCTGAAGGTCGAGAAGTGGTATGTCGAGGAGCAGGCGTGATCCATGGTGATCAATCAAGCTTGCCATGCCTGCCTTCGGCAGCTTGCCGGATTTATTTCGCCTGTTGAACCTGGACACCCTTGCCGCCCGAGCGGCGCATCTGGTCCCAGTTGTCATTGTTGTACTTCTGCAGGGCACCGTTCTGGATCATCAGGTTGCCCTGGTAGTCGATGCCCTGGTTGGGTGCGGGTTGCGCTGGTTGCGCGTTCTGGATTTCTCGATGCCGCTCGGCCACCGGGCCAACGCGGGTCTTGCCGCGGTAGAAGGCGTAGCGCGATTCGCCGTCGCGCGCGATCACGGTCACCGTGCCGCGCAGACCGTCGAGCAGCGTGATGCCGCGCAGGTCGGTGTCGCCGCTGTGGAACGAGCCCTCGTCGCTGCCGATCGCCTTGACGTGCACGCCGGCGGGCAGGACGTTGCGGACCTCGTCGATCACATTGACGCGGACGCGCCCGCTCTCGCCTTCCTCCTGCACCTCGAGCTTGAGCGGGCTGATGAGCACGAGCCCGCTGGCGAACAGGTCCTCACCGCGCACGATGATGAGGTACGCGCCCTCACCTTCGAGCTTGAGTTCGACGGTGTGCTTGTTTTCCACGTAATCGTGCCCGTCACCCAGCGGGACGTCCATCACCGTCTGTGGCTTGATCCCCGCGAGGTTCACCTCCGAGATTCCGCTCAGATTCTTCTCACGCAAATAAAGTTTCATCAGATCAACGCGGTACACCTGCAGATTCGCCGCGGCGATGTTGCGGTACTTCAGCTCGATCTTCACCGGATCGCCGCTCTTGAAGCGGTTGACCTCCTCAATCGCGATCGACTTGTGCTCGAAATACGTGATGGATTCCCCGGCGTCGCTGAAGACGGTCTTGACCTTCGTGTACCACTCGATCGCCTTCACGGGGTCGCCCTGGGCGTGATAGATCTGGCCGAGAATGTAGCGGGCCAGGTCGCGGTCCTTGCTCTCGCCGTCGGCGACGAGGCTCGCCGCCGCCAGCGCCGGCGGATAATCGCGCTGCCAGAAATAGCCTAGCGCGGTCATGTACCCGAAGCTGCTGACGAATTCGCTCTTGGGGTAGCGATCCTTGAAGGTCTTGCTCACCTGCACGACGTGCGCGTAATCCTTCAGGTCCAGCAGCGCGTTGGTCATGCTGAACGCGGCGTCGTCGGCCAGTTCGCCGGTCGGATACAGCGTGAGGAACCGGTCGAGCAGGCGGATCGTGGCGGCGAGCAGCGCGGGTTTCGTCGGCGTCTGCCGTGCGAGCCGGTCATCGCCCTGCCACGGGACATGGGGCCGAATCTTCGTCTGCCGGTTCGCCTTGGCCAGTTCGTGCGCCTTGGGCGCCAGCTCGTAAAGCTGCTGACTGAGCGCAAAGAAGCTGGAGACGACCTGCGGGCTGTCGGGATATTCCCACCACAAGTCCTCCTGATAATCGATCGAGCCGAGCACCTGACCCTCGTCGCTGAGGATCGCGCTGACGAGCGAATCGCGGAGGAAGCTCGAATCGATCGTCGCGCGGTAGACGATCGCGGCACGCTCGAACTCGCCGGTGTCGCGATACGCCCGGCCGACGATCAGGATCTTGTCGAACGGGATCGTCAGCTCGGGATAACGCTCGCTGAGCACCTCGAAGGCATCGACGGCGCTGCGAGCGTCGTAGTATTTCTCGGTCGTGCGGATCCACAGCAGCATGCGCGCGACCTCGCGCTCGTTGTACTTGGGCTTGCGGTCGAAGAGCGGGTTGAGCTGCTCCAGGGACCCGGCGTACTGGCCGTCTTCAAACAGCGCCGAGCCGAGAGCAAATCGCTCGGCGTCGTTCATCACGTACACGTCCGCCGACTTCTCGCCGGGGCCGAGCACGCGCAGCGACGCCTCCTTGCCGATCCGCAGCGACTCGGGCTTCATCGCGTCACGCACGATCGTCGGCATCGCGCGGTAGCTGCCGCTGGAATAACCGACCAGCTCATAACTGAACGAGTCCGCCCTGACGCCCGGCGGGAAGTACATCACAATCCGCCCGTCGCGCACCTCCTGATACGCGAAGCCGCCTTGAAGCGAACCGGCCACGAGCGTCAACCCGGCCGGCAGCGGCTCTTCGATCATCGCATAGGGCGGTTCGCTGTTGGTGTGATGCCAGAGCTGCACGTCCACGCGGATGCGCTGGCCGATCTCCACATTCATCACCGGAGAGCTGCTGGCCACATTGAGCGGGCGACCGCGGTATTCGAGGGCTGAATGCACGTACCGACGCGCCTCGATCGACGGCGACGCCAGCGTCTTGGGATCCTCGATGCGCGAGCTGAAGCCGCGCAGGTTTGCCGCGTAGACATAGCGGCCGCGGCCGTTCATCTCGAAGCGCACGATGTTGCGGCCCTCCTTGAGCATCTCACCGGGCGCATCGAGCAGCAGCGGCGCTTCGCCGGCGTGGTGCTCGATGGTCTTGAGCTCGACGTCGTTGAGCGTGACACGCAACTTGAAATCAGTGTCGGCGAACTGACCGAGCCGGAAATATTCGGCGACCGCCGCGGTGACAGGGCCGTGTGCTTTCGCCGGGCGGATGCCGATGCAGCCGCGCTCCTGCAGCAGGTAATCGACCGCCTGCGCGATGCGCGGCGAATCAGGCTTGATCTTCATCATCGCCAGCGTTACCGCGGCGGTCGTCTCGATCGGGTCGGCGAGCCACGGCTGCACCGCGCCGTCGCCGGTCCAGTACGCCGTCACATGCTCGCCATCCTTGCTTGTCTTGGCCTTGGCTTCGAGCACTTCCACGAGTTCCGCCGCCATCGGCTTGCGGTCGAGGTTCGCCAGCGCCAGTGCGGTGTACGCCAGCGCCCCGTTCGAGAGGCTTTGCCGCAGACGGTGCAGCGGGTTGACCAGCTCATAGTCCGCCGCGCCGCCGACCGACAGCGCGTGCAGGACCGCCGCCTTCGTGTCGTAATCGGAACTCGCCACGCGCTTGAGCAGTTCGCGGAGCAGCGTCTCGGCCTTGGCCCGCGGCGCATCGAAGCCCGTCACGCCCAGTTGATTCGCCTTCGTCAGCGCCCAGTAGCTCATCGCCGTCGCCGCCGGTTCGGTCCCGCCGGCGATCCACGACCAACCACCGTCGGGCCGCTGCTGCGTCACGAGCGAAGCCGTCAGGGCTCGCACGCGTTCCAGCAGCATCTGCTGATCGACCGGCGAGGCATTGACCGCCCGGGCGTATTCCAATCCGCTGACCGCCGCGAGTAGATCGCTGCCCGTCAGGCTTCCGCCGAACACCGGCGGCATCACGCGATCCTCCGAAGCCGCGGCTCCCTTGAGCCAAATCGGATTGACGACCATCGGCCCGCGCAGCGCCATCTCGATCACCTGCCGCTGCAACCCCGGTCCGACGAAGATGCTCATCCGCCGCGACGTGTACGGCAGATCCTTCGGCAGCTCCAGCATCACCGTTGCATCGCCGCTCGATTGCCCGCCGCCGCGCACCGCATACTCCATGCCCCACGGCCTGACCGGCACCTTCCGGCTCAGCGCATCGTGCAGCTCGCCGCCCTGCGCTTCGACGATGAACTCCAGGCCCTCCGTCGCGCCGGGCGCGGGAATCTTCACCGGGTCCAGCAGGATTTCCGCGGTCTGATTCTTCTTGACCGCCGCGGTGTGCGACTGCTGATTGATGCCGGGCTTGTCGGCGCTGCCGACACGGAGCTTGAGCTCGACGGGCCCCTCGAAGTCGCCGAGGTTGTGGATGCGGACCAGCGGGCGGACCTCATCGCCTTCGGTGAGCGCTTCTGGGAGTTTGATCTCGACGAAGAAATCCTGCCGCGTGATGACCTTCTCGGTCGCCTCGCCGACGAGCGTCTCGACCGTCGCGCCGCGCGCGGTGAGGCGCCATTGCGTCGTCTTCTCGGGCATCGGGACTTTCACCGTCGCCGTGCCGTTCTTGTCGGTCACGACATCGGGGACCCAGAACCCGGCTTCGGGCAGTTCCTGCCGTGGCGCGACGGAACCAAGCCCGAGCCCGCGGCCGTGTCCGTTGGCCATGCCGTAGAATCGACCTTCCGCGGTCTGTGTGCTGGCAGTCATGCCGGTCAGGCGCTGTTGGAGAATCCCTCCCGACTCGTCTTTCGAATCCACCGCCAAGTCAAAAGCGGGAGCATTGGCAAAAGCTCCCCCAATGTCCCCGCGATCCGCGCCCGGCTTCGGCACCATGACTGGCGCTGGCGGCGTTGTTGGCACCTGAAAAAATGACGCGCCATTGGCGTTCAGTTGCTTCTGGGCTTTTTCCAAATCCTGCAGTTCGCCAGCCTGACGGACGAGACGCTCCACCTCATCAACCACCGTCCTGTCCACATCGCGCGTCGTCGCCTCGTAGCAGAAGCCGTTGCTCTGCGCCACGGCGAAACCGACGCGGCGATACGCATCATTCTGGAAGAACCCGATCATGTTCGGCGTCGAATCCCGGAACATCGCAAACAGCGCTTCATCGGTCATCGCCAGCGACAATTCGCCGCTGACCGGGTTGCCGAGCTGATCCGTCGTCGTGATCTCCACCTCGCCCTCGGCTCCGGGGGCGTACACACCCTTGATGGGCTTGATCGTGACTTTCAGCTCACGCTCGACGCGGAACGGGTGATCGGCGAAGTGCGTGTCCCGGCCGTCCATCACCGTCGCGGTGACCGTGAAGTTCGGGAAGTGCTCGTGGCCGACGTTGATCGCGATGTCGTTGAAGCCCGACTTGACGGGCACGATGCGGTGTTCGAGGAAGCCGTCAGCGTCGAACGTGATGAGCGCCAGGCCGTGATCGACGCGGCAGTGCAGGCGGACGGTTGCCTTCTGGCCGACCTTCAGCGTGTCGCTATCAGCGAACATGCGTAGCTTGGTCGTGTCGTCGTCGCCGGAGACAATCACCGCGATGTGCTCCGAGCTGACGGGCTGGCCGAAGCGGTCGCGCCCGCTGACACGCAGCGTGTACGTCCCGCTCTTTTCCAGCTTCACCGCCGCGGTCGCCTTGCCGGTCTTGGCATCGGTCGTGATCTTCCGCACTTCCCCGGTGACCTCCGCGGATGGCTCGGTCCTGCGCTGGACCCACGGCACGGCACTGAGCACCGGATCGCTCGCCGCCGCCTCCTGACGATCCACGTTCAATGTCAAATCAGCGCCGATCGGCTTGCCGTCCGGCTCGGTCGTCGTCACATTCACGTCCACAGATTCACCGGCGAGCACAACATCGCGCATCTTCTTGACGGCGATGTTGTAGCCCAGCAGCGGCAGTTGCACGAAGCCGCTGGCGGCGACGTTTTCGCCGTCGATCTGCGCGACGAACTGCAGCGCGCGGGGCGGTGTCATTCCCGTGGTGTCGAATTCGATCTTGACCAAGCCCGCGTCATCAGTGTTCTGCACGACGATGCGGCCGTCGGGCAGCGTCACGCGCACGGCGCGACCGACCACCGGCTGGCCCCAGTAGTATTCCGCCTTCACCGTGGCGGCGATCTTCTCGCCGCGGAAATAGACGGTGCGCGGGAAATCGAGCGTGAGCTTCATCTTCTCGAGCTGAAACTGCTGGACCGTGAACCGGCCGACGTAGGGATTCTCGGCGTGCCCCTTGGGCCACGCGGCGATCGTGTACGGGCCGACGGCCGCGCCCTTGTCGAGCGCGAATTGCGTGTGGAACGAGCCGAATTCAGAGAGCTTGAGCTCTTCCTGCCGGATGACCTGGCCGCGTGGGTCGGTGACCGTGACGGTGTAGATCTCGCCGGCGGGGCTGCGGTAGGAACCGTCTTTCACATCGCGGATGATGCCGCGTGCGCTGACGGTCTGGCCCGGCTGATACGCGGGGCGGTCGGTGTAGATGTAGCCCTTGCGCGTCAGGCCGGTGGCGCGCTGCAGCCCGCTGAGGTCCAGTCCGTCGGAGCCGGCGACGTGGCCGTCGCGGATCGCAAAGACGCTGAGGCGGCTGAACGTCTCCGCGTCGGTGAACTTGTGGCGGAGGACACCGTCGCCCTCGGTCTTGCCGGTGGCGATGACCTTTGAGCTGTCGGACACGAGCACGGTCACGCCCTTGGCCGGTGTGCCGAGCACCATGTCCTGCGCGTAGACGAGCGTCTCGGTCAGGCTGGAGCGTACGGCGATGTCGATGTCGCTGCGGACGACGAGCGTGGTCGCCTCGTAATCATCCTCGGAGACGTTGATGATGCAGACGCCGGGGCTCCGGCCGTCGAACGGCACTTCGATCAACTGCTCCATCGGCTTGTACTTCGCGTAATCCTTGATCTTCACCTCCCACGTCTTGTCGGGCTGGATCAGCGAGATGTCGAGCTTCTCGACGCCGCCGCCCGAATGCGTTTTGCGGAAGTAGGCTTCGAGGTCCAGCGAATAGCGGCGGATGGTGAGCTTCTCGATGTTGCGGACGTTGACGCGGACGCTGGCGATTTCGTTGGTGTGGAACTTGCGGGTGGTGGCGAGTTGGAGGTGCTTTTGCGTGAGGTTTTGCAGTTGCTGCTGTGCGGCGCCGGCGGAGGAGCCGAATGTCACGCGGCGGTAAGTTTCGAGGGCCTTGTCGAGTTCGTTGAGATTCTCTTCCTGAATCTGCGCGGTGCGGAGGAGGGCGAGCGACGCGGGTTCGGAGCCGGGGTACTTGGTGATCAGGTCGGCCCACGCGGCGATCGCGCGGCGGTAGGCTTTCTGGATGTCTTCCGCGGCCGCCTTTTCGGTCGTGAGGCGCTGGGCTTCGGCGACGTGCATCTGGCCGAAGATGAACATGACCTGCGAGGCGCGGGGATCGAGGGGATGGGCGGTGAGGAACTGGCCGAGGAGCTTGCGGCCGTCGTCGTATTTTTTGGCGGCGATGGCGTCGAGCGCGATCTCGAATTCGGCCTGGACCATGCGCTGCTGGGCAGCGGCCCATTGCGGGCCGCTGGGGAATTTCACGGCGTACTGCTGGAAGACCTCGATCGCCGCGGTGTACTGCTTTTGCTCGAAACGGATCTGGCCGATCGTGAAGAGGCCCTCTTGTTGCCAGAGGTCCCAATAGAAATTGGGGCTCTTCTTGCCCTCGGCGATGGGGGCGCTGCGGAGCGGTTCGGGCGGGAGCTTGAAGGATTTGCCCGCCAGGAAATCGCGTAGGGCGGCGACGGCCTCATCGGCCCGGCCATGCTGGTGGTAGGTCTGCGTGATGAGGTAGGCGACGACGATCGAGTGCGGGTGTGATGGGAATGTGGTCAGGAAATCCTGGGCGGCCTTGATGCCGCGCTCCCAGTCACCGGCCGGGGCGGCGGCGAGCTGATAAGTGCTGACGATGGCGTACATCGCCTCGGCGCGGAGGTTGATGGTCGCCGGGTCTTCCTTGCCGGCGAGAGCGGCGGGGGCGATGAGCTTGAGTAGGTCTTCGAGCTCCTGACGCGCGGCGGGGTGCTGGCCGGCGGCGATCATCGCCTCGGCCATGTGGAAGCGGGATTCGTGGATGTGCTTGCCAGGTGCGACGGGCGTGAGCTTCTGCTGCTGCGCGGTGCGACGAGGCGAGTCGGGGGCGCCGAGCCAGGCGGGATCGAACTCATCGAGGTAGGCGCGGAATTCGGCGATGGCCTGTGCGGGGTTGCTCGCTTTCTGGACAGCGACGGCGGCCTTGAACATGACTTCATCACGCAGGTCGCGACCGATCTCCATCTCCAGCGTCTTCTTGTAGAGGTTGTAGGCCTTGGCGTAATCGGCGGGCGGAGCGCCGGGGTCGTTGGCATCGGGCGGTGTGGCCAGCGCATCGGCGAAGCTCACGAGCACCGAGGCGATCTGCTGCTTGCGGTCGGCGGCGAGGAGGCGGTGCGACTGCTCGTCGAGGATCTTTTGCGCCGGCTCGAATTGTCGGAGGGCCAGGAGCGAACGGACCTTGAGGAACACGGCCTTGGCGACCCAGCGCGATTGCGGGAACTTGGTGGTCAGTGCATCGGCGGCGGCGATGGCCGGCTCGTGTTTGCCGCCGCCCTGCAGGGCGAGGGCGAGGAGGTATTGCGCTTCGTCGGCGTGTTTGTCGCCGGATTTGACAATCGCCTCGGCGGCGCTGGCGGCTTCGTCGAATTGGCGTGCCTGGAGAGCGGCTTCGACGGGGCGCAGGATATTGGGGGCGGGTGCGGCTTTGGGTGCGTCTGGCGCATCAGGCGGGGCGGGGTCGGCGGCGCGGAGGCTGCCGGTGGCGACGGTGAGAAGGATCGCGGCGAGGAGCGAGACACGGCGGAGGGAAGCGGCGGTGAACATAGGGGACTCCCGAACGGGTTAGTCGGTACGGCGTGACGGTGTGTGGGACATGAGCGGACGCCTCGTCAACGATGATACGACCGGCTGCGCGGCTCCGCTGGTTTATTGCGGCCGGTTGTGTAACAACCGCGCAACAACGCGGCGCCATCGTCTGCCGAATAGACGCCCGCCACGGTCAATGGTTCGATACTAAATGGCTGCCCGCAATCGTCCCCGGCAAAACCTACTTGTAGGCGATCGCGGCGCTGGATGGCCCGGCGAGGTGGATGACGTCAAACCGCTTGAACCCGGCTTCGCTGCACCATCCTTGGAAATCCGCGCCGGAGTAATCGAAGGCCTCGCCGAATTCGATGAGCATGTTCAACGACATCAGCAGGCCGAACGCATTCTGCCGGCGGGCGTCGTCGATCAGTGCTTCGATGGCGACGAGCGCTCCGCCGGGTGGCAGGGCGTCGTAGGCTGCGCGGATGAGGTGCTTCTTCTTCTCCAGATTCCAGTCGTGGAGGATCATGCCCATCGTGATCAGATCCGCCTTGGGCAGCGGATCCTTGAAGAAGTCGCCGGAGGCGGTCTTGATGCGGTCGCTGAGCCCCGCGGCGGCGATGTGTTTCCGGGCGATCGGCTCGACGGGCGGGAGATCGAATGAGACGCAGCGAAGGTGCGGATGCTTCTTCGCGACCTCGATGCTGAGCAGGCCCGTTGCGCCGCCGATGTCGCAGAGCGTTTTGAACTTGGAGAAATCGAACTTGGCGGCGAACGCCTCGAAGTTGATCCGCGACAGGCCGGTCATCGCCCCCATGAACTGTTCGAGCCGCGGCAGCTCGGCGTAGAGTTCCTCGAACACTCCCTTTTGGCCGTGCTTGGCCTCATTCTGCGGCTTGCCGGTGCGTAGGGCTTCGGGCAGGTCGTGCCAGAATTTGAAGAGGCGTGCGTTGAGCATGACGAGGATGCCGCCGACGTAGCGCGGGCTCTTCTCGTCGAGGTAGAGCGCGCCCTCGGGCGTGTTGAAATACTTCGCGGCCGGCCCGTCACCGTCGCGGTCCAGCATCTTCATCGCCACCAGCGCATCGAAGAAGTCAGCGATCCCGCGCGAATGAAGGCCCAGCTCCTTGCCAAGTTCTGCGCCGGTGACCCGCCGGTCGCCGAGCCGCGTGAACACGCCGAACTCGACGGCGGTCAGCAGCACCTTGGAAGACCAGAACGCGAAAGCGGTCTGGAGGATCGAACCCGGATCGAGCGGTGTGATTTTGGTTGTCATGCTTTCCGTTTTACCGGACGGCGGCGGTGATTCAAAGCCGAGGAAAAGCACCAGCCTCCGCCAAGATTTTTGGTGCCGCTTGTCCATCTGGCCGGATTTCTTAACTCCCCGGACGACTCTTGTCTCGGACCTGACATCGTAGCGCCATTTTGCCATCGGATGTCTGAATCGTAAAACCGTTGCACGTCACGTACGGGATCGATTGCCCCTCAATCCTGCGAAACCGGAATTTTTGCAGCAGCAATGCCAGGATCAGCGTTCCGGTGTACAAGGCCAGATGCTGCCCGATGCAGGAACGCGGGCCGGCGCCGAACGGCAGATAGGCATACGGAGAACGCTTCCGTTGTTCAGCCGGGTCGAACCGGTCCGGGTTGAACGAGAGCGGATCGGGATACAACTCCCGTCGATGATGGACCACGAAAGGGCTGATCATGACCCGCGATCCGGCCGGCAGGACGACCCCGCTGGGCAAAGTCGCGTCGGTCACCGGCTCGCGTTCGAACATCCATGTGGTTGGACGGAGACGCAACGACTCCGACAAGGCCCTCCGGGCGTGCATCAGAGCGTTGACATGATCGAGCGTCGGGCATCCGTCGCACAGTATCTCGTCGGCTTGCCGTGCGATCCGAGCTTGAACCTCGGGTGCCTCAGCCAGAAAATACAGCGACCAACTGACCGCGTAAGTCATGGGGTCGGTCGCCGCCAGGAACAGGTTCACACAATGATCTCGGATTTCGATGTCCGACAGGTTCAGTTCGCCGGACTTCCGTTGCCGAAGGACCGACGAAAGTATGTCATCGCTCCATGTCCCTTGGTCGCTCCTGTGGGCAATCCATTCCAGCATCATCGCGTCGAGCTGGCGGTGGGCTCGCCGATGCCCACGCCACGCTCGCGTCCACGGCCAGACCATGTTGGGCCAGGCGACCGGTCCACGCATCTGCGAGACGATGTGACGGTGAAGACGATTGATTGCATGAAACAGATCCTCGGACCATGCCGCTGATCCTGCACCCAAAATCAGATCGCCCGCCACTCCGATCGCAATCCGGCGGATGCCGCCCGCGACATCCACGGTTCCATCCGCCGGCCAAACACGGGTGACTTGCTGCGCGTGAGCCTGCACGCTCTTCGGCACCCCGCTCAGCGAGGAAGGCCTGAAAGACGGCTGTATCGCCTGTCGCACACGCCGGTGGTCGTCGCCTTCCAGGAACGGCAGACTTCGCCCGAAGATCGACCTGAACCGCGCCCGGCCGTCATGTTCCTTGTGGAAATTGAGCGGATCGGTCACCAGCACGTGGCTGATATCTTTGGGGTCGCTGAGCAGGAAACTCTCCCGATCCAGCATCAAATGCACGATCGGCCCATGTTCCTCGGTGCATTGACATAGGAACCCGATGGGGTCTCGGCGCATGGCTCGACGGGCCATGCGACGGCTCATCGTCGGCATCGGTGGTGTCCTCAAACCGCCAAGCGTCGCGCCAGGTTCATGTCCGGTCACGGGGGACCCCCTTGGCCCGGCTTCTTCTGCGGTCCACCGACCAACCGCAGCGCCCAATCCTTTGCGCAACTGACCAAGTATCGCCGTAAGTGTCTGGACCCAAGCGCCGCATATGAATGTTCCGCCACAATCTGCCTGTATCGCGCCGCGGCCTCTGCATGGCGCCCGGCACGATACAGCAGTCGTGCCTGCTCCAACAGCAATCGCTTGACGAAATTTGCCCGCTCCCGCATCGCCTGCTCCGGCAACACGCTTGCATCAAACAGGACATCGACCGCTTCCAACGATGTGTTGCACACAGACACCACATCGTCACGCAGCCGCCCAGGCCGATCGTGAATCTCAACCTCCGACTCGGGCACCACGAGCACGGGGTGTTGTGACAAGGCCTGTCCCAGCACCACGCGGTCTAGGCCGTGCACTCGCCCCAGCGACTCCAGGCGCTTAAACCATGGCTCAAACAGGTGGCGAGCAAAAGTCCCCCCACCCGCGGAGAGATTAAGATCGCCCCGCACATAGGCGAGAAAGTTCATGAGCGGATCGGCCTCAACCTGCGGTAGCGGGGAGCGGCGCTGCCTGCCTTCCCGGTCCACGAGAATCACCTGACCGAAGGCGAGCATCGTGTCGGGTCTGGCCAGTAACGCAACTTCCATCCACTGCAGATAACCCGGTCGAAGACGATCGTCCGCATCCAGGAACACGACATGACAACCCCGATCGGTTCGCGCAATGCCTCGCTTGCACGCGACGAATGGACCGCTTCGTGGTTGCCGTACATACTCGACTCTCTGGCCGAACCTCCCGACCACGTCTGGTGTGTCATCAGTCGACCCGTCATCGACCACAATGATCCGTGAGGCGGGCCGTGTCTGCTCAACTGCGGAAGACAAAGCACGATTCAGGTATCCGCCGCAGTTGTAAGTCGGAATCACGATGCAAAGCTCTACAGACATTCGCAAATCCCCTAGTCTGCGCCCGCTTTCACGTTGGTGATGTTTCAAGCCATCCTATTGCCTTTCGACTTGGGTGTCGAAACTCAGGCTCCGGTTGATCGCCGATCGATTCGTTTCCCTGCCCGTGATGCGATTGCCGCCCATGCCTCGATGGTGTTCGTGGGCAACATCAGCCGCCACACGGTGCGGCACCGGGCTCGTCGTCCATCTTCTTGATAAGTGATTGAATGTCTCGTTGATCGCCCAAACCCTGCTCGATTGCACCTAAACTCATCGTCACGTTGAGCGGTCCCGCCGAGGTCCTGATCGGGCTTTCGGAGACGTGTTGCCGCATCTTTTCGGTGATCATCGCCAGTTCCGGGGCGGGGCATGACGGCATGAGGATCAGGAACTGATCACCGCTGATCCGACCGATCATGTCGTGTTCCCGCAACGCCGAGAGCAGTCTTTTGACCACTTCAACGAGCACGGCATCCCCCGCGGGATTCCCGTAGGTGTCGTTGATTTTCTTGAACTGATCGATGTTGCAAATCACCACGCTGAGGTCTTCCCGGAAACGTGTGGAGTCGTATTTCTCGTGGACCATCATCTCCAACATCTCCTGGATCCCGGTCCTGTTCCAGACACGGGTCAGCGGGTCGATCAAGCCACGGAGCTGTTCCTCCTGAAACTCTTCCATCAGATCCGCCTGAAGTGCCGAGCTTCTCGATGACCGCAGTTCCATCTCCACGATCGCCGCAAAATCCCGCAGCGTCTGCATCTCCTGAGCCGTGAGTTGCCGCGGTCTATTGTCGATAACGCACAACGAGCCGAGGAGGAACCCGTCTGACGAAGAGAGCGGTACTCCGGCGTAGAAGACGATCTCTGGACGGCCGGTCACCAAGGGGTTGTCGTAGAATCGGTCATCTTTTCTGGCGTCGGGCACGACCAGCGGCTCATCGCCAAGGATCGTGTGGGCACAAAACGACACACTTCGTGAGGTCTCCGTGACCGGCAGGCCTTGAATCGATTTGAACCATTGCCGCTGAGAATCGATCAATGAAATGGCAACGATCGGCATGTGAAGCACAGTGGACACCATCCGGGTGATACGCTCGAATCTGTTCTCCAGTGGCGTGTCGAGGAGATTCAGCCGCTTGAGGGCGGCCAGGCGGGATTGCTCTTTGCGGGGAAGTGGTGGTTCTTTCATTATGGGAGCCTCAAGCGAGCGGAAAGTGAATGCGTCAACTTCGGACATGCAATGAGCAGGGGGAATGCTCACTTTCAACCGGTATTCCACCCCGCGGCAACTTCGGGCCAACACGATGGCGACTTTGGACCTGCGGAGTTTACCTTTCCGGCTGGACTGCAACAACAAATTCCGGCACATTTTGCCGGGATTTGGAGCGTCCCGTTCATTGGACCGATGTCACCACGCGATTCCGCCCCGAGGTCTTGGCAAGGTACAGGGCATCGTCTGCGGTCTTGATGAGCTTGTCTGCATCCCGTTCGACGCCCGGACCGTAAACCGCCGTCCCGAAACTCATCGTCACATTGATCGGACCTGCCGAGGTCACGATCGGCCTCTCGGAGACATGTGTCCGCATCCTTTCGGCAACCATCCCCAGTTCCGGTGTGGAGCAAGCGGGCAGGATGACCAGGAACTCCTCGCCGCCGACGCGACCGATCGCGTCGTGGCCCCGCACCGCCGACAGCAGCCGCTTGACGACCTCAATGAGCACCGTGTCTCCCACGGGGTGCCCATAGGTGTCGTTGATCTTCTTGAAATGGTCGATGTCACACATCACCACGCCCACCTGCTCGCGGCGACGGAAAGCGTCGCCCAACTCGCGTTCCATCATCTCCATGATCCCGGACCTGTTCCAGACGCGGGTCAGTGAATCGATCATCCCACGTCGCTGCTCTTCTTTGACTTGTTCAATCAGATCCGCCTGCATCGCCGACTGAGCTGATGATCGCAGCTCCGATTCCGCGATCGCCGCAAAATCCCGTAGAACCTGCAATTCATCGCCCGTCAGCTCCCTCGGGAGATAGTCGATGACGCACAAGGAGCCCACGCGGAGTCCATCCGAGGCCGAGACGGGAACCCCCGCGTAGAAGACGATCCCCGGATGGCCCGCCACCAGGGGGTTGTCGACAAACCGCTCGTCTTTCCTGGCGTCACGCACGACCAGCGGTTCATCACCCAGAATTGTGTGGGCACAAAAAGCTACGCCGCGGGACGTTTCGCTGACAGGCAACCCCTGAATGGATTTGAACCACTGGCGATCAGAATCCACAAGCGATATGGCAGAGATCGGCACACGGAGCAGCGTACACACCATCCGGGTGATACGCTCAAACCTGTCTTCCAGCGGCGTGTCCAGAACATTGAGCCGCTTGAGGTTGGCCAAGCGAGACGGTTCGTTTGATGGAATGTCCGCTTCTTTCATCGAGACAATCTTTCAAGAATGTCAGGGTATGTTCGGTCTTTGGGGCCACTTCGACCATCGTGCAGGCGGGATAGGCCTAGAAGAATTACAGATATCGGCTCATCCACCATCAGCCTTGAACGTGCCCCATGCGGCATCATCATCGGTTACGCACTGCGGTGCCGGGCTTATCCTTTCCTTGCCGCCGCAGTGAATTCCTGCAATCCGCCCTGAAAAAACCGATCAGATAACCGATCAGAACAGATCAGGTCTTGGGTTTCCAAGGGAACTAAAAAAGCCCCAAACCGTTTCCGGTTCAGGGCTTTCGTTGAAGTGGAGGCGACCAGGATCGAACTGGCGACCTCATCCATGCCATGGATGCGCTCTCCCAGCTGAGCTACGCCCCCAACGTTGAGACCGGATATTGTTGCACGCCAAAGCGTCGGCGTCAAGACGCGGGCACCGTGGTTATTTCGAGGGCTCGATCGGGTGTTCGAGACGCCAGACGAAGCCGCCGTTGCGGCAATCGATGTGGACATGGAAGAAGCGGTCATGGTACTTGCGCATCAGCGGGTAGATCACGCGGCGGTCGGTCTCGGGGATCTGCAGGGTCTCGACGGCGTCCCAGGCGTGCCACTCCAGCGTGCCTTCGCGGAACGTCATGCGCTGGACCGTGACGGGTTTACGGACCTCGTAGAGGAACATGAGCCAGTGCGTGGTGTTGTTGAACGCGGTTTCGGAGACGAGGCCGGTCAGGTGCAGGTCGGCCGGGTCGATCTCGAGTTCCACTTCCTCACGGATCTCGCGCAGGGCACACGCCGCCGGTGACTCGCCCTCGCTCATGTGCAGCTTGCCGCCGATCGGGGAGTAGAGGCCCTTGTTGGGCTCCTGCGCACGGTGGAGCAGCAGGAGCCTGCCCTGTGCATCGTAGAGATAGCAGAGCACGGCGATTTTGTAAGGGATTGGCGGTGTGGCGGGGGGCTGGCTCATCGGCAGGGATGATAAGCGCAGCGGCGATGTATTTCACGACCGGGCCATCAGGCCGCGTGCGGCGGCAGTGCCTCGTTGAACTTCACCGCCACATCGTGATACGTGCCGGCGACCTGTCGGCAGCGGACGACTTCTCCGCACAGTGATGTCTGGTCCGGCTCATCGAGCTGGAGCACGATGTCGATCGGGGTGCCGATCTCCAGCGGCTCGGTGGTGATGAACGCGATGCCGCCGGAGGAAAGGTCGCGGGCCAGCGCCTCGTGGCGGAACGTCTGGCCGGGGAGGCGGAAGCCGACGGTGGCGGTGTATTTTCGGCGGATGTGCAGGCGGTGCTCCGTGCCCTGCGCCATGGAGATCGCCAGGCGCACCTGCCTGCCGCCGTCCCGCCATGTCACCTCATCGACGAACGCCTGCATGATCGGGATGCCGCGACCGGCGGCGAGCATGAGCATCGGGTCGTCGGACTCCAGCCGCGACAGGGCTTTGGCCACGTCGAATCCAGCGCCTTCATCGCTGATGGTCCAGATGCACTTGCCGGGCTCGAACTCGACGCGGATATCGACGATGCGGCTGACGAGTTCGGGGTTGGCGGTGCACTGCCTGATCGCCGCGGCGAAGGAGCCGTCGCGCTGTTCCTTGAGTGCGCTGCTCAGGCCGAAGTTGCCGTGCACGATTGCGTTGGTGATCGCTTCGGTCATCGCGACGACGAGGCGCTTGATGCCCGGCTCGTCGCGGACGCCGGCCGCTCTCGCCTTGGCCGCCAGCGCCATGACGACGGGCTCGACCCACTCGGGCCGGCTGATGAGACGATAATGCGCGGGCCCGGCGAGCGAGGAATGCGCTCCGTCACCCGACTTGTCGCATGCCGATGTCTGTGATGCTTCGGTGCGGATCGCTGTCACGGGAAAATCCTCAGCCCGGGAAATGAAAAGGCGCGGACGACGCGCCGGTTTGAATCTAAAAATCGACCGGTTGTGACGCGCGCTTTATGGTCGGGGCGTATTTGGTGAGTAAAAAGCATCCGTCAAATAAAAACCCCCGCCTTGCGGCGGGGGCGGGGGGATTTGAAATTTTGAATTGGAGATTTCAGACTTGAAAGGGGAATCCGGATCGCCAAGCCGCAAGCGGCAGAGCGATTTAGACCGGGGCCTTCCACGTGGCCTTGAAAGCGTTGATCGCGTCGGTCAGCTTCTTGGTCATCGCGTCGTCGATGGCCTTCTTGGCGGCGAGTTCATCGCGGACGGCCTTGGCGGCGGCGTTGCTCTGGAAGTGTTCGAGGAGGTCCTTCTCGAAGGGGCCGATGTCCTTGGTGTCGAGGTCGAGGAGGAAGTCCTTCGTCCCGGCGAAGATCGAAATGACCTGGTCGATGACGTCCATCGGCACGTACTGGCGCTGCTTGAGGAGCTCGACCATGACGGCACCGCGGTCGAGCTGGCGCTGGGTTTCCTTGTCGAGCTCGGTGCCGAGCTGGGCGAAGGCTTCGAGCTCGCGGTAGGCGGCGAGGGTGAGTCGCAGCGAGCCGGCGATCTGTTTCATGGCCTTGATCTGGGCATTGCCACCGACGCGCGAGACCGAGATGCCGACGTTCACGGCGGGACGGACACCGGCGAAGAACAGTTCGGGCTCGAGATAGATCTGGCCGTCGGTGATGGAGATGACGTTCGTCGGGATGTACGCCGAGACGTCGCCTTCCATGGTTTCGATGATGGGCAGGGCGGTCAGCGAACCGGCGCCGAGTTCCTTGGAGAGCTTCGTGGCGCGTTCGAGGAGGCGGGAGTGCAGATAGAACACGTCGCCGGGATACGCTTCGCGGCCCGGGGGACGCTTGAGCAGCAGCGAGAGCTGGCGGTAAGCGACGGCCTGCTTCGACAAGTCATCGTAGATGCACAGGACGTGCTTGCCCTTCCACATGAAGTACTCGCCCATCGCGGTGCCGGTGTACGGGGCGATGTATTGCAGCGGGGCAGGGGCGGCGGAGGAGGCGTTGACGACGATGGTGTAATCCATCGCGCCGTTCTTGCGGAGCGTCTCGACGACGCCGGCGACGGTCGAATCCTTCTGACCGACCGCGACGTAGATGCAGTACACGGGGGCATCGGTCTTGTGCGTGTACTTCTGGCTGATGATGGCGTCGATGGCGACGGCGGTCTTGCCGGTCTTGCGGTCACCGATGATCAGCTCGCGCTGGCCGCGACCGATCGGGATCATGGCGTCGATCGCCTTGATGCCGGTCTGCAGGGGCTCTTTGACGGGCTGACGGTCGGCGATGCCGGGAGCGATGATGTCGGCGCGGCGGGTTTCGGTGGTATTGATCGGGCCCGTGCCGTCGATGGGCTGGCCCAGCGGATCGACGACGCGGCCGAGCAGCGCCTCGCCGACGGGCACGGAGAGCAGCTTGCCGGTGGCGCGGACGACGGCGCCTTCCTTGACCTTGAGGTAGTCGCCGAAGAGCACGGCTCCGACGGAATCTTCTTCGAGGTTGAAGACCTGGCCGGAGATGATCTCGCCGCCGTCGCCTTCGAACTCGAGGAGTTCGGCGGCCATGGCATTGGACAGGCCGTACACGCGGGCGATGCCGTCACCGACCTCGACGACGCGACCGACCTCGGAAATTTCGAGCTCCGTCGTGTACTGCTCAATCTCGTGACGGATCAGGCTTGCGATTTCATCTGTCTTGATCTTCATGGCTGTTTCCAGGGCAAAAGGGCGGCGGTTTCAGTTCGCCGCGGCGGTCAGGCGGATGCTGTTTCGAGGATGTCGGGTTTGGAGCGGAGGCGTTCGACGCCGTTGATCGACATCTGCCGCGCGAGGCGGCGGAGACGTGAGGCGACGGAGGCGTCGATCACGCGGTCTTCGATGCGGATCTTCAGGCCGCCGATCAGGGTCGGATCGGTGAAGGGGTGGACGACGGCGGTCTTCTTGAGGACCGACGTGAGCTTCGCGGTGACGGAGGCGACCTGATCGGCGGTCAGCGGGCGGGCGGAGATGACTTCGACGTCGATCTCGTTGCGGTGCTGCTTGCTGAGCAGATCGAGAGCGCGGGAAATGTTGAGCAGCTGATCGAGGCGGCGCTTGCGGTTGAGGAGCAGGAGGAACTTGAGCGTCGTGTTGTCGATCTTGCCGGTGAAGAGCTTGCGGAGCGTGGCATCGCGGCGGGGCGTGTCGATGGTGCGGTGCGCGAAGAGGGCGGCGAGGTCCTTCTGGTCGCGGAGCAGTTGGGCGATGCCGTGGATGTCATCGACGATCTGCTCGAGGGAGCCGGCCTTGAGGGCGACGTCGAAGAGGCCCTGCGCGTAATTCTCGGCGATGACGCCGATCGTTTTGTGAGATGGGGTAGCGGCCATAGAGGGGCTCGATCAGTTGGCCTTGAGGCGGTCGAGTTCGGTCAGGGACTGCTCGACGAGCCGGGCGGTGTCCTGGTCGTTGATCTGGCGCTGGAGGATCTTGGAGGCGACAGCGACGGAGAGTTCCGACGCGGTGGCATAGAGATCGCTGACGGCCTGCTGCTTGGCCTGCTTGATCTCCTGCGTGGCGCTGGTGCGCAGCTTGGCGATCTCGGCCTCGGTCTCGCCGACCATCCGGTGCCGCAGGGCCTCGCCATCCTTGCGGGCCTGGTCGATGAGCTTGCGGGTCTCGGCGTGGGCCTCGGCCAGCTGCTTCTGGTAGTCGGCCAGCGTCTTCTGCGCCTTGGCGTTGGCGGCCTCGGCGGCGTCGATGTCGCCGCGGATCTTGCCTTCACGCGCATCGAGCGCGCTGGTGATCTTGGGCCACACCAGCTTGCCGAGGACGACGAGCAGGAGGACGAAGAGGAGCAGGGTCCAGAAGGCGGTGCCCTGGTTGGGGCTCAGCAGCCCGCCGCCGGAGTCGGCGGCTTCGACGGCATGACCGGCCGCCTCGGTGGCGTGGCCGGCTGCCTCGTGGACCGTGTCCTTCGCGGCACCCAGCGCATCCTGTGCGGTCTGCTCGGCGGCGCGGACGAATGCCGGCGCCGCGAGCAGGACCATTCCCGCCAAACGATAGAGATTCTTGGCTTGCATGGTTGCAGGCTCGGTGCGGACCCGTGGCGCAGGCGCGAGGGCGCCGTTGCCCGACGTCCGCGGGTGGTTTACTTGAGGACGAAGGAACCGAAGATCAGCGCGGCGAAGGCGAGGCCTTCGATGAGAGCGGCGGCGAGAATCATCGCGCCTTGGATCTTGGCGGCGGCTTCGGGCTGACGGGCGATGCCGGAGGTGGCGTTGCCGCCGATGGAGCCGATGCCCAGGCCGGCACCGAGCACGACGAGGCCGAAGCCAACGCCGATGAGACCGGTGCCGATGGAGACTTCCGCGAGAGTCAGGAGAGCGTTCATTCGAGACGTCCTTTCAGGTGACGGGTTGCCAATGGTTGTCGGGCCGATGTCTTTGTGAGGCGGTGGGCTGTCGGCCGCTGAGCGCCCGGGGCCGCCGTGGTTTATTTGCTGTGCGGATCAGTGAGCGTGCGCGTGGTCGTGATCGTGGCCGGCGTGGTCGTGATCATGGCCGTGATCATGGCCGTGGTCGTGGTGCTCGTGCACCGCGCCCTGGGCGATGAAGAGCACGGTCAGGAATGTGAACAGGTAGGCCTGCAGGAAGGCGACGAACAGTTCGAGGAAGCTCAGGGCGAGCGAGCCGAGGATGACGGGGATCGAGATGCCGATGCCGCCGACATTACCGAGGGCCTTGGCGGCGATGATGATCAGGCCGAGCAGGGCGGCGAGGACCATGTGGCCGGCGACCATGTTGGCAAACAAACGCATGGCCAGCGCGAAGGGCTTGATGAGCATGCCGATCATTTCGAGGACGACCAGCAGCAGCGCGACGGGGAGCATGGCGAACTGTCCGCCCTTCATCAGACCCCAGATCGGGATCGGCGCGAAGTGGGCGAAGTAGGCCAGACCGCTGTGACGCAGGCCGGTGAAGAACATCATGAAGAAGGAGACGAGGGCGAGCGTGGCGGTGACGTTGATGTTGCCGGTGGCGGTGCCCTGCCAGTGGCTGAAGTGCGCGGCGTGCTCGCTGTGCGTGCCGGTCATCCAGGAGACGAGGTTCACGGCGTCGCCCCAGGGGATGAGGCCGAGCACGTTGAGTGTGAGGATGAAGAAGAAGGTCGTCCAGATGTAGCCGATGTAGTGCGGCGTGAGGTGCTTGAGGTTCGGCTTGACGAGGTCGTCACGCAGGTAGATGCAGATCACTTCGATCATCTGCGAGAGGCGGCCCTTGGTGCTGTGCTTGTTGCCGCGTGCGATGCTGCCGGCGGCGCGGGTCAGGACGACGAGCAGGACGACGGTCGCAACCGTCAGCATGAGCATATGGTTCGTGACGGCGATGGGGCCGAGGTTGAAAATGGGCTGGCTGACGACGTGGTCGAGCAGTCCCTCGGCGAGCGTGATGGGAAGAGAGGGCATCATCACAGGGCCGGCTCCAGTCGCTGAGATTGCTGAGTGGCGAGGTAGCGGGTGAGCATCACGACTTCAGAGGCGAGCAGCACCACGTAGAACGCGGCGAGCAGTGCGGCGAAGGTCGGCATGTTCCACGCGGTCGTGTGCTGCACGAACATCGCCGCGGCGAAGGCGACCATCGCCCGGGGCATGAGGCCCAGCAGGTAACCGACGCCCGCGCCGTCAATGCGAAGCGTGGCCAGACGCCACACGGGGAGCAGTCCGATGAATCCGCCGATCAGGCACGCGGCGGCGGCGCCGATCGCGGGCATGGAAAGCTGCGGAGCGATGAGCGTGACGAGCAGCGCGGAGAACCCCGCGACGGCGCTGAGAATCAGCGTCGAGCGGAGCAGGGGGAACGGCGAGTTGCCGAGTGCGTGAATCATTTCACGAGCCATCCGATGCGTCGTCATCATCGCTTTCGCGGGTGACGTTCTTGACCACGTTGTAGAGCCCGCCCGCGATCCCCAGCGTCGATCCGATCACCACGCCCCAGGGCGGCGTGCCGAGCCAGCGATCGATGCCGTAACCGAGAAGTGCCATCCCCACCACCACGCCCGCCAGTTCCACCCCGACACCGGCGAACCGAAGCGGGCTGGGATCTTGCTGGGTCATAAGCGGCCGCGTGCTGCGGGGGACATACATTAAGGACCGCGGCGAAGTGTGTCAAACACGACGAACGCCGGTGAAAACTTCGCAAAACGCCACGATTTCCCGTGACCTCACGCGGGTTGACCGAAGCTTGGCCTCCGCAATTTTTTGGTGTGAAATTCAAACTTCAAAACGCAGTCCGCAACGGCCGCCGCCGCACCGCCGCCTCACTTCAAAATCTTCACCAGCACCACCGCGTTGCGGAGCGTCAATCGGTCGCGGACCGGACCGTTGGCCGCTTCACCAAGCGTCACCGTCACGCTCCCGCCCTTCACCGCCGCGCTCACCGCCGCGCTGGCGTGCTCACCGCTAAGCTTCTCCGTCGCCAGCGTTTGCCCGTCCTCCGTCAAGCTCAGCGTCATATCCGCCCAGTCCAGGCTCTGGGGCTCAACCTCCGCCGTCATCGCCAATCGCACCGACCCCTCGGGCAGATCAAATCGCACCGCCACGGGCGCATGCACCCGCACATCCGCCGCCGTAAACCGTGGCTCCCATTTCACGCCGAAAACCTCACCGCCGCTCGTAACCTTATGTGGCACATCAGCTAACCGAACAAGCCGAAATCGCTTGGCGAAATCGACCGCCGACACTTGCGCGAGCGGCACCTCCATCGCCAAGCCACCCAAAACCTTCCCCGTCACCTTCTGCCCCTCGACGGTTAGCCCCTCCACCAGCAATCGGCTCCCATCGGTCAGTCGTAACCAATTACCCGGCAATCGCTTACCGCCAACATTCGGCAGCACAATTCGGCTGACCTTCGGCCAATCCAGCTTCAGCGGGTTCTGATCGATCTGGATGATAAGTCCATCCTTCATCAAGCTTTGCACGAATCCGTGGACCACATCCCCGTTGCTGAGGATCACCTTGTCGGTCGCCTGATCGTCATCCGCCTTCACGGCGACCGGCTTCTCCACCACCGCAAAAATCGCCACGCGGTCCAGCGCAAAGCCTTGCGTGCCAAAGCTCTGCGTCGCCCACTGCAGCTTGCCATCCTCCGACACGCCCGCGAATTTGCCGCTGAGCCGCTGTCCATCGGTCAGTTGCAGCAGGCCCGGAGCATCGTCCGCGACCTCCGCCGCCATCGGCCGCGTGAACTGGAGCGCCACAAAATCACCCGTCGCAACCTGCTGCAGTTGTCGCTGGTCGTCAAAGTAGCTCAGCCGATCTTCGCCCAGGCTCACCACCTGCGCCGCCCGCCGCGCGAGCTGGTCATCAACCAGTTCCGCTGGCTCGACGGCGCGCACAGCCGGCACAACAATCCCTACCAAGAGCGCCGCGAAGCACACCCAAGTGGTGCGGCCCCGCTCCGAAATTTGAAATTTAAAATTTGAAATTTTCAATTTGCAATCGCGCCTTTTTTTCAAGGCGCTGCCGCTTCGCTGCCCGGGGGTTGGAAGATCGGCAGGTACCGATTCGGCATCTGCAGGATGATCATCGCCATCGCCGTGCCGTAGCTCTTGCCCGCCTGCCCGTCCCAGCCGCCGTCGGTGTCCTGCTTGCTGATCAGTTCGCTGCGGATCGCCGGGAACCAGGTCTGCCAGTATTTGCCGCCGGCCATGAACATCGCCTGCACCGCGTAATAATGCCCGTAAAAATAGTGCGGCGTGTTCACCTGATTCTGCGTGCCCGGGCCCTGCGTCAAGAGATACGCCAGCCCCTTATCAATCGCGTTGTCCGAATAAATCCCCGCGTAATAGAGCGTCGCCACGCCCGCCGCCGACCGCGGAAAGGCGCTGATGCCCGAGTTGCTCATGTAGCGGAACCCGCCGTCGGAGTTCTGGCACTTCCGCACGTAATCCACCGCCTTGTCGATCGTCTCCTTGGGCACCTTGATGCCCGCGTTGCGGGCCGCACGCAGCGCCATCACCTGGCAGATCGTCACCGAGATGTCCGCCTCCTGCGGCGTCGGCTGATACCGCCACCCGCCCTCGGCGCTCTGGCAACCGACGATCAGGCGCACCGCCTTGATCAGCGCCTCGCGCACACGCTCATCGCTCGTCTGCCCGTACACCTCGGCGAGAAACAGCGTCGCGAACCCATGCCCGTACATCGGCCCGTGCGACGTGTCGGCGGTGAGCAATCCCGACGTCTGCTGATGATCGAGCACGAAGGTCAGGCACTTCTGCACGTTCTCGCCGAACTCGCCGCGGCCCGGCACATCGCCGTGCGCCATCATCGCGATCCCGGCCAGGGCCGTGATGCCGACGTGCTTGCCCGACTGCTCGAGCCCGTAGCTGCCGTCGGCCTGCTGCTGCTTGATGAGGTACTGCATCCCCTTGTCCACGGCGGATTGCAGCTCGGGCGTGATCTCGACGAAACCGGGCGCGGAACTCGTCGCGGGCTTGCCCTCGGCGCGGAGCGGCACAGTCAGCGCGAGCAGAAAAACAACGCAACCGCAAAGGCGCAGAGGAGCGCGAAGGACGCAGAGAAGATTTTGATTTTTAAACCAATGCATCTTCTTCTTTGCGTCCTTTGCGGCCCTTTGCGCCTTTGCGGTTGCCTTTTTCGATATCTCGTTCATCGGTTCTGTTCCGCCAGTCTTCGGTAGTATTTCTCGGTCATCTCACGGTAGACCTGGCTGTACTTGTCATCCATGCCCTGCAGCAACTGGTCCCGCAATCGCGGCGGGAGGTTGCCCCATTCGGCGAGTTTCTCGGCGATGGGGGTGTCGCCGATGCGGGCGTCCTCGGCCTTCTGCCGATCGCTGACGCCGCTGTTGGAGTCCTTCGCCTGCGACGGCTTCTGGGCCTCGCCGGGCTGGGGTTTGGGCGTCGCGTCCGACTTGTCGCCGCTGTCCTTTTCACGCTGCTTGGACTTGCTTTTGCTCTTATCTTGCTGCTTGCGGGCGTCACTGATGAGCTGATCGAGACGGCGGATCGCGCTCTCCTGCATCCGCTGGGTGCTCACGCTCGGGTCTTGAGCATCAAGACGTCCCGCGGCCTTCTTCATGTCGTCGATCGCCGCCTCAAACGGCTCACCGCTCGGATGCGTCCCCTCGGTGACCTCCGGCGGCGGCCCATCGACCGACGGCTTGGAGGGGTCCACCGGTTTCGCCGGCTCCACGGGCTTCTTCGGCGCGCCGGGAATGTTGAGCAGGTCATCGAGCGAAGCGTCCTTGGTCGGCGGAGCCTCGGCGGCGAAGGCGCCGGCAGCGAGCGTCACGCAGAGCATCACAAACGCGGCATTGATTCGAGTGTTGTGGCGTTTCATTGCGGGTCTCCCGGCGGCGTGCCACGCTGCTGTTGCTGCTGAAGTTGTTCGAGCAGCGCATCACCGGAGTCGGCGAGGTCTTTCTGCTGTCGGGCGAGGTCTTCGACGAGAGCGCGGGCGTCGGCGCTGGGGGTGTCGGTCGCGGCCTGCTCGGCGCCGCGGGTCATCGTATGCAGCTGATCCTGTCGCGTGCGGAGGAGCTTGAGCTCGGCGAGCGGCGGGATCAGCTTCTTCTTGCCGTTGGCGGCATCGTTAGAGGAGCTATCGCTGTCGGGCGGCTGGTTCTCGGCGAATTCCTGCTTCGGGTCCTCGGGCTTGAGAGCTTCGATCATCGCTTCGATACTCATCGCGACCATCTGTTCCTGAAGCTGCGTCGTCGTTTTCGCCTGTGCCCGGCGGAGAGACGCGGAGGCTTCACCGGCCCAGGCGTCCATCTGATCGTGCACCGACTTGTAGACGATCGTGTCCTGCAGTTTCTGCCGCAGCTTCGTCAGATCGACGCGGAGGTCCGCCTCGCGATTGCCCAGCGTCAGCGAATCGCTGCGCCACTTGCGGTCACGCTGCTCATCGGGCGTGGCGACCAGCGCTTGGGTCGCGGCCTGAATCTCCTTCTGCTCGGCGAGGGCTTTCTGATAACCCTTGACCAATTCTTCCTTCGCCTTGTCGGAGAGATCGTCCTGCGATTTCTTGGCCAGGTCGTCGGCGAGCTTGAGGGCTTCATCGAGACGGGCCAGCGCATCGCGCTCGCCCTTCTCGGCATCAGGGCGGATCGCGGCGGGTTGATTGCGGAGCGCGACGACGGCCTCGGCCTGTGCGGCGGCGGCATCGGTGAGCTTCGCGGCGACCGGCGCGGTCTTCGCGTCGCTCTCCCTGGCGTCCTGTGCGACGGCCAGCGTGTTGCGCCGGAGCGTGAGCAGCGGGCCATCGAGATCATCGAGCTTGAGCGCGGCGAGCAGACGTTCGAGCTGCGCCTGCTGCTGATCGCGGAGCTTGCGGATCGCGTCGGCCAGTTCCATGAGCTTGCGCTGAAGAATCTGCTGGCGGAACTGATCGGTCTTGCCGAGTTGCTGGAGCATGTCCTGGATCGTCTGCTGAGCCGCGGCCTGTTCCTGCTGCGCGCCGCTGAGCTTGTTCTGCTCCACCTTCTCGGCGGCCTGCTTCATCTTTTCCTGCAGGCCATCCTGCGTGGACTTCGCGGCGGCCTGACGCATCGCCTCGGCGGTCGCCTGGTCGTTGAGCTTCTCGGATTGACGGGCGAGCGCGGCGGCGGTGGTGCGCATCCGCTCGGTCAGCTGCTGCGCCTGCTCGGCGAGGCTCTTCTGCTCCGCGGCCTGCTCGGCGAGGTCCTTCTTGTCCTTGTCGCTCAGCTCCTCGGCGGTCTTGCCGAGCGTGCGCGGCGTCGTCTGCTTCGTCTTGGCCGCGAGGTCCTCCTGATCCTTGCTGAGCTTCAGGAGCTTCTGCTTGAGCTCAAACGCATCGCGGCCCTGGTCGAGCAGGTCGGCCAGGTCCTGCAGATTCTTCTGCGCCGACTTCTGTGACTCCTTGGCCTGCTGCTGATGCTGCGCGGCCTCGGGGGACTTCTTCTCGGCGTCCCGCGCGGATTGATCGAGGGATTGCGATGCAAGCTCGGAAGACTTCTCGGCGGACTCGGTGAGTTGCTGCGACTGCTTGAGCGTCTGGTCGAGGGCTTCATCGTCGAGCTTGTTCTGCTTAAGCCGCTGCTGGAGCTGGCCGACGGTGCGCTTCATCGCGGTCAGGCGCTCGGTCATCTCCTGCTGCTGCTGCGCGGTGCGACGGTCGGCGGGGGATTCGGTCAGGGCTTCCTGCTCGGCCTTGGCGCGCTCGGCCCGCTGGCGGAGCTCGGCGAGATCGGTGCGCACCTGACGCGTGAGTTCATCGGTCGAGATGATGCGGATCCGCCGCGGCGCGGATTCGACGGCGGGATGCGTCTTGCCGTCCAGGGAGTAGGAGTCGGTGGCGATGGCGACGAGCGCGAGTTCCTGGCCGGGCTTGAGCTTGAGCGGCGCGAGATCGAGCGGCGATGCGGCGAAGATATGCGGCTCGGGTTTCGTTTCGGTGGCAAGCGTGATCGGCGACGCCTTATCTGGCGGACGCGCGACGAGGTCGAGGGATTTCAGAGCGACATCGTCGAACGCTTCGGCTCTGGTCGTCAGCGTGGCGGTGGCGAGGACGGATTCGTCGGCGGCCGGTTCGAGGACCGCTGCACGCGGTGCGTGATCGGGGCGCATTTCGATGCGAAACACACGCTGGTCTTCGTACGCCGCGCCGAAGGTGTCGGTGAGATTGAAGTGAAATTGATGGGTGTTGTGAAGTATCCAGGAGATTACGAATTCGTTGCGCGGTCTGAGGAGGATGCCGGAAATATGTGGATCGCTGGCGATGATGGATTCGGGAGAAAGGTTTTCTAGGATCCCGGGAAGTGCTGCTGCGATCCAACGCTGTTGGATTGCGGGATCGGCAGTAATGTCGGGGGTGGCAAAGGAACCATCGACGATGATTTCGAGTTGAATTGTGGAACCCTCAAGCGCATCGAGCGTGACGGTGGGTCGCGGTGGTGTGAGAAGATCGACCCGCGTATCTACGACGATTCCGGCGGCGTATTCAGGCGGATAAATTCTGGCAACGAGCCTGCGAAGTGTCGGCGGCTGGACGAGGTTGATGCGCTGCGTTGCGGTCTGGTCGTCGCCGGCTTCGAAGTAGAATTCGATGGATGCGGCGGCGGTGGAGGGTTCGACGAGGCGGTGGTGGAGGCCGGGGAATTTCGGATCGGATTGGCGTGTCATGAGGACGGGGGCCTGCCAATCGGAGCCGGCGACGGGGGCATTATTCGCGTCGAGGAATCGGTAGTTGAGCCAGGTGCGGACGCCGGGGCGGTCGCCCTTGGTGACCTGCGCGGCGAGACGGAGCGGGGCGTTGTTAGGGGCGTTGCGGAGTGTGGTGAGCGATTCGATGTGATAGAGGTTGGGCCAGCGGGCTGGGCCGAACGGGCTAACCCAGCGCGAGACGGAGGTGGCGAGTGCCTGGGGCGCGGCGAGAGCGATGAGAGTGAGGGCGATGAGCGTGAGGGCGAGCAGGGCGACGGAGCGGTAGAGATGGACGGGATTGAGGAGGCTGGCGATCTGATCGGAGGAGACGGAGTTGTGGGCTTCGGCGGCGGTGAGGTCGGCGAGGCGGCGCGCGATCGGCGTGGTGAGGACGTGCGGCTCATCGGTGGCGAAGGCGACGGCGGAGGCGAAGTGGCCCCGCGCGGAGGGATCGACACGCTCGAGGCGCAGGGCGAGACTCGTCAGCGCAGGGCGGAGGCGGAGCGCGGCGCCGATGCGCACGACGGCGAAGTAAGCGGCGGCGGCGAAGCCGAGTGCGAGGAGAATGGCACGGGGCCAGGCGGGGAGACGGAGCGCGAAGTCGAGGACGCCCGCGAGGATGGCGACGGCGACAACCGCGGCGAGCCAGTGCGCGGCTCGGATGAGGATGAGCATGGTGCGTGCGCGCTGGCGGACGGAGGCGAGTTGTTGGATCAGGTCTTGCATCGAATCCCCGGGGAAGTGGGACATTCTAGCGGTGTGGATGCGTGGAAATGAAGGGAAATTTAGGCCAGGCCGAGCATTTTGCGGCCGATCCATTCGGCGGTGAGCAGCAGGAGCAGGAGCGCGAAGGCGAGCGGGCTCTTCCAGAGCGGTTCGCTGATGTCGCGCGGTGTGGTGCGAGTGGTGTGCGGCAGTTGTTTGAGCTGGTCGAGGGTTGCGGCGGTGAGGACTTTGCCGCCGGTGTGGGTGGCGAGGTCGATGAGGAGCGGGTGATTGGATGCGGGTTGGCGGAGTTCATCGTCGGAGCGTTCGACGAGGACGGCTTGCTGGAGGCCGAGGTCGGCGAGGGTGGGCGTGCTGAGTCGCAGGGCCATTTTGCCGGGGACGCGTGGGGACCAGGTGGCGCGGTAGAGGCCGGGC
This sequence comes from Planctomycetota bacterium, assembly GCA_043788485.1. Taxonomy (GTDB): domain Bacteria; phylum Planctomycetota; class Phycisphaerae; order Phycisphaerales; family Zrk34; genus JAYVTU01. The sequence continues at coordinate 53,391 of JAYVTU010000196.1, forward strand.
GTGTCGGTGGCGGTGAGGGAGAGGGATTGGGCGGCGGCTTCGTCGACGCGCTGCGTGGCGGAGCCGGGCGCGGCTGAATCTGCGACGGGCGTGACGGCGACATCGACGCTGGTCGGGAGCTTTTCGAGCAGCGTCTGGTCGCGGATCTGGAGTTCGACGACGAGCGTGTCACCGGCGGCGGCGCGGCGGGAGGAGACGGTGAAGCGGGCACGCTCACCGGCTTCGGAGCCGGACTGGAGCCGGCCGCGTGCCATGAGGCGGAGCATCTGCATCCAGAACTGTTCGAAGTAGAGGTCGCCTTTGCCGTAGCGCCAACGCCAGATCTCATCGGTGGCGATGTACATGGATTGGCCTGCGCCGTAGCGCATGCGTGCGATGAGCGGGGACTGAGTCTTCTCATCGGCGGCGAGGACTTCGACGGCGGGCTTGAGGGGGCCGACGCCCTGGGCCCAGAAGAGCGGGGGGAGATTGGGCCAGGCGGTGGATTCATCGGCGCTCCCGGAACTGCCGCCGTCGGCGGCGCGGAGCTTGAGGAGGCCCAGGGACTCGGCGATCGGCGTGGGCTTGAGCTTCACGGGCGGCGGCACCGGCGTCCACGCGGCGGCATTGACCATCGGCAACAGCGGCGCGAGGGCGCTGGCGGCGTACGTCACCGGCATGTCGTGCGAACCGGCGATCCACAGCAGCCCGGCGCCGCGCGTCGAGACCTGCTCGTAGATGAGGCGCAGCTCCCCGGCGCTGAAAAAAGCGGCGGGCACATCGCCGATCACGATCACGTCGTACATCTCCATTTCGACATCCGTGCGCGGCAGACGGCGCAGCGGGATGGTTCCCTCCTGCGCGAATGTTCGGTCGGCGGAGACGAGCATGATGCTGCTCGACACGCTCTTTTCGCGGACGAGCAGGCTCTTGAGATAGCGGTATTCCCAGCGCGGGTAGCCTTCGACGTAGAGCACGCGGATGGGGCGGTCGATGAGCGTGAGCTCGACGAGCTGGGTGTTATTCTGCTCGACGATCTCCGGCGTCGGCGTGACGAGCTGGACGCGCCACGTCGCCGGTCCCGCGGCGTCGGAGCTGGTGACGAGTCGCACGGGTTCGCCGAGATTCGTCACGGGTTTGGTGTCGAGGACTTTGCCGGTGGTTTGGTCGATGAGCTTGACGAGTGTTCCCGCCGGGGCCGGGCCGCGCGATTCCTCGCCGGTCTGGCCAACGGTCACGGTCACGGGCACGGCGTCCTTTACGAACGCCCGGTCCGGCGCATCGACGCGCTGCAGCGCCAGATCGCGAGGAGCATTCGCATCACCGAGCGGCACGACGTACACGGGAGCCGCGAGCTGCGTGAGCCGCTGCCACATCTCCGCGCCGATCGGTTCGGTGCTGCGGCCGTCGGACCACACGACGATCGCCGAGATCGGCCGGCCCGCGGTGCGGCGGAGCGATTCGTCGATCGCGCTGCGCATGGCGGTCGCGCGGCCCGTCGGCTCGGCGAGTTTCGCGGGGTCGGTCAGCGGTTCGAGTTGCTCGGAGAAGCCGTACCAGTCGAGATTGTGCGATTTGGCGAGTTCGGTCCACAGGGCGGGCGCGCCGCCGATCATCTGCGTCAGCTGCTGATTGCGGCTGATGCGCTGGTCGGCGTGGTCCGCGTCGTGAGCATCGCGCACGGCGCCGGACGCGCTGCGATCGACGAGCATGAGGACGTGATCGACTTCCTTCTCTTCATCGGGCAGGACGAGCAGGGGCCTTGCGAGCAGGATGGCGATGGCGAGGACGATGAGGCCGCGGACGCCTGCAGCGACGAGGCGACCGCCGCGCCAGCCCAGCAGTTTCCGGTAGCTGAGCCACGCGACGATCACGCAGCCGATCACGATCATCGCCCACGCCCACGCCGGGACGGCGTAGGTCCAGCTGAGCACGACGCGCGGATCGCGCGGGTCGAGCTTGTGGAGCCCCAGCAGCCAGCGCCAGAAACCGCTGGCGGGCGCGGCGGCGTCGGCGGCGAGGGTGAGCGGGATGTTGAACGGAATCATCATGTGATTTCAATCGTGGGCGCGAGGGCGGAATGACGAATGACGAAATTCGAATGACGAAACAAATTCCAAATTCCAATAATCAAATAGGACAGACACGGCACAGTGCCAACGGCGCTGCCATTCTTTTCCCATTTGATCATTGGAATTTGGTCCATTGGAATTTGATTCGTCATTCGAATTTCGTCATTCGTCATTTATCGGTGTCATGCGGCTCTGCGGAGGCTCAGTTCGGTGACGCTGTCGGTGCGGCGGGCGGTGCTGGCGTGGGAGACGTAGCGGGCGAGGGCGGTTTCGATCAGGGCGAGTGCGAGCACGGCCCAGAGCAGCGGGCCGGATTGATCCGATTCGTCGGCGGTGCGTCGCAGGGCGGCGGCGGGGTCGGCGGTGTCGAGCGGTTTCCACGTGCCGCACACGGCGAGCCAGGCGGTCAGCGGGGCGGCTTCGATCGCGGCGGTGCTGGCGGCATCGGGATCGA
>JAYVTU010000197.1:0-5408 GCA_043788485.1 Planctomycetota bacterium
CCGGCGGGTCGGATGTCTTTACTGCCCCGGGGTGCTGTAGCGGATGCCATGCGAGTCGATGAATTGTTGCAGCGCGTCGGTGGGATGCTGGGCGAGTTCGTCGAGGAGGAGCGCGTTGCGAAAACGGCCGAGGGAGGCATAGGTTTTGTAGTCGGCGGGGGCGGCGGCTTCATCGGCGAGCGGGGCGCGGCCTTCGACGAGTTGTTTGTAGAGGGCATCTTTGTCGGGACGCGATTTGATGATCGTGTTGAACCAGTCGAGGTTCGATGCGGGGCCGGCGGCGATTTTCTGGATGCGTTGGCGCTGCTGCGGCGTGATGATCTCCTCGCGCCGGATCATCACGCGCGTCAGCTTCACGGGAACGGAGAACTTGAGCGGGAGCATGCGATCGGTTTCGGTCTGCGGCACGACGGAGAAGAGGCGGAGCCCCGGCGATTTGAAGTACGCGGCTTCCCACGTGTCGAGCATGGCCTTAGCTTCGGATTCGAAGAGGCCTTGGGCGATTAGCACGCGGATCATTTCTTTGCGCAGGTCCGTGAGTTTCTCTTTGGAGTGCGGCGCGGTCAGGATTTCCTTGGGCCGATACATTTCAAGAATCGTGTCTGCAGCGTTGTGGATCATCGGTGTCCCCGTGCCGAAAGCCACCGTTCCGTCGTCTCGGACGTCGATCAACCACATCCCTCCGCAATGATAAAAGACGTGAGGGACATCGAGCGTGACGTGGTTCCGGTCCCACTTGACGTTCGCCACGCCGCGGTAAAAGAGGTAGCGCTCGGCTTCGCCGCTGACGGTGACGGTGGCGGCGTCTTTGACTTGGCGCGGGGCGGTCCACACGTGGGAGTCGGTTTGAGGCGGTTGCGGCGGCGCGGCGCAAAAGCCGAGAGGTTGTCCGAGCGTGATGTTGTGCCACGCGAGTGTGCCGATCGTTTCCGGGGTGAGGCGCGTGACGACCTGGCGGCCGTCGGGTGTTGTCTTGAGGCCCGTCGCGCCGGAGGTGGCGAGGGGGTAGAACTCGGTGAGCCAGCCGCCGGGGAAGGAGACTTCGACGTCAAGCGTCAGCGGCGTCTTGAGTCCGGCCGGGGAATAGAAATACATGACGGGGGTTTCGAGTCGCATGTTCACATCGGAGTCGCTGCGTGCGACGCCTTTCTGGGCGTAGGCTTCCTGCTCGGCGGAGCCCCAGCGGACGCGGTGGACGAAATCGGGCAGCGGCTCGTCGTCGATGTTGATGCCGCGCAGGAGGCGGCCGGATTCGTCCTGCAATGTGGTGAACGTGCCCCATTCGTGGACGACCAGCGGGGCGACGGGCGCGGGGGCATCGTCGCCAAAGGATTTCCCGGCGAGGGCGAGGATTGCGGTGAGCACGAAGGCGGCGGTATTTCGTGGCATGGTTGCACTCCGTGAAGTGATCGCTCGATTCTAACGGTCGCGGTGCGGCGCGAGGGATTGAAGATTGCGGTTGTTACGAGGGCGTGACAATGCGCGTGGGCGCGTGTTGGGTTCAGATTTGCCGATCCGAGTGCCCGCGAAGCCGCAAGCGGCGGCGCGCATCAATGTGGTGCGAAAAGCGGACGTCCGGGGGGTTTCCCGGATGGGTTTCTACAAATGACGGGATTCGAGGGCTTAAGGCGCGGAATCGGGGGGTGGCGGGAGGGGTGGAATATGTCCGGTCGACAGGGTTGTGCGCATGAGGGCGGACACGCGGCGACGGGTTGGTGCGCGCGGTAGCATGGCGGGACCACTGCGAGAGGGGCTTGTCATGGCGAAAATGGAGACCGGGTTGCCGCTGAAGTATGAGACGGGGGCGTCGTGGGCGGCGGGGGTTTTGGCGGAGCCGCTGGAGCTGCTCAATGATCATGCGCATCTGGAGAAGAAGGCGGCGGGCAATGCGCTGGAGCTATTGAATCGCTGGCCCGAGCCGCGGCCGCCGGAGAATTGGGTGGCGGCGATGACGGCGATCGCGCGGGATGAGGTGGAGCACCTGGGCGTGGTGACGAAGCTGCTGGCGAGGCGAGGCGGGAAGCTGACGCGGGAGCACCGCAATCCCTATGCGAACGCGCTGCGGGACCTGGTGCGCAAGGGTCGCGGGAAAGAGGAACTCGTCGATCGGCTATTGGTCAGTGCGCTGATCGAGGCGCGGAGCTGCGAGCGCTTTGCGCTGCTGGGCGAGGCGACGGACGACAAGGAACTGGCCAAGCTGTACCGCGGGCTGTGGGCCAGCGAGCACGGGCATTACCGCATGTTCGTGCAACTGGCGGAGGAGGTGATGGAGAAGGATGACGTGGCGGAGCGGTGGGGCGAGATGCTGGAGGCGGAGGCGAAGATCATCGCGCAGCAGACGGCGGGGCCGCGGATGCACAGCGGGGAGTGAGGGAGTTGGGGGTTAGGAGTTGGGGAGGATCAGAACATGATGACGGGGCCGGGGGCGACGGGGTCCGGAGGCAGGTCGAGCGTCGCGAGGATGTTGGTCGGGTCGAGGAGCGCGGCGACGACGATCTGCGTGTCGGTGATGACGTAGAGGTTGTCACCCACGAGCAGCGTGCGACGCGCGGTGGTGTCGGTGGTGATGGTTCCCAGCGAGGTCAGCCCTGTCGCAGGATCGACGGCGACTACGGCGACGCCTGTCACGAGGCTGTCCCAGTTGCCGGACGTGACGGGAACGGCGATGACGCCCTGATCGGCGAAGTAGCTGAACGCGTGGTGGTCCCACTGCGCTTCGGAGTAGTTGTAGTTGCCATCGCCCAGCGAGAGCTGATCGGTGCGCGTGGGGTTGGCCGGATCGGTGACGTCGAAGAGGGAGAGCTCGAGCGACGTTAGCCAGGTGACGTTGGGATCGGAGCTGGGTGCCCGACCGAAGCCGACGAGGTGGTTGGCGTCGATGGGCTGAAGGTAGCTGGAGAAGCCGGGGATGGTGAGCTGGCCGGTGATGGCCGGAGCGGCGGGATTGGTGAGGTCGATGACGAAGAGCGGATCGACCTGGCGGAAGGTGACGATGTAGGCGGTGTCGCCGACGTAGCGGACGGCCTGGATGGACTCGCCGTCGGCGATGTGGGAGAGGGAGCCGACCGTGTCGAGGGATTGATCGGTCTGATGGAGGATGGTCAGCGTGTTGGTCTGTGTGCCCTGCGACCATTCGGTGGTGGCGATGCGGAATGTGCCATCGGCGCCCTCGTCCATCGCGAAGGAGTCGCGGACATTGCCGAGGACGCTACCGGCGGCGGCGAAGGTCGCGCCGCTGCTGGTCAGGTCGAACTTATAGATGTCGGTGGAGCTGTGGCCCCAGTCGCCGGCGAGGATGGAGGGAACCCAGTTGGGCGCAGCGATGTAGAGGCTCGTCGCGGTGGCGAACACCGTGCCGCCGGAGGCGATGATGGAGCTGGTCGAATCGGCGCCGATCGGATCGGCGGAGCTGTCGAACATGACGACGCTCAGCACGGACTGCGCATCGGAGTTGATGGGCATGAAGTCGCCGACGCCGTCGATGAGCGAGCCGGAGGAATCGATGGTGCCGTCGCCGCCGGCGTCGGTGGTGAACTTGGGCAGCAGCGTGGTGAGGTCCATGGCCTGGAGCCGGGCGCGGTAGGCATCGGCGGATTCGTAGGTCGGGATGCCATCGGGGCCCGTGACGATCTGCGGCTCGGGCCAGGCGATGTTGCTGTCCACCACGACGTAGACGCGGCCATCGACCATGCGCGAGCTGGTCAGCGAGCCGTCGAGCTTGGATTGTTCGGTGACGGTCGGCGCGGCGCGGTCGGCGACGTTGAAGGTCGTCACCTCGACCTGCGGGTGCCAGTGCCACCAGATCGGGCGCATCGCGATCGTGCTCACGAGATCGGAGGCGAAGCCCGGGGCGTCGGCGACGGGCAGGTGCACATCATTGGCGATCTGCGTCAGCGCGGCGGGAGCCGGGGCGTCGGCGATGTTCGTGAGCAGGTTGGTGACGTTGTCGGTGACGTTGCCGATCGCGTCGCCCAGCGAGCTTCGGAGATTGTTGAAGGCATCGGTCAGCGAGCCGATCGAATCGGTGATGTTGCCGATCGCGTCGCCAAGCGAACCGGCGATGCTGTTGAGCGTGACGGGCAGAACGGGCTGGACTGGCGTAACAGGCACGGGATCGATGGCGATGGGCCAGAACACGTTCGGCGAGGAGATCACGGTGACCGTGTCGCCATTGAGGTAGAGATCGCTGGCGTAGCCGTCGATGTGCGTGGTCGAGACAAGCTGCGGGCTGTCGGGCACCGAGATGTCGATGATCTGCAGCGACGATTGGTGGACGACATAGAGGAAGTGGCCATCCGTCTTGACGAGGTCCGCCTCGTCGACGCCGGCGACCTGGTTGTTCGTGCCGGTGCCGGTGCCGGGGTTGCCGCTGGCGGGGGAACCGCTGGCGTTGCTGGTCATGGCCGCGATCGCTACGGGGGCATCATCGAGCATGGGCAGGCGCTCGTACCAGCCGCGCCACCAGGGCTGCTCCTGGCCGAAGAGCCCCTGCCAGTGCTTGACCGCCGCATCGACGAGCCACGCGTTGATGTCCAGCACGCTGCTCGCCTCGCGCAGCGGATTGCTCGCGGCTGCATCGGGAGCGCCGACGACCGTGTCAGTCGTGCGGTGATGGAGCAGATCCACATTGGGCCCGGCGTAGAGCCAATTGCGGTCGTGGCGTCCCGCCCCGCCATCGAGACGATCGTGCCCGGCGTCGCCGCCGCGCAGGGTGTCGGAACCCGTCCCGCCGCGGAGCAGATCGTTGCCAGCCCCGCCGGTGAGCGTGTCGTTGCCGCTGTCACCCTGCAGATAGTTCGTACCGTCGCCGCCTTCGAGCTGGTCGTTGCCGCGGCCGCCGATGATGCGGTCGTTCTCGACGCCGCCGACGAGCAGGTCGTCGCCATTGCCGCCGAGGATCGTGCAGCGCAGATTCGCCAGCGCATCGTTGGTCAGGTCGAGATGAACGGTGTCATCACCGTTGCCGGCGACAACGCGGATTCCGCGCAGCGACGAAACGTCGCGCGAGCCGGCATCGACGCCGTTGATCGTGCAGTGCAAAACGCCCGGATCATTCGCATCGGGAGCAACGACAATCGTGTCCGCAGCACTCGTCCCGCGGATCGTCCACAGATGCCCCGCGCTCATCATCAGGCGCGGCTCAAGCATCTCCATGCCCGCGCCAGCGCGGTGCGAGTGGCGGTGCACGGAAGTGCGCTTGCGGCTTAACCTGGCTCGGGCCTCGCGGACAATTCGCTTGATCGATTGCATCCTCAGATTCCCCGGGAGTTGAACCATTTAGTCTACCACATGCCAAGCCACTTCCATTGAAAAATCTGGGTAGCTGCTTGACTCAAGTTGCCCCATTCGTAGTGTAGTGACGATGAAAGCCACGCCGGAGAACCCTTACCCTCGTAGATTCGAGGAGT
>JAYVTU010000198.1:0-26119 GCA_043788485.1 Planctomycetota bacterium
GGTTCACTTGGCGAAGTCGGGATGTTTCGCGTCACCCATGGATTCGAGGAACGCCAGCAGGTCCAGGATCTCCTCCTGAGTGAACGTGCTCAAAAGACCCGGGGGCATGGGGGAGACCTTGGAGAGCTCGCGCGATTTGATATCCGATTTGCTCACGCTCATCGTCGCCGGATCGAAGGGGTTGGGGATCAGCGTGACCTTGTCGGCTGTCTCCTGCGTGATGCGGCCGACGATGACCTTGCCGTCGGTCATGGTCAGGATCGTGTTCATGTACTGCTCGCTGACGACCTTGGAGGGCTCGGTGATGGATTCAAGGATGTCCTGCCGCTTGAAACGCGTGGCGACGGTCGTCAGGTCCGGGCCGACCGCGCCGCCCTGGTCGCCGTAGCGGTGACAGAGCATGCACTGCGCGGCTTCGAAGGCCGCTTTGCCGCGCGCGAAGCTTCGGCCCTTGCCGACCTGGTCCATCAGCGGCTGCAGGTCGGCGGTCTTCCAGTCCTTGACGAACTTGCGCGGCTCGGCGGCGGGCTTGGCGACGGGCGTGACCGGGGCACCGGTACCACCGTCGAGTGTCGCGACCTCCGCGGAGGTCATCGAGGCCCTGGCATCCGCCTGGCCCTTCTTGAGGAAGCCGTTGAAGCTCGCGCCGTTGTTGAAATGGATGCCCGCGTCGGTGAACCACTGGGTGACCATCTCCGGGTGCTGCGTCGAGCGCCCGCCGCTCCACCACGCCATGTAATCCTTTCGGAGTTCCGCGGTCCAGCCCTTTTTGATGTTCCGCAGCGCCATGGCGTAGGTCATCTGCTCCTCCTGCGTGGCTGCGGATTTGAGCAGGGCCATCGTCTTGGCGACGGCTCCGGGGGCGTCGAGTGCCAGGAGCACCTGGCCCAACTCGCGGTTGAGGAACTCGCCCTTGGCCGGATAGAGCGGAACGACATCGGCGACGACCAAGCTCGCCAGATCGCTTGCCGGCACTCCCTGCCGCGCGATCGAGACCTCGATGACGCGCAGCTTCTGGAGCGTCTGCTGCTCGCTGAGTTTGGCGAAGGGGATGGCGGTGACGGCCTTGAGGATCGCCGGCTGGGTGTCGGCGGCTCCGAGTCGGGCCAGGGCCAGCAGCGCGGTCAGCGCGGCGTCGTGGTTCTTTTCGGCCAGCGCCTTGGCCTGCCATTGCGATACGGGGTTGCGCTCGATGGCGAGTCGCGCGGCGTAACGGATGAAGCGGTCTGGGCTGGCCAGGTGGGGCCAGGCGGCTTCGACGGTCGCCGGATCGGGCGCGACGTTCATCGCTTCGAGTTTGTGACGGAGTTCGCGGGCGTCGCCGCCGTCCTTGTCATGCAGGTCGGCGGGGGCCAGGGGCGTCGCGGGATCGGTGCCGGTGTAGCTGACGCGGTAGAGGCTCGCCGCCGTGCCGCGCCCTCCGATGGTGAAGTAGAGCGCGCCGTCGTCGCCGATGATGACATCGGTCAGGTTGAGCGGCGACCTACCGCTCTTGGCGTGCAGCGCCTTGGGCGCGATGAAGTTTTCCCATGTGCCCGAGTAGGTCGCGCCGCTGGGGGCCATGTGCACGGCGATGAGCCGACCGTAGGTCCAGTCGAGGATGTACATCGCCTTCTGGTACTTGACGGGGAACTTGGCGCCGGTTCCGAAGACCACGCCGGTCGGGCATCCGATGCCGATCGTGACGGTGGCCGGCAGGCTGTCGGCGTAATACTCGGGCCACTTGGCGCTACCCTCGCGGAAGCCGTGGTCCCCACCGCGCACGGCGTGAAAGACTCGGATCGGGCGGTACCAGGGGTTGCCCCAGTCCCATTCCATGTCGCTGTCGAAGCCGAACAATTCGCCGTCGGCGTTGAAGGCGATGTCATACGTGTTGCGTTCGCCGGAGGAGAAGAGTTCGACGTTCTTGCCGTCGAGGTCCATGCGCGCGATGAAACCGCCGGGCGGCTTCTTGCCGGCGCCGAAGCCGTTGCCGTCCTCGATACGCTTCAGGGCCAGGTCGTCGCCATAGTTGCGGTGCGGGCTGCTGGGGACCAGGTCGGTGGGGATGGCGGTGAAGTTGCCGCAGACACTGTAGAGCATCTTGTCGGACCCGAGGACCAGCCCGTGCGCCCCGTGCTCACCGTGCCCGCCGTGCCATTCGCGGAGGAACTCCACATCGGAGTAGGTGTCGTCGCCCTTGGTGTCCTTGCAGCGGTAGAGCCCGAAGCCGTGGCTTCCGGCGCCGTTGATGTACAGCACGTTGTCGACGAAGAGCAGGCCCATCGTCTCATTGATGGGGATGTTCAGCTTGTCCTGCTTGACGACCTTGCCTCCCTCGATCGTGACGCGGGTGATGTGCTGTCCGCCCTGGTCGCCCAGCAGCAGGCGGCCCTTGGGATCCTTGGCGATGGCGATCCACGAGCCGTTCGTGGCGCGATCGGCCTTGAGCAGGTGCTCGACCTTGAAGCCCGGCAGCGCTTCGAGCGCATCGGCCGGATCGGACGCGGCGCCCGCGGCGGGGGCGTTGGCGACCTCGACCGTCGCCGCCGTGCCGTCCGCAGGGCCGTAAACCGCCTTGATGATCACCAGCTTCTGGCCCGCCGGCGCGGCGAGGTCGATGTGGCTGTTCTCGTCGGCCGACGCCTTGAGCGTCTTGTCCCCGATCCGGTACTCGATCTGCAGCGTCTTGACGACGCCCGGCGCGGTGTCGCCGAACGCCTCGTTGTCGGCGGTGATTGAGAGCTTCTCGCCCTTGACGGCGGCGGCGACAACGCTCGTCACGTCGCCCGATTCCTTGGCCTCGGCTTTCAAATCCGCCGCGGCAAGGCACGCGAGCACCAGTGCCAGGATGATCAGAAGGACACCGAAGCGCGATGCGGCACGTTGAGTGAAGCTCTTCATAACCGGTCTTCCTGGCTGCTCGGAGGTTGGGTGGCGTTGAGTTGCGTGATCCTACCGGATCGGCCGCGATTTCCAAATGGAGGGGAGAAAAAGGGGGGCGGGAGTGCTCTGTAGAAAACCCAATTTCTGACGCCAGAGGATCATCAGGTTGTGGGTGATGACCATGAGCATCATGGTGGAAAAAAGGGTCGGGGTGGAACGCCACCAACATAGCCATAAGTCTGCGCCGCGCGGCGCAGACATATGGCTATGTTGGTGGCATTCGGGTCGGGAGTCTTTTTGCGGTTATTTTCCGTCAGGGTTCCCGTGGTCACCCCGGTATCAATGATCCGCTTTCGTCTTGGAGCCTTTTCCAGTGGCGACCGGCGGCAGGTATTTCGCGAAGGATTCCAGGAGCGGCTTGTGCTCGGGCTTGTCGGCGACGTTCACGGTTTCTGCGGGGTCGTTGGCTTCGTCGTAGAGTTCGGTGGCGATGATCTTGTCGCCCCATCGTTGACGCCAGAAGGTGCAGCGCCATCGCTCATCGCGGATGCTGTAGCCCATCGCCTGGCCGTCCGGTGTGACGCGCGGATACTGGCTGATGGCGATTTTCTGTTTGGAAGTGCCCGGATTTTCGATGAAGGGCTTGAGGCTCTTGCCGTCGAGACCCTCGGGGATTTTCAGCCCGCAGAGGTCCGCGAGCGTGGGATAGACGTCCACGAATTCGACGGGCGCTTCGCATTTCTGCCCCGCGGTCTGGCCTCGCGGGACGCTGATGAGCAGCGGGGCGCGCGTCGCCAGCTCGAAGTTCGTGTGCTTTTGCCACAGGCCGTGGTCCCCGAGCTGCCAGCCATGGTCGCCCCACAGGACGATGATGGTGTTGTCGGCCAGTCCCTCGGCATCGAGCGCGTCGAGCAGGCGGCCGATGTTGTGGTCGGTGAAACTGATGGCGGCGTAGTAGCCGTGGCGCAGCTTCCGGGCGTAGTCGGCGGGGATCGGGTTTCCCTTGGGCACATCGGGGTAGGCGTGCAGCTCCCCGTTGGTGTGGCCGGCGAACTCGGGAGCCCCGAGCGGCAGATGATCGATCGCCGGCAGCGGAATCGTGTTGGGATCGTAGAGGTCCCAATACTTCTTGGGCGAAACAAAGGGCAGGTGCGGCTTCAAAAAACCGACGGCAAAGAAGAACGGCTGACCCTTTTGCTTGAGCGCATGGAGGCGCTTGACCGCTTCCGCCGCGGTCGCGCCGTCGGGCAGCTCATCGTCCGCCTTCGGGCTGACCTCGAACGCCGGCCCGGTTTTGGGCGGCTTGCCCTTGGCGACGCGAGCTTTGTCGTCACGCTTGTCGTTATCCACCGGGTCCAGGATCGCCTTGTCGGAATACTCCTGGGTTTTGACGCCGTGGTGCGTGATGATCTTCTTCGTCCAATCGACGGGATCGGTGTCCACGGCTGTGCCGTGCGGATACCAGTGCGGCTCGTTCCACGAGCGCCCGTCCTCGAAGCCGACGTGATAGATCTTGCTCAGAGCCGAGCAGTAGTAGCCGTTCATCTTGAAATATTGCGGTAGCGTGATGCAATCGGGCAGCGCGGCGCGGAAATGCGTTTCCAAATCCCACACCTTCGTCGCGTCGGGCCGACGCCCCGTCATCAGCGAGGAGCGGGAGGGCGAACAGACCGCCTGCTGGCAGTAGGCGTGATCGAAGACGATCCCGCGCGCGGCGATGCGGTCGATGTTCGGCGTCTTGATGACGGTGTTGCCGTAGCAGCCGAGCTCGGGCCGCATGTCGTCGACGGCAATGAACAGCACATTGGGCCTCTTGCCGCCGGCGGCGATGGGATTGTCCGCGGCGATCGCGGAGCCCGCGAGGATCAGGCAGGCGAACAGAGCCGGGATGAATTTCATCTGCGTTTCCTTTTTCGGAGCGCTTCAGGATCGAAACCGCACGGCCCGATCATGGGGCCGCGAACCGCGATCAATCGGAGTCTCTCATCGGACCCCCGTGCGGATCGTGACCCCGGTGACGAAGAGCAGGGCGTCATTGGAGATGCTTTCTCCTTTTGCCGAACCGCCGTACATCCCCCATCGGAATTGGATTTCGTGATCCTTGGACTCGGTGTAGGTGCCTTTGGTCACGAACTTCCAGGTGCCCTTTTCGAGCGGCGCCTTCTGATAGATCTCGTAGTCCTTGCCGTTGGACCGGACCTTGAAGCTCAGGGATTTTCCGGTCATGTTCTTGGCCACCGTGACAGATTTCTCGCCGTCCGGGCCGTGTTTGCGGAAGCCGATGTCGATCTCGCCGCTGGCGTACATGTTGATGTGAACGGGCCAAAGCAGGGGGTGGCCCTGCGCGTTCTTGCCTTCGTGCATCACCTGGAAGATGCAAGCATCCACCGGCTTGATGATCGTGTAGGTCCCTTCCCATTCGTGCCAGGTTCCCGGGGCGACGGGGGGCAAATTCAACGTGTAAACCTCGGTGCGTCCCTGCTTGCCCTCTTCTCCCTGGCCCTCGCGGACGTTCTGCTCGTCCTTGAAGAGGCGGAAGATCTGGACATTATGATCCTCCTGATACCAGCGGGTCCAATTGCCGAACTCCTTGCGTCGGATGCTGTCGCCGCAGACCTCGGTGTGGAGGCCGATGTCCTTGGGGATGGAGCCGATCTGGCCGACCTGTTTTTCCAGCAGGTCGAGGTTCACATGGATGCGGGAGCCGAGGACGGGGCCCTTGGAGAATTTCTCGCCGGGTTTGACGCCGCTGCTCTTGAGCACCTCCGCGAATGAAGGGTCGCTGCCCTCCTGGGTGTAGAGCGGCTGGGCGGCCTGCAGGCCGGAGGTCAGAAGGGCCGAGAGCAGGATGGCTTGTACGATTTTCATGGCGTTTTTGTGGGTGAATCTGCTAGTGGTCTGGCGGGCTCGGGTCGGCGTGACACGTCGGGGTCGGCGAAGCATGTGGAGAAGATATCTTCAGCCAGCCGATCAAGCACTCGCAAGTATTAAATGGGAACCGCATGGCTTGCGATTGGCTTTAGGGCTCGTCATTTCCCGCCGGTGTTCGGCGTGGGCATCGGGGCGTGGATGGTCTGGCGCCAGGTGAGCATCATGGCGTGCAGCTCCTTGGCCTTGTCGGGCATTTTCTCGGCCAGGTTGTTCTTCTCGCCGAGGTCATCCTTGAGGTTGTAGAGCTCGAGATGGTGGTCTTCAAAAAATTCCAGCAGCTTCCAGTCGCTCGACTGGACCGTGCCGACGGGCGTGGTGCGCCATTCTCCCGGGCCGTAGCCCAGATAGCCGGGGAAGTGCTGATAGATGGCGGTGCGATTCAGTGACGCGCTGGGATCCCTGAACAGTGGCACCAGGCTTTGGCCGTCCAGCGGCTGGTTGGGTCGCGCGGCGGAAGCGATTTCCAGCAGTGTCGGATAGACGTCGACATGGATCGCCGGCACATCGCAGGTCGAGCCGGCCTTGGTCACGCCGGGCCAGCGCACGATGAAGGGATCGCGCGTGCCGCCCTCGTAGAGCGAGCCTTTGCCGCTGCGCAGCGGGGCGTTGTCGGTGATGCCCTCGATGTCGCCGTCCGCGTCGCCCGCGGCGGGGTTGCCGCCTTTCTTTTTCCCTTTGCCCTTCTTCTCCTGGCCCTCAATGCGGGGATCGCGGATCAGGCCGTCGGGCCTGCTGTAGCCGCCCACACCCCCGTTGTCGCTGGAGAAGATGACCACGGTGTTGTCGGCGATATTCAGCTCATCCAGCAGCGCCGTGATCCGCCCGACGGAGCGGTCCACCGCGTAGATCATGCCCGCGTAGGTTGGATCGCGATGCCCGCCGACCGGAGCCTTGCCGGTGAAGTGATCCTTGTCGCTCCCGAGCGCCTGATGGGGAGCGTGCACGGCGAAATGAGGCAGGTAGAGGAAGAACGGCCCGTCCTTGTGGCGGCGGATGAAATCCACAGCATGATCCGTCAGGAAGTCGGCCAGGTACTGGTCTTTCGGATGCGGTGTCTCCGGGTTGGTTTTGAAATTGAAGTGAACGCCCATCGAGACGATGGCCTCGTCGAACCCGCGATTCAGGGGGTGATGCGAAGGGTCTTCCCCGAGATGCCATTTGCCGAACATCGCCGTGGCGTAGCCGGCTTTCTTGAGTTGCTGCGCGATCGTGATCTTCTCCAGTGGCAGTTTGGTGACGTTGTTCACCGGACGCAGCGGACGCGAATGCCAGTCGAAGCGACCGATGCCGCCGACCGTATAGACACCCGTGCGAACGCCGTACTGGCCGCTCATCAGCGCCGCGCGCGTTGGCTCGCAGTTCTGGCAGTTGTGATAGCACGTCAGCTTGAGCCCCTCTGACGCGAGCTTGTCGATGTTCGGCGTCTCGTAGAATTTGCTGCCGTAGGTCCCGGTGTCCGTCCAGCCCAGGTCATCGGCGAGGATGAAGACGATGTTGGGCCTCCGCGCGTCGGCGGCATGGAGCGCGGCGCAGCAGAGCGATAAGAGCAGCCCGGCCAACAGGGGTGTAGTTTTCATGGGATCTTCTTGCCGTGGGTGTGCATGAACAAACGCGGTGAGCAATCTGAAAATGCTCCGAAATCTTGTTTTTCTATTTTCCGCCGGGTGCAATCTTAACGTGCGTACTGCGGGATCTTCATCAGCTCGCCGTCTTTGAGGGCGGAGTGGTGGGCGATGACGCCGGCGACGGACAGGTTCAGGGCCATCGAGATGTCGACGAGGGGTTGGCGGTTTTGGAGGATGGAGGAGACAAAGTCTTCGGTGAGGTGGCCGTGCGATCCGCCGTGGCCGCCGGGGGAGACGGAGGGCGGGAGGGCGGGGAGGTCGAGGTCGGGGAGTTTTTTGGCGTCGGCTCCGGCGTAGCCGCGGTCCCAATAGCCGCCGCGATCGCCGCGGCATCGGCCGACCTCTTCGCCGCCGCCGCCCTGGGTGTCCCAGCTGACGGCCATGCGGGCCGTGCCTCCCTCGGTGGTTCGGAAGAGTGCGACCTCGGTGCCGAAGCGGTTTTTGTAGGCGTTTTTGCCTTCCTGAAAGACGTCGAGGGTGCTGGGGACGCCCATGCAGGAGACTTCGGTGAATTGCCCGCCGGTGACGCAGTGGTAGTAGGCGTTGGAGTGGGTGGGGTAGAACTGCGGCGGGAGGCCCTGCCGCCAATTCTTGTAGGAGCCGAGTGTCGCGGCGTGGTAGTGGAAGTATTCGCCTTAGGTGTAGACCATCTTGCCGAAGCCTCCGGTGCGGTAGATTTCGCGCATGGCGTTGCAGGGGCCTCGGAAGGCGGTGGTCTCGTTCATCTGGTAGATCTTGCCGGTGGACTTGACGACTTCGTAGAGCTTGTCGGCGTCCTCGAGTGAGCCGAACACGGCGGGCACGGCGGTGACGACGTGCTTGCCGTGCTTGAGTGTTTCGATGCAGTGGCGGGCGTGGCTGGGAGCGTCAGTGGCGACGTAGATCGCTTCGATCGAATCGTCCTTGACCATCTCTTCGAGCGAGGGGTAGGTCTTCTCACAGCGGCAGGCCTTGGCCATGGCGGCGCAGCGGTCGGGGAACAGGTCGCTGACGGCGACGACCTGCACGTTCGGGTGGTCCTGGTAGCCGAACGCCGCGCCGAATTGGCACACGCCGTGGCCGACGAGGCCGAAGCGGATCTTGCGATCGGAGATGGGGGTCCACTTCTTTTTGGAGCGTGCGCCGGTGGCGACGCCCTGCTCACCGAGGATCTCGGCGCCGGGCTTGGCATCAGCGGCGGAGGCGTCGCGCATCAGGGCAGCGCCGGCGGCGGCCGCGAAAGAGCTCAGGCCGACACCGGTGAGAAACGAGCGACGTGACGTGCCCATGGAAATCCCTTCGGAGGAAAGTTGGAGATAGGGGAGGATAGTTGTCACGCTGGAGCGCGGAGGACATGCGGATACTCCGGTCGTGCTCGTGCTCGTGCTCGTGCTCGTAATCGAAAATGCGGGGCGTCGATTACGAATTACGAGCACGAGCACCGCTCGGGGACTCGCTGAGCACGAGGGGGGAGGGAGCGAGTACGAAAAAGGCGGGGAGGGGAGCCCTCACGCCGGCCCTCTCCCGGGGGGAGAGGGAGTGAGAGGGGTTGCCGGTTTTGCGTGGGTGTCGTTTAATGACGGGATGCAGATCGAGTCATTTTGGCAATACTGGAAGGTTTCGCAGGACCCGTTCAATGCTGAGGAGGCGCGACGGGACCCGGTGCTTTTGAATTTGCTTGATGGGCAGACGGCTCATCCGGATTTCGGCAAGATTCTCGGGCAGCCGCATGAGCCGACGGCGGCGGTGGTTTTTGGGGAGAAGGGGAGCGGCAAGACGGCGCTGCGCGTGATGCTGGAGCGGCGGATCGCGGAGCATAATGCGGCTTATCCGGAGCTGCGGGCTTGGGTGGTTTTGTATGACGACATGAACAAGACGCTGGACCGCGCGCTGGCGGCGATCGGTCGGCGGAAGCGGAAGAGCGAGGCGGCGCTCAAGCACATCCGGCTCGTGGATCACCAGGACGCGATTTTGTCTTCGGCGGTGACGGCGCTGGTCGATGCGCTGCTGTCGGGGGATGACGCGAAGCTTGGGGCGAAGCCGATGAAGACGGCTCGGCGGATGCCGCTGACGAAGCGGGTGGACCTGGCGGTGCTGGCGGCGATTTATGATCAGCCGGCGACGGGGAGCCACGCGCGGCGGTGGGGGGCGCTGAAGCGGGGATTGCGTCTTCGGTCACCGCGGTTGCTGCTGGCGCGGTGGATGGGATTGATCAGCGCGGCGGCGGCGATCGCGCTAGGGCTCGCGCACCACCTAACCCATAGTGATGATCCGATCTATCTGGCGGTGACCGGCGGTTTGGCGGCACTGTCGATTCTGCTGCTGGGATATTGGGCACAGGGGAATCTGCGGCTGTGGCGTGCGACGGCTCGCGTGGCGCGGGAGCTGCGGGTTCTGCGTGTGCAGCGCGGGGATTTGCGGCGGTGGCTGGCGAGCTTGCCGGTGCGCGAGGTGGCGGCGGCGCCGCTGCCGACGCCGGCGGACCCGGAGCGGCGATACGATTTGACGCGACGGTTGCTGGGGGTGATTGAGGCGTTTGGATATAGAGGATTGATTGTGCTTGTGGATCGCGTGGACGAGCCGACGGCGGTGAGCGGGGATCCGATGAAGATGCGGGATGTGGTTTGGCCGCTGCTGAACAATAAATTTTTGCAGCAGGACCGGGTGGGGATCAAGCTGCTGCTGCCGATCGAGCTGCGGCACGTGATGATGAGCGAAGAGGGGGACTTCTTTTCCAAGGCGCGGCTGGACAAGCAGCACATGGTGGAGAAGCTGGGCTGGAGCGGGGCGACGCTTTACGATTTGTGCACGAGGCGGATTCAGGCTTGCCGCGATCCGAAGGCCGAGCCGCTGACGCTGCTGCAGCTCTTTGATGATGGGGTGCAGAAGGCGGATTTGGTCGATGCGCTGGAAGCGATGGGGCGTCCACGCGACGCGATGAAGTTTTTGTACCACGTGGTTCAGGCGCACTGCCTGAGCATGCCGCAGGAAGGGCCGGTGAAGCGGATCTCGCGACAGGTGCTCCAGCAGGTGCGGTACGAGCAAACGCAGCGTTTGCAGGATGTTCAGCGTGGTTTGCTCCCGGTGTGAGGGGCGGGTTTTTGCCGGGGTGAGGATTTGGATAGATTTTGGGCAGTGGGGTGGCGGAAAGGGGAGGTTGCCGCTATTCTACGCACCCCCGTCGGGCCACGGTTGGGTGCGAGTGGATCGTAAACCGTGGCTGGGACAGCCAGTTACCGTGTTCTTGGCGAATGCGGCGGACTGGTACGGCCTTTGTCTTGTCGGGGTGCGAGGCCCGGTGTCTTTCGACAACGGACTCGGTGATGGAAACTCAGACAGCAACCTTTAGGAGATGCAACGATGCTGCAAGGACGTAAGTTTGGACGCAAGGCTCTGACGGGACTGACACTGGCTTCGGCCCTGCTGGGTTCGGTGGCCTTTGCCGCCGAGACCCCCGCTCCGGCCCCGGCTGCCGATGCCCCCGAGACCTTCTCGGCGAATGATGCCCTTGGCCTCAAGGACAACGCGCTGGGCATCAAGTTCTACGGCTGGGTCGAGCAGAGCTACACGTACAACTTCGACAGCCCGTCGGACAAGGTCAACGTCGGCCGCGTTTTCGACGCCAAGGACAACACCTACCGTCTCAACCAGGTCGCCGTGAACTTCGAGAAGGCTCTCAAGGACGGCAAGGACTTTGACTGGGGCGGCAAGGTCGAGCTCATGTACGGCTCCGACGGCGCGCTGATCCACTCCGCCGGCCTGTCCGACGGCGGTGACAGCGGCCTGCACCAGACCTACCAGTTCGACCCCACGCAGTTCTATGGTCTCTTCCGCGCCCCCATCGGCAACGGCGTGACCGTGAAGTTTGGCAAGTACGTCACCCCGTTCGGCGCCGAAGTCATCGACGCCCCCGGTAACGCCCTCTATTCCCGCAGCTTCCTCTTCGGTTTCGCCATCCCCTTCACCCACACCGGCGTCCAGTTCGACTACGCCATCAACGACAACGTCAGCGTCTACTACGGCCTGGTCCAGGGCTGGGATGTCTTCAATGACACCAATGGCACACTGAGCCACATGGCCGGCATCTACGGCAACGCCATGGATAAGAAGCTGACCTACTTCGTCAACTTCGTCACCGGTCCCGAGCGCGCCAACGAGAACACCGATTACCGCTCCGTCATCGATGTCGTCCTCACCTACACCCTGACCGATCAGCTCTCGGCCACCATCAACGGCGACTTCGGCAACGAATCCGGCACCCAGGTCGAAGGCGCCACCGGCGACAACTGGTACGGCGTCGCCGGCTACCTGACCTACACCATCAACGATCAGATCGCCGCCACTCTCCGCGCTGAGTACATGGCTGACGAGACCGGCACCCGCCTGGCCGCTTCCTCCAGCGGCACCGTCACCGAGGTCACTCTCGGCCTGGACATCCACCCCCTCCGCAAGTTCATGAACCTCCGACTCCGCCCCGAGGTCCGCTGGGATCACTCCTACGCCGACCACGTGTTCAACGGCCCCGGTCCTGACCACCTCAAGAAGGATCAGTTCACCGTCGGCGCCGATCTGATCATCACGTTCTGATTTGAAATCGCGGTGATACCGCCGCGATCGATCGCACAAAAGCCCGCACCGAAAGGTGCGGGCTTTTTTTGCAGGGCAGGTTTCACCCGGTCTCCGCCGCCTACTTGAAATCACTCGGTGAAATGTTATATTTCGCCACCGTGAAACGGACGCCGTCCGCTTCTTGACACTCCGACCGAGCCTCTGCGATGCGAATGTTCCGTCAAACCTGTTGTATGTGTTCAGCCGCGCAGGGCTCTTCCTGTCTCTGCGCCATGTATTGTTGACATAGACGCGCTCCCGCGTCGTGTCCCTTAAACCACCCATTTTCCAAGCCACCGTGCAGCCACCGCTGCGCGTTTCACCATTCCCAAAAAGGTCTATCATGTCGAATATCAAAACGTATCACTCCTATCTGATTGCACTCCTGGGGCTGGTCCCCGCCACGGCACTCGCCGATGAGAGCAGCGCCGATGTGCAGGCCGAGCTCAAAGCGCTCCGCGCCCAGGTATCGCACCTTGAAGAACGCTTGAACGATTCGGCGCTCGACGAGAAGCGCACCGAGCAGGTCAAGGCGCTCGTCAAGGAAGTCCTCTCCGACGCCGACACCCGCGCCAGCTTCGCCGAGGGCGGCGCGACCGCGGGTTACAACGGCAAGAATTTCTTCCTCGCCTCCGAGGACGGCAAGTTCCTCCTCAAGTTCGCCGGCCAGATCGATGTCCGCTACACCATCAACTCGCGCGACAACCAGGGCCGCTCGGCGCCCGCCGCCAACGATGGCCTCGTCAGCGGTTTCAACGTCCGCCGCACCAAGCTCAGCTTCGATGGCTACATCGGCGATCCCAAGGTCGAGTACCGCATCCTCCTCGACGCCAACCGCGACACCGGCGGCATCGACCTGCAGGAAGCCTCCATCGCCTACAGCCCGCTGGACAATCTCCGCCTCATCGCCGGCCGATTCGCCGACCGTTTCGCGCGCGAGCAGATGATAACCAGCAAATTCACGCTCGCCGCCGAGCGCAGCGCCGTCGAGACCATCTACGGCGCCGCCGACGGCTCCACCGAGGGTGTCGGCGCCGACTGGACCGCCACGAAGGACCTCAAGGTCTACTTCACTTTCAACGACGGTTTCGCCTCCGGCACGCAGGGCGGCGTCGGACCCGGGTTCCTCAACACCGGCAACGACTTCGCCAATGACTCCACCGATTTCGCCGTCACGGGCCGCGTCGACTACAAACTCGCCGGCGACTGGGCCGAAACGCTCGAACCCGTCGCCTGGAGCAGCAGCCCCTTCTCGGCATTCATCGGAGCCGCGGCCCACTACGAGGTCGGCTCGACCGGCGATCGCCAGGCCTCGGCGACCACCCCGACGACCGGGCCCTACGACGATTTCGTCATCTACACCTTGGACACGCTCGTCAAATACGAGGGCCTCACCTTCATGGGCGCCGCGTACGGCTGGCACTTTGACAACGCCGCCGGCAATGCCAACGGCCCCAGCAGCGACAACTATGCGCTGACCGGCCAGCTCGGTTACGCCGTCATCCCCGACAAGTTCGTGCCCTTCGTTCGGTGGGAATATCTCGCGTTCGACAAGTCCTACACCGCGGACAACTACGTCAACATCCTCACCGTCGGCGCGACCTACTTCTTCAACAAGCACAACCTGAAGCTCACCGCCGACGTCCTGTGGACGCCCGACACCATCACCGCCAGCGGCACCGTGGGCACCGCCCTCTCGGGCGTCGGCCTTCTCAACGACGCCGCGGGCAAGAAGAACCAGACCGCAGCCCGCGTGCAGTTGCAGCTGCTGTTCTGATCTCGTTTAGCCGCAACCCGGAGTCCGCGGAGGGGAGCGCTCCCCTCGAAGACTCGGGTCGCGGCTAAACATTTATTTCAACCCGAGACCCGAGACGCAAGACTCGGAACCTTCCCGCGTCACGCCATCACATCCCCGATGAGCTGCGCCGTCTCGACGCCGGTGAGGCGGGCGTCGAGTCCCTGGAACTTGTAGCTGAACTTCTCGTGGTTGATGCCCATGAGGTGCAGGATCGTGGCGTGCAAGTCGCGGACGTGGATTCCGCCCTGTTCGATGTTGTAGCAGTAGTCGTCGGTCTGGCCGTGCGACACGCCGCCCTTGATGCCGCCGCCGGCCATCCAGATGGAGAAGCATCGCGGATGATGATCGCGGCCGTAGTTCGTGGCGGTCAGCGCACCCTGCGAGTAGACGGTGCGTCCGAACTCGCCGCCCCAGACGATGAGCGTGTCGTCGAGCAGGCCGCGCTGCTTGAGATCCTTGAGCAGCGCCGCCGACGCCTGGTCGGTGTCGTAGCACTGGCCGCGCAGCGCCGGGGGCAGGCCGAAGTGGTGATCCCATCCCATGTGGAAGAGCTGGATGAATCGGACGCCGCGCTCGGCCAGGCGGCGCGCGAGCAGGCAATTGGCCGCGTACGTTCCGGGCTTGCGCACCTCGGGGCCGTAGGAATCGACGATGTGCTTCGGCTCATTCGAGAGGTCCGTCAGCTCGGGCACCGAGGTCTGCATGCGGAACGCCATCTCGTACTGCGCGATGCGCGTGGCGATCTCGGGATCGCCGACGGAGTCCTGCTTGAGCTTGTTGAGCTGCGACACCTCATCGATCGTCTCGCGGCGGAGGCCCGGATCGACGCCCGGGGGATTCGAGAGATAAAGCACCGGGTCGCCGGCGTTGCGGAAGCGCACGCCCTGATATTTCGTCGGCAGGAATCCCGAGCCCCAGAGGCGATCATAAATCGGCTGATCGTCGCGCCGGCCCGTGCCTTTGCTGGTCAGCACCACGTACGACGGAAGGTCGCGGTTCTCCGAGCCCAGCCCGTAGGCGAGCCACGAGCCGATGCTCGGCCGGCCGGAGATCTGCAGGCCGGTCTGGAAGAAGGTGATCGCCGGGTCGTGATTGATCGCCTCGGTGTACATCGTCTTGATCACGGCGATGTCGTCGGCGATGGTCGCGGTGTGCGGGAGCAATTCGCTTAGCCACGTGCCGCCCTGGCCGTGCTGCGCAAACTTGAAGAGCGACGGGGCGATGGGGAACGTGGCCTGTCCCGCGGTCATGCCCGTCAGTCGCTGATCGCCGCGCACGGATTTGGGCAGGTCCTTGGCGCGGAATTCCTCGAGGCGGGGCTTGTAGTCGAAGAGGTCCATCTGCGACGGCGCGCCGGACTGGAAGAGGTAGATGATTCGCTTGGCCTTGGGCGCGAAGTGGGGCAGGTCGTGGAGCCCGCCGATGGCGTTGCGCGGCGAGAAGCCGGAGCCGATGGCGGTGTTGGCCATCGCGGCGCAAAGAGGCCGCGCCATCATCGTGCTCAGCGCCGCCATGCCGATCCCGGTGGCGGAGCGCGCCAGGAACGTGCGGCGGTTGATCGAGTCCTGCAATGCGAAGGGCGAGCGGAAATTGAACATGGTCATTCCTTGGTGATCGTCTCGTCGAGGTTCAGGATCACGCTGGTTGTCATCGTGTACGCGGCGAGCTCGATCGGATCGAGCGCCGGATCGGCCTTGGAATCGCCCTGCGCGATGAGCTGCTTGGCGGCGGCGGGGGCGGCCTGGAATCGCGAGAGGTGCGAGTTGAAACCGGCCAGCAGCAGCTTCGCCTCGGCGTCGGTCGGCGGACGCGCGGTCGAGAGCTCGAAGGCGTAGGCGATGCGGTGCGCCGGGTCGGCGGCGGGGGACTGGCGCATCGCACGCTGCGCCAGGACGCGGGCGGCCTCGACGTACGTCACCTCGTTCATCAGCGTCAGCGCCTGCAGCGGCGTGTTGGTCCGCGAGCGGCGGACCTGGCAGACCTCGCGGCCGGGCATGTCGAACATCGTCATGTCCGCCGGCGATGCGGTGCGCTTCCAGATGGTGTAGAGGCTCCGGCGGTAGAGCGCGTCGCCGTCGTCGTGCTTGTAGCCGCGGAGATTGCCGTAGACGCTCGTCTCGTCCCACACGCCCTCGGGCTGATACGGACGCACGGGCGGCCCGCCGATCTTCTCGGTCAGCAGGCCCGCGGCGGCCAGCGCGTTGTCACGGATGACCTCGGCCTGCAAACGGAAACGCGGCCCGCGCGCCAGCAGACGATTCTCCGGGTCCATCTCCAGCAGATCGGGCGAGACTTTCGCGGACTGCCGATACGTCGCGCTCATGAGGATCTTCTTCTGAATCGCCTTGATGTCCCAGCCCGTGCGGACGAATTCGGTGGCGAGCCAGTCGAGCAGTTCCATATGGCTGGGCCACTCGGATTGCACGCCGAAATTTTCGCTGCTCTTGACGATGCCGACGCCGAAGAACATCTCCCAGTAGCGGTTGACCTGCACGCGGGCCGTCAGCGGGTTGGCGGGATCGACGAGCCACTGTGCCAGGCCCAGGCGATTGTTCGGCGCCCCGGCAGGCATCGCGTTGAGCGCGGCGGGGACGGCGGCGGTGACGATCGGACCGAGCTTGTCGTACTGCCCGCGGATCAGGACGTGCGCCTCGCGCGGCTTGGGCATCTCCTGCATCACCATCAGCTCGGGGAACGACTGCTCCGCGGCGGCCTTCTTCTGACGCGCGGCGGTCAGCGAACGCTGGATCGCGGTGATATCACCGGCGTGATTCGCCGTGAAATAAGTTGTGAGCTGCTGCTTCTGCTCCGCGGTGCGCTTCGCCGGTTCGGTGACGAGGATCTGCGCGATCGCGTCGGCCGCCTGGTGCGGCGAGCCCGAGTCGGTCACCGAGAGACGGAAATGGCCGAGCTGGTGCTGAGAATAGGGCGCCTTGAACAGCAGTTCGACGGTGAGTTTGATCGGCGCCGCGGATTCGATCGACTTGTCGAATCCGAAGATCGCCGTGTGCGGTTCACCGGTCTTGGGATGGATGGCCCAGCCGCTCGCCACTGGATCGGCGTCGATCGCCGCCGCGACGGGGAAGCCATCCTGGCTGAAATCCGCGGAGCTGCTGACAAGCTTGACGGGCTTGCCGTCGACCGTGACACGCACATCCGAGAGCACAAAATTGCCGTTGGGCGGACGGCCCGGGCCCTTGCCGCCCAGCGATGGATCGGGCAGGGCTTCGAGACGCAGCGCGGTGATCTGTTTCACCGTGGGAGCGAATGAGATCGTGTATTGATCGTTTTCGGGGACGGTCCCCGTGACGAGCATCGACGCATCGGGCTGCTTCTTGATCTCGGCGCCGCTCAGAGCCTTGACCTCGGTGGGCTGTATCACGGTCCACGTGGTTCCTGATTTGGCGTTCGCAACGGCGGCGGCGGTCGCGCTCTTCTCCCACGCCGCCTGCAGCGCGGGGATCGATCCTTCCTTTTCCTTCAGCGCCTTTTCCTGGGCGGCGATGGTCGCGTCGAGTTCCGCGATGGCGATCAAATCCGCCCGGGTCGGAGCCCTCATCTTCGGGGCGTGGCTCACGGGGCTCTCGGCGTCGCCGTTGCCCTTCTCCGGCACGTTGTAGAAGTACGAAAAGAGCGAGTAGAAATCCTTCTGCGTGAAGGGATCGTATTTGTGATCGTGGCAGCGGGCGCAGCCGAGCGTCAGGCCCAGGAACACCTGCGACGTCGTATCGACGCGGTCGATGCAGGTCTCGACGAGCCACTCCTGCGCGATCGTGCCGCCCTCGGTGTTGATGCGGTGGTTGCGGTAGAAGCCCGTGGCGACGCGCTGCTCGGTCGTCGCATTCGGCAGCAGATCGCCGGCGACCTGCTCGATCGTGAACTGATCGAATCGCTTGTTGTCGTTGAACGCATCGATGACCCAGTCGCGCCACGGCCACTGGAAGCGCTGCCAGTCGGACTGGTAGCCGTTGGAATCGGCGTAGTGTGCGCCGTCGAGCCACCACATCGTCATGCGCTCGCCGTAGTGCGGGCTCTTGAAGAGGCGATCGACGAGCTTCTCGTACGCATCGGGGCTCTTGTCATCGACGAACGCGCGGACCTCTTCGAGCGTCGGCGGCAGACCGGTCAGGTCGAACGTCACGCGACGGATCAGGGTGCGCTTGTCGGCCTCGGGCGACGGCGACAGCTTGCGGCTCTCGAGCTTGGCGAGGATGAAGCGGTCGATCTCGTTGCGCGGCCAATTGGCGTTCTGCACGGCCGGCAGCTCGGGCCGAACCGGCGCGATGTATGCCCAGTGCTTCTGATACTCCGCGCCCTGTGTGATCCAGGCCTTGAGCAGTTCCTTCTGCTCGGGCTTGAGCGTCTTGTGCGAATCGGGCGGGGGCATGATCGTCTTGGGATCGGTCGTGAAGATGCGCTTGACGATCGAGCTCTCGTCGGGCTTGCCGGGGACGATGGCGATGTCGCCCTTTTTGTTGGCCACGATCGCCGACTCGCGGAGATGGATGCGCAAATCGCCCTTGGCCTGCTTGGCGTCGGGGCCGTGGCAGGCGAAGCAGTTCTCGTTGAGGATCGGCCGGATGTCGCGGTTGAACTGCACGGTCGGCGGGGCGGCCGGCGCGGCGGTGACGCATGCGAAAGCGAGGGCGACAGCGGTCAGGACGGCGGAGCGGAATTGGGTCATGGCGGTTTTCCTGCATCGGGGCCGACGCGGGGGAGCGGTAGGGGGTATACGCCTTTTGGGTTTGGCATTTTAGCCCGCTGCGGCGGAAAGTGTCACGCGGAAATGATAAAAAACCGCGTTCTATCTGGACGGATTGGTTAACCATTGTGCGCTCGATCGGCGTCATTCCGAAACCTACGGTCAGCGGGTCCGTGGGGCCCGGCCCGTGGCATGGGCACGGCGGGCTCCGATGATTTCATTCCTCCGGACCATCGCCCCCAAAATAAAATCAACCCGCCTCTTGACTCCCGGCGTGTCGGACAGTAAATTCAGTAAAGACTGAAATTTGAGAAACAGACATGCAGCTCACGCCGACACAGCGAAAATTCGTGCTCCACTGGGGCGAGATGGGGACCAAGTGGGGGATCAACCGCACGGTGGCCCAGATCCACGCGCTGCTCTTCGTCTCCTCCGAGCCCCTCAACGCCGAGCAGATCGCCGAGACGCTCTCCGTCGCCCGGTCCAACGTGAGCACCAGTCTCCGCGAGCTGCAGGGGTGGGGCATCGTCAAGAGCGTCCAGCGCCTCGGCGACCGCCGCGATTATTTCGAGACGCTCAAGGACATCTGGGAGATGTACGAGATCGTCATGGACGAGCGCAAACGCCGCGAGATCGACCCGACGCTCATCATGCTCCGCCAGTGCGTCCTCGAATCCGAGGGCAGCAAGGAAGACCGCTACACGCACCAGCGCCTCTCGGAGATGCTGGGCTTCGTCGAGACGATGAGCACCTGGTACGACCAGGTCCGCCGCCTGCCGCGCAGTGTCGTTCTGGGCATGGCCAAGGCCGGCTCGCGCCTCGGCCGCATGCTCCCCTCGCGCTCCAAGACCCGCGGCTGACCCGCAGCGACCCCAACCTTTTTTTTGAAACAGGATTTCTGTCATGACTGAAATAACAAACATGAGTGAATATGCCGGAGACCCCGCCATGTACACCACCGTCGGCTACGTCATCTACCTCCTTCTAAGCATCGCCCTGACCGTCTGGGTCGCACGCACGCTCCACCGCAACGGCCGCATCTTTCTCGTCGATGCCTTCGGCGGCCGCGAAGCCCTCGCCGACTCCGTGAACCACCTCCTCGTCGTCGGCTTCCACCTCATCAACATCGGGTACGTCACACTCTCCCTCAAGGGCAACGACCACCCGCTCAATACGCAGCAGGTCATCGAGGTCCTCAGCACGAAAATCGGCTGGGTCCTCGTCGTGCTCGGTTTGATGCACTTCGGAAATCTCTACGTGTTCAACCGCCTCCGCCAAGGCGCGGAAACGAAGCACGTCCTCGGCCCCGAAGAGATCGTGAAGCTCGATCCGGCGTAAGGAGCCCACCATGTTGGCACAAACGCACGGAAAACATTGGCATCTCACGACTCCCACGCGGAGGGCTGCGGCGAAACCGGTGTTCGCGGGCTTGGTGTTTTACGACGGCCGATGCACGATCTGTCGGCGTGGGGCGCGGTTCTGGGGGCAGACGCTCAAACGGCGTGGATTTGTGCTCACACCGTTGCAGCGGCGGTGGGTCGGTGAAAAACTAAAGCTGGAACGCGCTGAGTTGATGGTGCAGGTGTGGTTGCTGCGGCCGGACGGCGAATTGCTCGGTGGCGCGGATGCGGTGTTGGCGATCGCGGAGCGGGTGTGGTGGGCGAGGCCGCTGGTTTGGGCGAGCCGCGTGCGCGGCGCGATGCCGGTGCTGCGGCGGATGTATGGGGTCATCGCACGGAATCGATACTGCGCCGGCGGCAAATGTGAAATCGACGGTGGCCGCGGCGGGCGGCGGAGCGGACACCGGCTCACCGGGTTCTGGGAAATCTGACCGAAGGTGCTGTCATGAACTTCGCGATTGATCCATGGGGCGTGCCGGACTGGAGCGTGATGGTGGCGCTGTGTCTGGCGGCGTTCTTCACGTTCAAGCTTTTGAGCCTGCGCGGGGCGCGGGCGAACGGCGTGACGTCGGGCGTCGCGATGAAGGCGGCGTTTGTAGTCATGTGGGTTGGGATGGATGCGACGGTGTTTCTCGATCATCGGCGAACTGTCGTGCGGAGGCCCGACGCCGCGGATTGGGCGCTGGCGCTCGGGTGCGGCGCGATCGGGGCGGCGTTGTTGTGGGGCGCTGCGGCGTGGCTCATGCCGCGCAGCGCTTATGTGGCGGGCGCGGTCGGGCTGGCGGGAATGGTGGTGTTGGTGCATTTCGCGGCGTTCCGCATGCTGGCGTTTGCGTGGCAACTGGCGGGCCGCGACGCGCGGCCGATCATGCAGTGCCCGGTCGCGGCGACGAGCCTGGCGGAGTTCTGGGGGAAGCGGTGGAACATGGGGTTCCGCGATGTGGCGCAGCAGTGGGTCTTCCGGCCGGCGGCGCGGCGGTGGGGCGTAACGGCTGCGACCCTCGCCGTGTTCGCCGCGTCAGGACTGCTCCACGAAATCGTGATCTCCGTCCCGGCGCGCGGCGGGTTCGGCCTGCCCACGGTCTACTTCATGCTCCAAGGCCTCGGCCTGCTCATCGAGCGCTCCGCCACGGGCCGTCGGCTTAGGCTCGCCAGCGGCATCCGCGGCTGGCTCTTCACGGTGTTCTTCACGGTCGCCCCCGCGGCGATCCTCTTCCCGCCCATCTTCATCGAGCGCGTGATGCTCCCGCTGCTGCATGTGATCGGCGTCACCCACGGAGGCCTGCCATGACATTTCTCACGGCACATCTGCAAACGCTCCTTCTCCTCGGCGGCGTGATGCACTTCGGCATCCTCATCGCCTCGGCGCTCGTGCCGCTCAAGCTCAAGTGGGGCGAAGAACTGGCGAAGCTCACGCTCTTCACCCGCCAGCTCGTCTGGGTCCACGGCGCGTTCATCGTGATGGTCATCATCGGCTTCGGCACGCTCACGCTGCTCAACACCGCCGCGCTCGCGTCGGGCACGCCGCTGGCCCGGACGCTCTGCGGCTTCATCGCGGTGTTCTGGGGCGTGCGTCTGAGCCTGCAAATCGTGCTGTTTGATGCGACGCCGTATCTGACGGCGTGGTGGCTGAAACTCGGCGAGCGCGGGCTGACGGTGGTCTTCACGTACCTGACGATCGTGTACGGTGCGGCGGCGATGCGGTAGCACGCGACGCGCTCCTCTCGCGGATTCGGGTCGCGGCTAAACGGGAACTTGATCAGGAGAACGGTCATGGCGAGCAATCATGTCGAGCACGGATTTGAAACGGGCGTGGACTGGCGCGATCTGGTGGCGCTGCGGTGGTGGGAGAAACTGTGGGAAGTCACGCTGCCTCTTCCGTGGCTGATCATGTCGGTGATCTGTTACGCGAACGAGTGGCGGATCGTCGGCGCCGTGGCTTCCTTCTTCTTCTTTCTCACCGGCCTGCGACTCTCACACAACGCCCAGCACTACTGTCTCGGCATCCCGCGGCGGGCGCACGATGCGATTCTCGCGACGCTCAGCGTCCTCATGATGGGCTCCATGCACGCGGTGCAGGTCACGCACCTGCACCATCACCGCCACTGTCTCGATGAGCAGGACATCGAGGCGGGGCACGCGAACTGGCCGTGGTTGCGGGCGTTGCTCGACGGGCCTGCGTTTCCGGTGCGGCTTCACTACTGGGCGTGGAGTCTGGGCAGTGCGGCGAAGCGGCGCTGGATCGGCGGCGAAGCGGCGGCGGTGATTGGTGTGGCGATGCTCGCCTGGTGCGGCGGCGCGGCGATGCCCGAGGCCCTGCGCTGGCACACCGCGGCGATGCTCGCCGGTGAGTGCTTCACGGGATTCTTCGCCGTGTGGACCGTGCACCACGGCTGCGACGCCGATCACACCATCGCCCGCACGCAGCGCGGCTGGCTGAAAAACTTCGTCTCTTACAGCATGTTCTATCATTTGGAACACCACTTATTCCCGGCGGTGCCCACGTGCCATCTGCCGGAGCTTTCTCGGCGGCTCGACGAAGCGCACCCGGAGGCGAGTGCGAAACAGGTGTTTTAACGCGTCGGATACCCCGGGGATTCGCGGACTCATCCCCGGGCTTGAAGGAGCGGATATGGGTTTGGCGATGAAAATGGTGTGGCACGATCTTCTGTTCGCGCACTGGCCGGTCGATGAGGCGGAGTTGCGGCCGCACGTGCCGGCGGGGCTGGAGATCGAGAGGCGCGGCGGGACGGCGTGGATCGGCGTCGTGCCGTTTCACATGAGCGGGATCCGATTGCGATGGCTGCCGCCGGTGCCGACGACCGGTGCGTTCGCGGAGCTCAACGTGCGGACATATGTGTCGGACGGCGAGAAGCGGGGCGTCTGGTTTTTCAGCCTCGACGCGGAGAGCTGGCTGGCGGTGATGACGGCGCGAAAAATCTGGCACCTGAACTATCAACTCGCGGCGATGCGTTTCCGGCACGACGGTGCGGCGATCGAATATCACTCCACGCGCGTGCACGGTCCGGCGGAGTTCGATGCGACGTATCGCCCGGTCGGCGATGTGTTTGAAAGCCTGCCGGGATCGCTGGATGAATTTCTGACGGAGCGTTACTGGATGTTTGCTACGGACAGCCGGGGCGGACTGCTGCGCGGCCAGGTGATGCACGAACGATGGCCGCTTCAACGGGCGGAGGCGGAGATCCGCGTGAACACCATGACGAAGCCGCTGGGCGTGGAACTCAAGGGTGAGCCGCACCTGCTGTTTGCCAAACGCCTCTCCACGCTCGCCGCGCCGATGCGGCGGATCACTCGCTGCGGCCCAGTCGCTTGAAATGCTCATTCTGGATCGGGATCACGACTTCGAGAATCTGGCGCAGCACCTCCGCGGGACTGACGAGAACATTGATCTCTCGGATGAGCTTCTTGGGATAGTGCGCAAGCACCGGGGCGGTCTCCTTCTGGTAGACGTCCCAGCGGTGGCGGATGACGGATTCCTTGGCGTCGTCGATGCGGTTCTCGCGCATCGCGCGGCGGCGGAGGCGCTCGATCATCTTCTCCTCATCGCGGCAGACGAGGTGCATGAGGGCGAGGACTTCGACTTCCTCTTCGAGGATCTTGGCCTGGGGGACGGTGCGCGGGATGCCGTCGAGGACGAGCAGGTCGGTCTCGGGCTTGTAGGCGCCGAGGCCTTGCTGGGCGCGGATCTGGGCGTGCCAGATTTTGACTGTGACATCGTCGGGCACGAGCTCGCCGCGTGAGGAGTAGTCGATGACGATCTGGCCGAGTTCGGAGGAGGGATTGAGTCGGCGGAAGACATCGCCGCAGGCGCAGTGGAAGAAGCCGGGAATGTTGCCGAGGATGCGGCCCTGTGTGCCTTTGCCGGCGCCGGGGGGACCCATGAGCAGAACGGTTTGGTGACGCACGGGGGTTGCCTCCTGGCCGGAGTTCGCGTGGAAAGTGACGGGGATGTTACCGCTGCGATGGGCGTGGGACAAATGGGAGGCAAGGCCGACTCGCGGACTCGCTGGCCGTGGCACCCGGGCCTCACGGCTTGGGCGGGTTGCCGAAACGCTTGAGGTCGTCGATCGGATTGTCGGGCTTGCTGACACGGTCGGAGCCGCGCGTCAGTGTGACGAGGACGCGTTTGCCGGCCGGGGGCAGCGGCATGAAATTCTCGGCGGGCGTGTAACCAGCGCGGCGTGCGAGGACGCCGATCTGGTATTCGAGGACGCCGGCCCCGGCTTCGGTGATGGCGAGGGAGAAGTTGCCTTCGGTGTCGGTGAGCGTGGAGCCGATCGGTTTGCTGCCGAGGCTGGTAGGGTCGAGTGTGAGGGCGATGGTGCTGTTGGTCAGGCCGCCGGATGCGGTGAGGCGCGGATCATCGGCGCGGACGATGCTGACGGAGGAGACGGGGCCCTCGATGACCCGGCCGCGCAGCTCGTAGGGGCCGCAGCCGGTGAGCGCGGCGGCGAGCAGCAGCAGCGGGGCGATCGCGGCGATGGCGTGACGCGAAATGGAGAGGCGCATCATCATGGCTTCTGCAGCTCTTCGCGTTTGGGCAGGTCTTTGAGGCTGGCGAGGCCGAAGACTTCGAGGAAGGTTTTGGTCGTTCCGTAGAGCATGGGCCGGCCGAGCTCTTCGGCGCGGCCGACGATCTTGACCATGTGGCGGTCCATGAGCGTGCGGACGACCTCGCCGCTGGAGACGCCGCGCACCGTCTCGATCTCCGCGCGCATGATCGGCTGCTTGTAGGCGATGATGGCCAGCGTCTCGAGCTGCGACGGCGAGAGCTTGTTGTCCTCGCGGCTCTTGTGCAGGGCGGCGATGAGCTCGCGGTGCTCGGGCAGCGTCAGAATCTGGTAACCCCCGGCGACCTGCTCGATGCGGAAGCTGCGCTCGTGCTTCTCGTAAAACTCGTTGAGCCGCGCGACGGCCTCGGCGATGCGTTTCACGGGCTGACCACCGGCGGCGTCGCCGATCTTCCCCGCGGCGATCGGTCGCTCGACGCTGATGAGGATCGCCTCCACGGCTCGCTGCAGCGCGTCATCATCAAGCGGCGGCGCGGCGGCCACGCTGACGGCGGCAAGGGCGGGGGCAGTTTCGACGTCGGGTTGATTCGATTCGCTCATGCATTCCATTGTAACATGCTCGCCGTAGCGTTCTACGAACGGAGCTTCGGCGTGGCTGTGCATGTTGCCATTCTCGTGACGCCGTACGATCGGCTCATCCTCGAGGGCCGCAAGGTTGTCGAGTGTCGGCTCACCAAGACGCCGATGCCGCCCTTCGGCTGCATCGTGCCCGGGGAGCGCATCTACTTCAAGGTCAGCGGCGGGCCGTTTGTCGCGACGGCCGTCGTCGATCGCGTGTGGATGGCCGATCGTCTCACGCCCGATGGCGTCGATCGCATCCGTCACCAGTTCGACAAGCTGATCCACGGCGCCGCGGCATACTGGGCCAGCCGCCGAAATTCGCGTTACGCCACGCTCCTCTGGCTCCGCGACGTCGAGCCCACCACGCAGCACCCGCGGTACAAGCCGCAGAACATGCGAGCCTGGTACACGCTCCCGAGCGACACCGATCCGCGACACGGTCAGCGCATCGCGCCCGCCGCATCCCCCGCATCCTTCAATGTGAAACTCACCGCCGGCTCTCTCCGCCAGAGCCAGCTCCGCCTCACCGCCATCCTCAGCCAGTTCCCCGCCGACGCCCTCGGCGGCAAGACGCGCCGCGAGCTCGGCGAGCCGATCACGCTCCACCTCGCCGGCGCCGATCCCGTCGAGACCGACATCGTCGCCCACCAGAAAATGTTCCGCTGGCGCGGTTGGCGCTCCTGGTTCGCCCGCCATGGCCTGCAATCCGGCGATCAAGTACGATTCACGCCGCGCGGCCGCAGAGGATTCATCGTCGATCCCGTCCGCTCCCCCGTTTAGCGACGGCCCTTGGGCCGTGTTTCCCCGGCCGCAAATCCCATGAAACGCTCCCAGCTCGCATTCTCGACCAACGCCTTCAAGCAATCGACCCTCGACGAGGCGATCCAAACCATCGCGCGCATCGGCTACCGCGGCGTCGAGATCATGGCCGACAAACCGCACATGCGGCCCGACAAGTTCACCGACGCTGATGCCCGCCAAACCCGCAAGCTCATCGAAGACCTCGGCCTCGTCGTGTCCAACGTGAACGCGTTCACCGGCTTCTGCTTCAGTGACGG